>DKWG01000011.1 GCA_002491605.1 Ruminococcus sp. UBA7158
TGCCGAGTTTTGCTCAAGGCTATAGACATTAAATTAAGGAGGTGTGGCAATGAATTATCAGGATTATATTAAGGCTGAGCTGTTGGTGCTGATTCCGATTTTATATTTAATCGGCGTCAGTCTGAAGAAAAGCAGTCTGCCGGACAAATGGATTCCTGCAGTTCTCGGAATAATTTCAGTTTCGTTGTCAGCGGTATGGATTATTGCAACCGGGGATATATCATGTATTAAAGACTGCGCATATGCGCTGTTTACTGCTGTGACACAAGGAATACTGCTTGCCGGAGCGAGCGTTTATGCCAATCAGATTCATTTGCAGTCAAAAAAGAGGGAGTAAGTCTTGAAAAAGCTTTCAGACAAGGGGTTTTACCGACCTTAACAAGCCGTGCAAAAACAAAACGTCTTGCAAGCCTTGATGAGCTTCGGCGTGTCTAAGCGGTAAAACCTGAGTCGGTGAGAAGGAAGGACATAATTATAATGGATATTATAAGAGCATATGCTTCAAACAATTTATGCTACATCGCTGCGAAGAAAATGACGCCGAAGGGCATTGTTGTTCACTCGACGGGAGCAAACAATCCAATGCTGAAGCGGTATGTAAACGCCCCCGATGAGGTGGGGGTAAACCTTAGAAAAAACTATTGGGACATACCTAAGCCCGAGGGCAAAAATATGTGCGTTCATGCCTTTATAGGGTATGACAGGAATAATCAGGTGCGTGTTGCGGAGATATTGCCGTTGGATATATGCTGCTGGGGCGTCGGCAAGGGTAAAAAGGGCAGCTACAACAGCAATCCTGCGTATATTCAATTTGAGATTTGTGAAGATAATTTGCATGATATTATATACTATGAAAAAGCGTTTGGAGTTGCAGCGGAATACTGCGCCTATCTCTGCAATAGATTCAATCTTGCGGTTGACAGCATTGTCAGCCACAAGGAAGCGCATGAAAGAGGCTACGGCAGCAACCATCGTGACCCCGACCATTGGATGAAAAACTTCGGGGAAACTATGGACGATTTCAGACGAAAAGTGTCCTGCATCATAAATAATGACGGTTCGATATGCAGTGATAAAGAAAATGCAGACACTTCTCGCAAAATACACGACGGCGATTTAGTCAGCATTGCCGATAATGCGGTTTATTACAACGGAAAGGCAGTTCCCGATTGGGTGAAGTCACTAAGATGGTATGTTATGGGCAATCAGAACGGCGACCGAGCTGTTATTGATATAAATGAGTCGCACACCAAAAGCATAAAAAGCCCTATCAGCGTTAAGTACCTAACGGCGGAAAAGCAGGGGATTAAAAAATGACGACCCGTCTTATAAGCCTTTTTACTCCGCCTGCCATAGTGTTTGCAATTGTAATCATAGGGTATTATATTGGTAGAATAAGAGTGGGTAATATTTCGCTTGATTTATCCGCAATACTTATTACTGCGGTTTTAGCAGGGGTTCTAATATCTGAGTATTGTGATTCAATGGCGTATGCAGAGCTTGAAAACAGCATGAGTACATATTCGGGACTCGGGACAGCTTTGTTTGTATCGTCAATCGGACTATCAGCCGGAGCGTCGGCTTCAAGGAGCGTCAGTAAACGAAGTATACTGTTTTTTATAGTCGGAGCACTGATGGCAGTCGCAGGCTGTTTAGCAATGATTATAATCAGCTTTGCTGACAAGTCTGTTGACAAATCACTTTTAGCTGGCATATTCTGCGGCTCTGTGACAAGCACCCCGGGCTTGTCGGCAGTCTGTGAAGCCGAGGGTGCTGCAGCAGAGCAGGCTGTGCTCGGTTACGGATGTTCATATTTATTCGGCACTGTGTTTACAGTGGTATTTGTTCAGACGGCAGTGAGGAATATAACGTTTAAGAAAGCATACTGTACGGTCAAAGACAGATCGGATGCCGATTGTAAAAATATCGATACTCTCATCCTCTTGGGAATATCTATTGTCTTAGGTACTGCCGCAGGTAAGCTTAAGCTTATGCCTTTGGGACTTTCGCTCGGCATTACGGGAGGCATACTGTGCTGCGCAATTTTAATCGGATTGATATATCAATGGCTTAGAAAAGCGAACGCCGACATTGAAGGGGAAGTATTTATATATAGGAATTTAGGTCTGATGATGTTCTTTGTCGGCTCAGGTATTCCTGCCGGCATCAGGATGAACGCATCGTTTAATATTAAATGGGTTTTATACGGAATGATTCTTACTACTGTGCCGATTGTCTTCGGATATCTTTTCAGTCGGCTGATATTAAGGTCGGGACGGGAAAAAGCGGTATGCATTGTTGCAGGCGGCATGACGAGTACGCCTGCAATAGGAGTGCTATTGAGAAACGAAAAAGCAACGGTGGATTTATCCGCTTATTCTATGGCATATATCGGAGCATTGCTGACGGTTGTTGTTATCATGAGACTTATCTGATCTGACATATTCATTTTCTTGACGTTATTACAGTGAGCATATTAAATATAAAAAACGTGCTGAGAGCTTACTTTGTACTCACAGCACGTTTTATTGTATATTATTCGTTGCCTGCCGTCATTTCTCTGATAACAAGCCGCTCTGTCTCAATATGAATCATTTTAATTACCCATCTTTTGCTTGTGCGATGATTTACTTACGCTGATTATTGCTTTTTGGTTTTTTCGATACTTTAGCGGTGTCGGATGATGATTCCGAATTTGCATTATCAGCGCTTGTAAGCTCCAGCACTTCGCCGTCAGGCTCGGAGTCTGTAACTCTTCCTATATTTATTCCTGCCATAGAGTAGTACTCTTGCTCGGTCGGCATATTCTTTTCTTTCAGTCTTGATTCGACGATATTAGTTATGAGGTCAATCAGCACGGCAAACAGCGGCACGCCTATAATCATTCCTGCAATACCGAACATACTTCCGCAAATGAGGATAGAAATAAGAACCCAGAAGGACGATAAGCCTACCTTGTCTCCTAAAATCTTAGGACCGATAACATTTCCGTCGAGCTGCTGGAGGGCAAAAATGAATATTATAAAGATAATCACCTTCTTCGGCTCTGCAATAAGAACTAATATTGCAGACGGGATAGCTCCGATAAACGGACCGAATATAGGGATGATGTTAGTTATACCGATAATCAAAGAAATAATCATGGCATACGGCATTTTCAGAATAAACATGACTATAGCGCAGAGTATTCCGATAATAACAGAATCTATAATCTTGCCGTATACAAAATTTAAAAGAGCATGATTTGTGTTTGAGGTGATAGAAAATATCTTGTGATATGTTCTTTCTGAGAACATGGCGACAATCATTTGCTTTGCCTGAGCTTGAAGCTTTTCCTTGCTGAACAAAAAGTATATTGCAACAATGAAGCCTAAAACAAAGCTCTTAACGGAATTAGCAAAGCTCAAAAGGCTTGTAAGAAGATTTTTGAGCTGCGGTGCAAGACCGTTAATTAAATCCTTTAGGTTTGTCATAATGTTGTCAATTTCATTGTTGACAACTGTAGCGATACTGGGATTGTCGTCTAAAATTTTATTTACCCAGCTTTGAGCCGAAGGGATGAATTCATTGGTAATACCGTCGTATATTCCGGGTATATTTGTTATCAGCTGAGGAATTATCGTCAGAATAACTACCGCTATAACGGCAACTATGACGATTGAAGCAAAGATAATACCTATAGCCCTTGCTATCTTCGGGTGCGGCTTTTTCTTGAAAATGAATCTTGCCAAAAACTTTTCACAGTTTTTCATCATAGGATTCATGACAAAGGCGATAACCGCTCCCCAAATCAGCGGAGAGATAACGGTGAGAACAGAACTGAATATAGCTCTTGCATTGTCCCACTTGAATATTATCAAAACGGCAAGAAGTGTTACTAATACGAATGCGAAGCAGTAGCCGAATATCTTGTTGTATTTTTTGTCAGAGAAAAATCTCAAAGTTATGCCTCCTTGGAAAAAGATAGATTGTGCTGATAAAATAAGTATACACCAATCCGAGATAAAAAGTCTATAGTTATGTGAAAATTAATTAAAAAATAAATTTTGTGTTTTCTTTTATGTGCGGTTGTGCTATAATAGTTGCATAGTGTTAATTATAAGTGTTTAAATACGGCGGTTTATGTCGGCTGATGAGATTAAAAAATGTGCCGTGAATTTTGCACAAACCGAAAGAGCTGTGAGACGTTTCTTTCAGGTTCACAGAAAAATATAAAGAAATAAAGGATTTTGGTGATACAAATTGTTGGATACAGATTTTATGGCGCTTAAGAGACGTGCGCTTACAAGGTATTTTAATAAGTTAAACGATATGCAGCGTGAGGCTGTTTTTTGTGTTGACGGTCCGGTGCTGATCTTAGCCGGTGCAGGAAGCGGAAAGACAACTGTTTTAGTAAACAGGGTCGCCAATATGGTCTATTTCGGCAACGCCTACAATGATGAAACAAGGTACAGCGGCGTCACTCCGGACGATGAGAGATTTTTAAAGGATTACGCCGACGGCATTGTGTGCGACAGCGAACGCCTTCGTGAAATAGTTGCGGTAAACTGCGTCAATCCATGGAACATTTTAGCCATAACCTTTACAAATAAGGCGGCAGGGGAGCTGAAGGAAAGACTTAATGCTATGCTCGGCGACACTGCGTCGGGTATAACAGCGGCAACATTTCACTCGGCGTGCGTAAGAATTTTGCGCCGTGAGATAGATAAGCTCGGATATTCGCAGAGCTTTACAATTTATGATACTGATGATTCCGTCAGGGTGATTAAGACGTGTATGCAAAGCCTGAACGTGTCAGACAAGCTGTTTCAGCCAAAGGCTGTCTTAAGCGAGATTTCTCATTCAAAGGAATCTCAAATTGATGCCGATGAATACGAAAAGCTATCCACGGGCGACTTCAGAAAGCAGACTATAGCTAAGATTTATTCGTTGTATCAGTCAAGGCTGAGAGAAGCTAACGCCCTTGATTTTGACGATATAATTCTTCTGACTGTAAGGCTTTTTGAGGAAAACCCCGAGGTTTTGGAGCATTATCAAAATCTGTATAAGTACATACTGGTCGATGAGTATCAGGACACAAACATGGTGCAGTATAAGCTTATTGCTCTTTTGAGTGCAAGAAGAAAGAATATATGCGTTGTCGGAGATGACGACCAGAGTATATATAAGTTCAGGGGAGCGACTATAGAAAATATTCTTTCCTTTGAGCATCAGTATGAAAACGCCAAGGTTATAAGGCTCGAGCAAAACTACCGCTCTACCCAGAACATTCTGGACGCTGCTAACACCGTCATAAAAAACAACAAGGGACGAAAGGGCAAAAACCTCTGGACAAGCTCGGGACCCGGCGACAAGGTAATAGTATACAAGGCATCTAACGAACAGTCCGAAGCGAGATTCGTTGCTCAGACGATACTTCAATCAATTAAGTCAGGCGGCAAGTACTCTCAAAACGCTGTTTTGTACCGTATGAACGCTCAATCAAACGCCATAGAACGCGCATTCTTCGCAAGCGGAATATCGTATAAGGTAATCGGCGGCGTTAAGTTTTACGACCGCAAGGAAATTAAGGATATTGTTGCGTATTTGTCAGTAATTAATAATGAGACTGATATACTCAGACTGAAAAGAATAATCAACGAGCCTAAAAGAGGAATCGGAGCTTCAACTGTCGACGCTTTGGAGCAGATATCGCACAGCTTGGGCGAATCACCATTGCAAATAATGCGTGATTCAAGGGAAATTCCTGCGCTTTCAAGAGCAGCGGCGAAGCTGAGCGACTTGGCGGAAATGTTCGACGAGTTAAGAGAGCATTCATCGCTGATTCCATTGCCGGAGCTTTTAGATGAGCTGATGGAAAAGTCAGGCTATACGACATATTTATCAGGTCAGGGTGACGAGGGCGCACAAAGGCTTGAAAATATTAACGAGCTTAAGTCGACAATGATAAACTACACAGATAACGCCGAGGAGCCGACTCTTGAGGGCTTTTTGGAGGAAATATCACTTTATACGGATATAGACTCGATGGACACGGAGTCCGACAGCGTTACGCTTATGACCGTCCATGCGGCAAAGGGCTTGGAGTTTGACAATGTTTTTGTCATCGGTATGGAAGAAAGAATATTCCCAAGCTCAAGAAGTCTTGACAGCGAGGCAGACGTTGAAGAAGAACGCAGGCTTGCTTATGTTGCGATAACAAGAGCGAGAAAAAATCTTTACCTGTCACACTCACAGCAGAGAATGCTCTTCGGCTCGACAAGCTTTAATCCTCCGTCAAGGTTTATTTCCGAGCTGCCGGAGGAAAATACAGAAAAGCGTACCGATAAGACTCAGGACAGCATCGGTGATGCGAAGCGAAGACAGCAAAGCGAGCCTAAAAACCAGCCGTTTATGCGTGAAATGGATAAGCTCAAGTCCGGTGTGACAAATAAGACTGCCGTTGATTACTCTGTCGGTGAAAGAGTTGCTCATAACGTTTTCGGCGAGGGAACAATACTTAAGGCGACAAAGATGGCTAACGATACTATGCTCGAAATTGCATTTGACAAGGTCGGCACAAAAAAGATAATGGCGGCCTTTGCAAAGATCAGAAAGCTGTAATAGCCGAAATCAATGCTTTAATGCCGCAGGTAGTTAAATATACGTTAACTATGCTGCAATTAAAATGATGAAGGTGTTTTACTGTTGCCATGAGTTTTCAGTCTGCTGCCGGAATAGGCGTTGCTGTTAAAAAGATCAGCAGCTCGCTTATATCATTAATACTTAAATATTGAGAGGAAGCCTTTGAATATGAACAGTTTCGATAGATTTACATCTCCCGAGATGCTCAGTTTAAACGACACATATGCCGTTAAGATACTCATCTGCTATTTTCTGCGCCAAATTAACCGCCCGATAACACCCATGCAGCTCACCGAGATTGCCACGGCTGACGGCACAGTTAACTACTTTTTGTTTTCCGAGGTGATAGAGCAGATGCTGTCCAGCGGTATGCTCAGTCTTGTCGATATCGACGGTGAAGAGTATTATTCGCTGTCCGAGTCAGCAAAATCCGGAGCGGACGACTTTAAGAAGCTTGTTCCTAAGGTGTTCAGAAACAGGATTTTGTCATCGGGCTTGAAATTCTTCGCACGTCTTAAAAACGACAATGACGTAAAGGTCACAATTACCGAACAGGGGAAGGGATATCTTGTGGGATGTACCTGCAAGGACGGCGACTACACTCTGATGGATTTAGGACTTTATGCGCCCGACCTTGAGCAGGCAAATATGCTCGCTGACAAAATAAAGCTTAATCCTGCCGACTTTTACGGCAAGGTAATAGACTTTGCTCTGGGAAACGAGGAGTATAAGCCGGAGACTGTTGAGGTGGATGAGCTGTGAAATCGAGCTTTTTTGCGCTGATGTCGAGAATGAAATATATTAACCGCTGGGGTTTGATGAGAAATTCAAGGAGCGAGAATATCGCAGAGCATTCGCTTGACACCGCCGTTATAGCGCATCTTTTGTGCGTTTTAAGAAATAAACGCTTCGGCGGAAGCATAAACGCCGAGCACACGGCGGCTGTCGCCATGTTTCATGACACCCCGGAGATTATAACCGGCGACCTTCCGACACCTGTTAAGTATTTCAGCGAAAAAATCAGCGACGCTTACAAGGATGTTGAAAGTGCAGCAGTTGACAAGCTTATCTCGGCTGTCCCGAGTGATATATCAGATGAATACGAAAAGCTTTTGAGATGCTCTGACGATGAGATTTTGCGCATAGTTAAGGCGGCGGACAAGATTTCAGCCTTGATTAAGTGCATAGAGGAAAGAAAATCCGGAAACAACGACTTTGTCGCAGCGGAGAGGCAAACGCTTGATTCACTCAAAAGAATGTCTTTACCTGAGGTCGACTGTTTTATCGATGAGTTCCTGCCGGCATATGAGCTGACGCTCGATGAGCAGGCTTGACAAAGGCAGAATAAGTCAGGTTATATGGCAATATATAATTAGTGCGATTATCGTATAAATATGTTACAATGATTTGGAGCTGTAAGCTCCAAATCTGAAAGAATCGCTCTCGCGGCGAAGCCGCTCCCGATGCCGTTCCGGCATCAACGCAATTCTTTCGGCTTGTGCGGTAATTATGACATAATTATACGGAGCCTATGGCTCCAAATCTGAAAGAATTGCTCTCGCGGCGAAGCCGCTCCCGATGCCGTTCCGGCATCAACGCAATTCTTTCGGCTTGTTCGGGATTTATGCTGCAAGGATTTGAAAATAGAATGCGTACCTGTTATGTACGATATATGTACGCTGAGAAAGAAGTGTAGATTTTGCTGAAAAGACTTTTTATAAAGGACTATAAGAATGTAAACGACCCTGATGTTCGTGAACGTTACGGAGTTGTTGCCGGGCTGTTCGGAATTACGACTAATTTTATTCTGTTTGTCATAAAGCTGCTCATAGGTCTGATTTCAAACAGTATCACCATCATTGCCGACGCAGTAAACAATCTTTCGGACGCAGGCTCGTCCATCCTGACAATGATAGGCTTCAAGCTCTCAAACCGTCCTGCCGACAAGGACCATCCGTTCGGTCACGCAAGGTATGAAGAGATTACTGCGCTTATCGTTGCGATTTTAGTTATGTGTATAGGCGTTTTGTTTGCTAAAAGCTCGCTTGACAAAATAATTACGCCTCAGGAGCTGACAATAAACGCTGTTACATATGCAGTTTTGGTTATCGCCGTGGTGCTTAAGCTCATTCAGTTTTTAACGTACATAGACTTTTCCAATGCCATTTCGTCAGACGCAATAAAGGCGGCTGCTATGGACTCAAGAAACGATATGATTTCTACAACATCGGTGCTTTTGAGCATGGTAGTTATGCAGGTATTTAAAATTAATATAGACGGCTGGGTCGGCTTGGCTGTCTCGGTGTTCGTCATTATATCTGCCGCTAAAATGGTTAAGGAAGCCATAAGCCCGATGCTTGGCGTACCGCCGACAAGGGAAATGGTTGAATCGGTTTACGACTTGATAGATAAGAGCGAGGGCATAATCGGAAGGCACGATTTGATTATGCACAGCTACGGTGTAGGCTCTGTTTTTGCCTCTATTCACGTTGAGGTCGACTCAAAATGCGATATTATACATATGCACGACACAATCGACAACATAGAAAGGGAAGCGAAAAGCGAGCTCGGAATCCAGCTTACAATACATATGGACCCGGTAGACGTGTCCAACCCGGTAAGGCAAAAGCTGTACGAGCTGACTGTTGAGGGCTTGAAAAAATACGACAGCACCATAATGCTCCATGATTTTCGCTTGGTAGACGGACCGACGCATACAAATGTGCTCTTCGACATTATTGAGCCGTTCGGCGTTAAATATGATATTGACAGAATAACCGAGATTTTATATCAAGAGTATTCTAAGGAAGAGGGAACTTACTACTTCGTCATAAATGTAGATAAGAAAATGAACTGATGAATAAAAAGCGTATTAAAAAAATCGATATAGTAATCATTGCTGTGATTGCAGCTATGCTGATAATAAACGTTACTGCAAGATTAAGCACCGTATTTTCCGACTTTTACGTTCGGAAAATATACCCTGTTATCAGCGCGCCGTTTGTTTGGCTGTCCGGGCTTTTGCCGTTTTCCCTCGGTGAGCTTATGATAACCTTGGCGGTTTTGGCTGTGATAATCGGTATTCCGTCTCTGATTATCTATTTAGTGATTAAAAGAAAGGACAAGGCAAAGGTCAAGAGGGTGAGCGGAGCTGCTTTGAGGCTTTCGTGCATTGCACTTGCGTACGTTTTAACTACTGAAACCCTTGGCTGCTTTGTTATGTATCAATGCTCAACATTTTCCGAAAGGTATTTTGAGCCTACAGAGCATACCGAGAAGCTTTTGCTTGAAACTCTTGAGGATGTCTCGCTGCGCCTGTCTCAGCTTTGCGGAGAGTTTAACAGAGACGACAGCGGATATATCGTTTTGGATAAAAGCTATGTTGACGAGTGCAAGTCCGCACTCAAGAAGGTGTCAAGGGATTATTCACAGCTAAGCGGATACTACCCGAACCCGAAGGGGATATATTTTTCTTTCTTTATGTCTCAGCAGGCAATAGTAGGTCTTTATATGCCTTTTGCGTTTGAAGCGACATATAACCGTGACACTCAGGATATTTCAAAGCCGGCAACTATCTGTCATGAGCTTTCGCATCTTAAGGGAATAATTCAAGAGGATGAGGCAAACTTCGTCTCTATGGTTGCTTGCTTTAACTCCGACAGCGACGTCGTTCGTTACAGCGGATATTTAGACGCTTTTTACTATTTGTATTCCGACGCCTACGAGCTTTTGGGCACTGAGTACGAATCAAGGCTTCGAGACGCCATATCGGCAGTTCCCGATTTCGTCTGGGACAACGACTTATATTCCTTTAAAAATACATATTGGGAAGACAACAAGGAAAAAGAGATTATCCCCACCGAAACCGTACAAGCCGTATCGGAGGCGCTGACTGAGGCAAACTTAAAGCTTAATGACGTTGAAGAAGGCATGATGATTTATTATAGGGTAACGGAGCTGTTGATGGACTATAAGGCTTCAGGCGGATATATTTGATTCGCTGCTGTATGCAGTTATTCGACACGGCAAAAGGCTGCTCGTATCAATGATGAATGCACAAACGAAGGCGACAGCCGCAAAGCACTTTGCAGATTAATACAAAAATTCATTAATGTATTGACACTTATTTTACAAAGTGATAAGATTTTAAAAAATATTATCACCTATAAGCATTCAGTTATCGGTTTTTACAGGATAAAATCAGCATTAAAATTCTTAAAGGAGTAAACAATATGGGACTTATTAAATCGGCAATTAATTCACTCGGAGGAACCTTGGCAGACCAATGGAAGGAATTCTTCTATTGCGATTCTATGCCCGGCGATGTTTTGGTTGTAAAGGGCAGAAAGCGTATCTCGGGACGTTCATCTAATACAAAGGGCAACGACAATATTATTTCCAACGGCTCAGGCATTGCCGTTGCAGACGGACAGTGCATGATAATTGTTGAGCAGGGAAAGATTGTTGAGGTCTGCGCTGAACCCGGTGAGTTTACCTACGACAGCTCGACAGAGCCGAGCATTTTTTCAGGCAATCTCGGAGAGAGCATAAAGAGAACCTTCAGCACAATAGGAAAGCGTTTTACCTATGGCTCTGATACCGCTAAGGATCAAAGAGTGTATTACTTCAACCTCAAGGAGCTTATGGATAATAAATTCGGAACCCCTAATCCCGTTCCGTTCAGAGTGGTAGATACAAAAATTGGTCTTGATATAGACGTTTCCATAAGATGCTCCGGTGTTTATTCATATAAGATCAGCGACCCGCTTTTGTTCTATACAAACGTCTGCGGAAACGTTGAGCGTGAGTACACAAGAAGCCAGCTCGATTCTCAGCTGAAAACTGAGTTTATAAGCGCATTGCAGCCGGCTCTGGGCAGACTGTCCGAGCTTGAGCTTCGTCCCAACCAGATTGTAACTCACAATACCGAGCTTGAGAACGCAATGAACTCAGCGTTGTCCGACAAGTGGAATCAAACAAGGGGATTAAAGATTGTAAGCGTTGCTTTAGGCTCTGTGACACTTTCTCAGGAGGATCAGGAGCTTATAAAGAACGCTCAGCACGCCGCAGTTTTAAGAGATCCGTCTATGGCTGCTGCTACCTTAGTAGGCGCTCAGGCCGATGCTATGAGAAGCGCAGCGTCAAACAAAAGCGGCGCTATGACAGGCTTTATGGGAATGGGCATGGCTCAGCAGGCAGGAGGCGTTAACGCTTCCGACTTATACGGCATGGCAAAAAATCAAAACGATAATAAGGCAAATCAGGCGTCGGGGGACACTTGGACCTGTTCCTGCGGTCACACCTGCAAGGGCAATTTTTGCCCCGAGTGCGGTTCTAAAAAGCCTGAAAGCGGCTGGAAATGCTCCTGCGGCAGCATGAACAAGGGCAAATTCTGCACACAGTGCGGAGCAAAAAAGCCTGCCGGTGAACCTCTTTACAGGTGCGACAAGTGCGGCTGGGAGCCGGAGGATCCGAAGAATCCGCCTAAGTTCTGTCCTGAGTGCGGAGATGTATTCAATGACGGCGACAAAGTGATGTAGTTGATGAAATACTTTTTGAATTTGATTTTAGTTGAGCTAAAGAAAAAGTGTGACTTGGGGGCGGTGCTGTGGAGCAAATGATTGAATATAAATGTCCTTGCTGCGGCGGAGCAATTGAATTCAGTCCGACTTCTCAAAAGCTCAAGTGCCCGTATTGTGACACTGAGTTTGAAACGAATACACTGATTGAGCTTTCGCAGTCTGACTCGGCGCAGGCTCAGGACGATATGACATGGAGCGAGCCGAGCAAAGAAGTCATCCCGGACGACAGCGGGCTGTTAAGCTTTATATGCAACTCCTGCGGCGGCGAAATCATTACGGATGAAAATACTGCGGCAACTAAGTGTCCTTACTGCTCGAATCCTGTTGTAATGACAGGAAGACTGTCCGGAGCCTTGAAGCCGGATTATATAATTCCCTTTAAGCTTGATAAAAATGCGGCAATGGATGCCTTGCGCCGCCATGTAAGCAATAAGCGACTACTCCCGAAGGTATTTAAGGACGAAAACCACATCAAGGAAATTAAGGGCATATACGTTCCTTTTTGGCTGTTTGACGCCGAGGCTGACGCTGACGTGAATTACACAGCAACCAGAGTCCGTGCTTGGAGCGATACAAGGTTTAATTATACCGAAACCAGCTATTACTCAGTTGCACGCTCGGCAAGCGTTGGATTTGAGCGCATACCTGTCGACGGCTCCTCCAAAATGCCTGACGACCTGATGGAATCGCTGGAGCCATATGACTTTACACAGGCGGTAGATTTCAACACAGCGTATTTGGCAGGATATCTGGCTGATAAATATGATGTGTCGTCAGACGACAGCAAGCAAAGAGCCAACGAGCGAATCAAGTCGACGACCAAGCAGGAGATAAGAAACACCGTGCACGGATACGCCACTGTTATAGAGTCGGGCGGAAGCGTCAGACTCAAAAACAGTTCACTTAAGTATGCGTTGTATCCTGTTTGGCATCTGACAACCGATTGGAACGGTCAAAAATACACCTTTGCCATGAACGGTCAAACCGGAAAGTTTGTCGGCGATTTACCTGTTGACAAATCTGCATATACAAAGTGGCTTTTAGGAGTAGCGGCGATTGCAAGCGCTGCCGCTTTTGCGGCTTTGACTCTGTTTTCGCTGATATGAGGGGGCGGTTTTGATAAAACGAATCGTTTTGATTTGCACAGCCGTTATTATTGCCTCGGTGATGTGCCTGACCGTTTTCGCAAAAACGCCGAGAGTTGTTGACAATGCAGGTCTTTTGACATCGAGTGAGTTAAGAGAGCTGCAAAGCCTTTTGGACGAGATAAGCGAGCGGCATTTAGTTGACGTTGCGGTTCTCACTGAAAACGGCACCGGCGGATTTATGTCGACAAGAGAATACGCTGAATATTTCTTTGAGCAAAACTACGGCTACGGTGATGAGTTAGACGGCGTTATATTTTTTGTGAATATGTCTGAGCGTGAGTGGCATATTGCCACATCCGGCTATGCGATAACAGCAATAACCGACTACGGTCTTGCCGAGATTGAGGACGAGACGGTAGGCTATCTTTCAGCCGGTCAGTACTACAGGGCGTTTGAAAAGTATGCCGATATGTGCGATGAGTTCATTACCTCGGCAAAATCCGGTCATATATATGATGTTTACGATGAGCCGAGCTACGGCGTCAGACGAAGAAGCATATTCAGTATGTCAAATGTTATTATATCGCTGGTATTCGGATGTATTGTATCGCTTATAACAGTAAGCTCAATGAAATCGCAGCTAAAAACAGTGCGAATGCAGCCGAACGCTTCGGCGTATGAAAGAAAAAACAGCTTTAACGTCACTAATTCCAGGGATATTTACTTATACAGAAGAGTTTCAAAAACGCCTCGCCCCCAAGACCCTCCACCTCAAAGCAGGTCATTCAGCGGCGGTTCGACGACTCATATGTCCTCCTCGGGGCATTCCTTCGGCGGCAGGGGCGGAAAGTTCTGATTTAAGAGAATAACGGCATATTTACCTGAGCAATTGCCGAACTTTTGATATTTTCTTGACTTTTTTTGAATGCGGAGTTATTATATTTGAAGCAAAGCATTCGGCTTTGCGATATACGGCAGTAAAATTACTAAAACATTATGCCGGGAAAGGAATGGCTATATTTATGGCTAAATTTTTGATTGATGAAATCTATAAAAGCGTTAAGGGACTTATGCCAAACGATAATATCGTGAGCGGCGCTGAAGTGTGCGTTGAGGGCTGGATAAGAACTAATCGCTCTAATAATAAAATAGGATTCATCTCATTGAACGACGGCTCGTGCTTTAGCTGCTGTCAGGTCGTTTATGAGGCAGAAAAAATTTCTAACTATGATGAGATTTCAAAGCTTTTAACCGGCTGTGCCGTAAGAATCAGCGGCAAGCTGATTATCACTCCGGATGCAAAGCAGCCTTTTGAAATCAATGCCGATGAGGCTGAGCTGTTGGGCGACTGCGATGCAAGCTACCCCTTGCAGAAAAAGCGTCACTCCTTGGAGTTTTTGCGTGAGATTCCTCACCTCAGACCGAGAACAAATACCTTTATGGCAGTTTTCAAGATTCGTTCGATTATCTCACAGTCGCTGCATGAGTTCTTCCGTAAAAACGGTTTTACCTATATTCACACTCCGCTCATAACAGGCAACGACGCCGAGGGTGCAGGGGAGACATTTACCGTCACCACTCGTGATGATGCGGATTATCAAAACGACTTCTTCGGACGTCACGCCTGCCTGACAGTGTCGGGTCAGCTCCATGTTGAGCCGTTTGCACTTGCTTTGGGCAAGGTTTATACCTTTGGACCTACCTTCAGAGCCGAAAACTCCAACACTCCTTATCACGCAAGCGAGTTCTGGATGATAGAGCCTGAGATGGCTTTCTGCGACTTGAGGGGCGATATGGCAGTCATGGAGGCTATGCTTAAATACGTTATTAAGGACGTTTTGGCAAATGCCGCAGACGAGCTTAAGTTCTTAAACGATTTCGTTGTTGAAACTCACGACCTCATTACAAAGCTTGAAACAGTTGCAAACTCTGACTTCAAGGTTATAACCTACACGGAAGCTGTCGACTACCTTAAAAATTCAGGTGAAAAGTTTGAATATCCTGTCGAGTGGGGCATGGACTTCTACAAGGAGCACGAGATTTACATCTGCGAAAAGGTTGCAAAGGGACCTGTGTTCTTAATCGACTTCCCCAAGGAGATAAAGGCGTTCTATATGAAAATCAATCCGGACGGAAAGACCGTTGCGGCTTGCGACCTCTTAGTTCCGGGAGTCGGCGAGCTTATCGGCGGTTCTCAGCGTGAAGAAAATTATGATGTCTTAGTTAAGAAGATGGACGACATGGGAATCGAGAAGGAAACTCTTGAATGGTACTTAGACCTCAGAAAGTTCGGCGGAGTTGTTCACTCAGGCTTTGGCTTGGGTCTTGAGAGATTCTTGATGTATGTTACAGGCGTAGCTAACATTCGTGACGTTATACCTTACGCAAGAACACCTAAAAATCTTAAATTCTGATATGATTCAGCGCACGGTGGTTTTACCGTGCGCTGTTAAATTTATGCGCAAAAAATCCGACGCAAGGCGTTGAAAGCGTCTGTTTCACAAAAAGCTTCAACGATATGCATCGGATATGCCGAAATTTTAACTTACTTATTTGCGCTGTAAAGCTCAAAGCCGGCAGGCTGGCTTGCATAGCCGTTTATCAACCCGCGTGAGTTATAGTTCAGCACGGTTGAACCGCATTTAAATGTATAAACGCCGTCCTGCGAGCTTACGGTGAACTCGTCGCCGATATCCTCTAAAGTGGCAGTAATGCCCTTGTCGGGTGTGGAAGTAAGCTTTATATAGGTATCACCTGTACCGATGAGCCATTTGTCGCCTGACTTTTTAAATGTCCATTCGCATTCTGACAGATCGGTATCAAGGCTTACATCCGCTATCAGCTCAAAGCCCGTTCTTTCGCCGCTGGAGCCGTTTTTTGTTACAACGCTTGTGCTCATAACATCGCTGCCGTTGTACAAAAGAAGGTATTTACCTTCCGCTAATTCCGATGCGTCGGCTTCGATTTTTTTGTATGCCGAAGAATCAGCGGACGAATCTGCGCTGTCCTCAGATGCTTCCATAGCGGTTATATTTTTATTCAGCTCAACTGTTTTAGTTCCCGTAACCCTTGACTTGTCAACGGGATAGTCGCTGTCGGTTTCACCCTTGTACTTGTTGTGAATGCCCATAGATTTTAGGTTGTGAACCCCGTCTGCATCGTAACGGGTTATCTCCATCCTATCATCAAAAATTCGGAACACACACATTGTGAGCGCATCGTCTCCGCCGTTGTGGTTATCATAGTATCCGACAAATCCGGCGTTCATATATGTGAAATTAAGCGTTTCAACATTAAAATCAGTTCTTGAAGACTGAGCAATATTGATACTGTCGCCCTTTGTCAGGAACACAGCCGCACCGCCCAGGTAGTCGTCCCAGCCGTTTGAATGGTCGTGACCGTACAAATATACTATATTAAGTCCGCAGTCGGCAGCTTTATTTATGACGTCAAAGATGAGATTCGCATACATACCGTCGCCGTCGTTTTTAGTTCTTATGCTGTAGTGAAGTGGAATGTGTGAAATTATAAATATCGGTTTATCAAAGCCGGACTGAGTTTTTTCGCACAGGTACGTCTCAAGGCTTTTTGCAGTTTCTTCGATGATCTTAAGCGACCTTTTTCCGGGATGACTTTCCGAATAGTTAGAGTTTGACCCCCACATATAGTCGTCCTCGTTTATGACAAAAACGCCGTAGCTCAAAGACTCAGGGTCGTTGCCGCCGCTTTCGGCAAGACCGGCGGCTGAGTATACATCGTGATTTCCTTCAGAAAAGACGGTATGCTTTATGTCGGGGTAGATTTCGCTTACAGCAGCCTCAAGCGCTTTGATACCGGATTGTGTTACGTCCTCTCCCATGTACAGCGTCATGTCGAAGTCGTAGTCTCCGGCGCAGAGCAAGCCGTCGGCCGAGGGGAAATCCTTTATTATCTGAGACAGAATCCTTTTAACAGTTTCCGCCCCTGCTTCATCGCCGGCAGGGTTTTGAAAATCCGAGCAGGAGATTAGCGTTGTCGGTATTTCCTCGACTTTTTCGAGCGTTTGCAATGAGTCGTCGATTATTGTGCTTTGATTTGCTGATACTGTCGGGTCTGTGCCTTCCTGCGAGCAGGATAAAAATGTCAGCGCAATTACGACGCATAAAAGCACAGAAATACTGCGTTTAAAAAGTAAGCTTAAATTCATATCTTTTCTCTGTTCTGAATTTGTTAGACGTATTTTCGTTCTACAAATGTATTTTATCATAAATGATTAAAATGATAAATGATAAAAAATAATCAGTGATTGAATTAAACTAAAATCTGATTTCATATTATATTATTTTGTACTGTTTTTCTTGGGGTCTGTAGACTTGATACCTTAAGGAAATCGCAGAAGCCTACGCAGCTTTCGCTGAAATCGGTCGTCTCGACTTCAGCTGCCTTATAAACTTCTTTTATTGTTCATGTAAAATCACACAAAAGCTATTGCACTTTAGAACGAAATGAGTTATACTATCATGGATTTGGGTTCGGTTGTATATCTATGCTCAAATCGTTCAATGACAGATAAATTTTTTATGAAAGGCATTGATTCATATGAAAATAAAAATTTCCACCGACTCAACGGCAGATATTCCGAAGTCTATTTGCGACGAGTTGAATATTTCCGTTATCCCTCTTACAATTTTGCACGACGGAAAGGAATACAGAGACGGTATTGATATCCCGATAGACGAGTTCTATAAGATTCTGAGCGAATCACCTCAGCTTCCTGCTTCGTCTCAGGTGTCAGTTGCTTTATACAATGAGCTTTTTGAAAGCGTCTTTGCTCAGGGGTATACAGACCTTATACATACAACCATCAACTCTAAAGGCTCAGGAACGTATCAGGCGGCGGTTTTGTCTAAGGAGATGTTCTTCGAAAGGCATCCGGAAGCGGAAGGAAAGTTTAATATACACCTGATCGACTCCAAGACCTACAGCATGACATACGGCATACCTGTTATTGAGGCGGCAAAAATGGTCGCCGATGGCGAGTCCTGCGAGAATGTCATAGAGCACATAAAAGAGTGGGTAGCACACGCAAGACCGATGTTTGTGCCGCTGGATCTAAAGTGCGTTAAAAAATCAGGCAGAATCTCACCGGCGGCAGCTTTTGTCGGCGACGCATTGGGTCTTAAGCCCTTAATAACCTTTGAGGACGGCGAAGCAAAGATACTTACAAAAATGAGGGGAGAAAAGAACGCAATAGCCACTCTTGTAGAGACCTGTTTAAAGGAGAGAAAGCCCGGCTCTAACTATGCTGTAGTATACGGTGCAAACGTTGATGCCTACAAAAAGCTCAAGGAAGCAATGGCGGATTCCTTTGATATACCCCCGATTGTCGATTACAATGTCGGATGTATTATTTCCATAAACACAGGTCCTAATATGATAGGCATAATTTATCGTACATGATAATATAATATAAAGCGATGCAGCATCTCGGCGTTGTTCCGAGATGCTGCATTTTAATACTTATTTAGTTTTTCGCTCTTCAACAAAGCTTGAAGCCTCGCAGTCGGCTATGTTTAATGCTAAAGCCAGCGGATATGCTCTCAGTGCGTTTCCTATCAGCTTGACATTTTCTTCACCCGAGAAGCCCATGTGCCAGCGGATAGCCATTGCTTCCTCTCTTGTCAGCCGCATAAAGCCGCTGATTATGTAAACGGACTTTTCGCCGTGACCGTAGGGCAGAGTGTCATTGTAGTCGTAATAAGGGACTTTTTCCCACTGCCCGGTTTTGTCGTTTTTAACGTTTCTTTGGCTGACTGTGTAGGTATTTGTTTTGCAGACGTCGTGCAAAAGCGAAGCTATTGCAATAGATTCATCACTGTATTCAAGCCCGAAGCCATTCTTAACCCTGTCCGACTCCAAATATGATTTCAAGCATTTATAGACGTTTATGCTGTGCTCGCAAAGACCGCCCTCATATGAGCAGTGGAATTTAGTTGAAGCAGGAGCAGTAAAGAAATCGCAGCTTTTAGACTGAAGGTAATCTAAAAGCTTGTCGGCGCCTTCTCTGTGAATGTTTTCTTTGTATATTGCGATGAATTGCTCTTTAAAGTCAGATGCAATCATGTTCATGACAGTATATATCCTTTCGTTTTTCATTGAAGCTATCATAGCACATTTTTTAAGAGTATGCAATAAAAATCGTAACCCAATCGTAACCTTAATGTAACCTTAAATTTTTGCGTTTTTCCTTGCTTTATTTGCTCAAAGGTGATATAATACATTAATATATATTGGAGTAATTTGGGTTGAGAATACTAACCCTTTATGTATAAATACATATGAGAGGAGCTTTGCAATGCCGAAGAGTATGACCGGCTATGGAAGGGCGAAATCGGTTTTCGGTCAAAGAGAGATAACTGTTGAGATTAGATCTGTGAATCACAGATTTTTTGAATTTTCCTGTAGATATCCAAGGCAGTATGCCTTTATTGAGGACAAGCTCAAGAGCTTGTTTTCCAAGGAAATAAACAGGGGCAAGGTTGAGGTTTATATAAGTATAGCGGTGAACGACGGTTCGGATGTCAGCGTCGAGGCAAATCAGGCGTTAGCCCAAAGCTATGTTTCGGCACTCAGAAAAGCAAATGAGCTTTTGAACCTGAGGGACGATATATCGCTTACATCAGTGCTGAGATTTCCCGACGTTTTCAATGTCACCAAGTCAGAGACGGATGAGGATGAGATTTGGAGCGAGGTCAGCGAATGCGCAAAAGAAGCGCTCTCGGGATTTATTGCAATGCGCCGAGCAGAGGGCGAGCGTTTGCGTGACGACATACATATAAAGCTTGCTCAAATTGAGACGTCGGTAGAAGCCGTCGAAAAGCGTTCGCCGAGCGTTACCGAGGAATACAGCAAAAAGCTTTATGCAAAGTTGAGCGAGCTTTTGGGCGACAAGAATATTGATGAATCCAGGATTTTAACCGAAGCTGCAATTTTTGCGGATAAAACCGCCGTCGATGAGGAGACAGTTCGTTTAAGAAGCCACATTGCATCCTGCCGTGAGCTTTTGGATTTAGACGAGCCTATCGGAAAAAAGCTCGATTTTATTGTTCAGGAGATGAACCGAGAGGTCAATACCACAGGCTCAAAGTGCTCCGACCTTGAAATCACCAAGATAGTTGTCGACTTGAAGAGTACGATTGAAAAAATCAGAGAGCAGATTCAAAATATCGAATAAAGGAAAAAGAAAATGGATATGGTTAATATCGGCTACTCATGCTATGTCTCGTCCGACAAGATAGTAGCTCTGACGTCTCCCGATTCATCGCCGATAAAAAGGATTGTTCAGGAGGCAAAGGACAAGGGAACGCTTATAGACTGCACCTTCGGAAAGAAGACAAAGTCAGTTATAATAACGGTCAGCGACCATGTTATATTGTCTTCAAGGACGCCGGTATACATACTCGGCAAGGGAAGTGAGGATGAATCTGATGAGTAAAGGAATTTTATATGTGTTTTCAGCTCCGTCGGGATGCGGTAAGGGAACAGTTTTAAATGAGCTTTTTAAAAGACTTCCCGATATTCACTATTCCGTCTCAGCGACAACAAGAGCGCCCAGAGACGGCGAGGTCGACGGTAAAAGCTATTATTTCATCACAAAGGATGAATTCAACAATTTAATCAAGACAAACGGAATGCTTGAATATGCGTCTTTTTGCGGTAATTACTACGGCACGCCTAAGGAAAAGATTATGGAGTGTCTTGAGAACGGGCAGGACGTTATATTGGAGATAGAAACTGCCGGAGCAATGATGGTAAAGGCTGTGCATCCGGAGGCTGTGCTTATTTTCATGCTGCCGCCTTCCGTTGAGGAGCTTAAGAGTCGTCTTATAGGCAGGGGGACTGAGGACATGGATACAATTCTGCGCCGTGTCGGAGAAGCGTCCCGAGAGATACAGCTTTCAAGAAATTACGATTTTGTTTTCGTCAACGACAAGCTGGATGAAGCGGTCGACACCTTGACGGGAATAATAAAGTATTCTAAAAACCTAACCGGTAATAATATAGATTTGATAAAAGGAGTTTTGGAACAATGTTAAGACCATCAAGTTCACAAATATTAAAAAACGGCGAGAGCACCTATTCGCTCGTTATAGCAGTTGCGAAGCGTGCAAGAGATATTTTAGACAAGGCATACGACAATAAGGAAATAATCAACAGAAAGCCTGTTGCGACAGCCGTTGAGCAGTTTGCAAACGGTGAATACAAGCTTGTAGAGGACCCCTCGCTTAAGAAAAAGTAATCGGCAATGCCTGCTTTTCATGTAGTTAAGGTAGTTCTTTCAGAAACCTCTTACGGTTACGATGCTGAGTATACCTATAGATATCCTGACATACTTTTAGGAGTTATCCGCCCCGGGATGAGGGTTTTAGTGCCCTTCGGCAGGGGAAATACAAAAAGGATAGGACTTGTCACAAGAGTCTATGAAAAGGATATTGCACAGGACGATGTTATTAAGCCAATTATCCGACTCGTCGATGATGTTCCGCTTTTAAATTCCGAGCTTTTGGATATGGTTTTTTGGCTCAAGGAGCATACCTTTTGCACTTACTTTGAGGGCTTTAAAACCATTGTGCCGTCAGGCTACGCAGTTATTCACAAAAGCATTTACACCTTGGCAAATTCAAAGCCTGACGCTGAGCTGACCCAAGAAGAGGAATCGCTGTATCAAGTACTCTTAAAAGCCGGGTCGCAAAGGGAAACAGACAGAATCCTTGCTGAGATTAAGAGCGACAATAAGGAAGGTCTGATTTCATCGCTCGTGGAAAAAGGCGTTTTAGAGGTTATAGACGACATTAAGCGCAAGGTGGGCGATGAAACCGTCAGGATGATTCGCTTGTCACCTGACTATAAGGAAGACTTGTGCTCGCTGACTCCAAAGCAAAAGCTTGTGGCGAAGTTCTTGACCGAAAACTGCTCGGCTTCAGTTAAGGAAACCTGTTATTTACTCAGCGTTACGCAGACGATTATAACGAATATGCACAAAAAGGGCATCATAGAGGAATTCAGATATGAAGCCCTGAGAACGCCTGTGCAGTCCCAAAGCGTCGACATCAATAAGGCTGCGTCGGATATTACGCTTTCGCCAGAGCAGCAGTCGGCGTATGAGGGCATATTTGAATTAATCCAAAGACAAAAGCCGGCAGGTGCGCTTTTACACGGTGTTACCGGCAGTGGAAAGACGGCGGTGTTCATAAGGCTTATAAAGGACGTAGTGTCCATGGGCAAAAGCTGCATTCTTTTGGTGCCCGAGATTTCGCTGACGCCGCAGATGGTTTCAAGGTTCAGCTCAATTTTCGGAGATATTGTTGCCGTGGTTCACTCAAGCCTGTCGCTCGGTCAACGTCTGGACGAGTTCAAGCGGATAAAAAGAGGAGACGCTAAAATTGTCATCGGAACAAGAAGCGCCGTTTTCGCACCTTTGTCCGATATAGGTCTGATTATAATCGACGAAGAGGGAGAGAGCACCTATAAGTCCGATTCTTCCCCGAGATATAATGCTAAGGATGTTGCAATAAAGCGCTGCGGCACTCATAACGCTGTAATGCTTTTAGCGTCTGCGACACCTTCGCTCGAAAGCTATTACTATGCGAAGATAAACAGATTCAGTCTTTTTGAGCTGAATCACAGATACGGAAATACAAAGCTTCCGCAGGTTGTCGTTGCTGATATGCTCACCGAGGCTGAAAACGGCAACAGTACGGCTTTTTGCTCCGATATGGTGTCACGAATCCGTTCAGAGACTGATAAGGGCAATCAGGCAATACTTCTTTTGAACAGGAGAGGATATCAAACAAACGTCACCTGTCCGAAGTGCCGCGGTGCCGTAAAGTGTCCTAAGTGTTTGATACCCTTGACATATCACAAGTCCAACGGAAAGCTTATGTGTCACTACTGCGGATATTATGCAACATTTGATTCCAAATGTCCCGTCTGCGGGTGCGACAGAGTCCGCCTTACGGGGCTGGGTACACAGCTCATTGAAGAACAGCTCGGCGAGCTGTTTCCCGGCGCAAGGATTTTGCGCATGGATGCCGATACAACCTATTCAAGGTATTCATATGAAGAAAAATTTTCAGATTTTGAAGCCGGAAAGTATGATATCATGATAGGCACTCAGATGATTGCAAAGGGACTTGACTTTCCTAAGGTGACGACAGTCGGAGTTATTTCGCTTGACAATTCGCTTTTCGCCGGAGATTTCAGGAGCTATGAGCGAACCTTTTCACTTCTCACTCAGGTCTTGGGAAGAGGAGGGCGCGGCGAAAACGAAGCGGTCGCATATATTCAGACCTTCGTGCCGGAGCATCACATAATTGAGCTTGCTTCAAAGCAGGATTATAAGGGCTTTTACGAGCAGGAGATTTCTTTAAGACGAGAGCTGATTTATCCGCCGTTTTGCGATATCTGTACAGTGAATTTCACGTCCACCATAGAGCACGACGCATTGAGGGCAGCTTACCGTTTTGTTGATATAATGAAGCAGCACTCAGATAAGCTTGATGATAAGCTCCCGATGAGAGTGCTGGGACCGGCAAAAGAAGGCTACGGAAGAATAAACGGCAAACACAAGTATTCATTGACAATTAAATGTAAGGTCTCAAATCGGTTCAGGCAGTTTATGTCCGAGCTTTTGATGCAGACCTATAAAGATAAAAGCTTTTCAAACGTCAGGGTATATGCCGATATAAACGGTATGTAACACGCTTTGACAATGAAATAAAAGAAAGGATGTTAATAATGGCACTAAGAATGATTGTTACAGACGGTGATCCGGTGCTTTTAAAGAAGTGCAAGCCCGTTGAGAAATTTGACTCAAGGCTTGCTGAGCTTTTAGACGACATGAAGGAGACACTTTACGATGCTGAGGGGGCAGGTCTTGCCGCTCCGCAGGTCGGAATTATCAGGCGCTGTGTCGTTATTGATGTCGGCGAGGGCTACTATGAGCTGATAAACCCTGAGATTCTTTCAGTGTCTGAGGAAACACAGTACGGTCCTGAGGGCTGCCTGTCGTATCCTGATTTATACGGCTATGTAACACGTCCGAAGAGCCTTAAATTCAAGGCTCAGGACAGATACGGCGAGTGGTATGAAATGGAAGTGAGCGATTTGTTTGCACGCTGCGTCTGCCACGAGCTGAACCACCTCGACGGCATAACACTTCCTGACAATATTGAAGCGCCGTACGAAGAGGAAACGGAAGAATAATCGACCTTTTTATTCATGTAAGGAGAACTGCGTAAATGAAGATAGTTTTTATGGGAACGCCCGATTTTGCCGTTCCGTCGCTTAATAAGCTCATAGAAGCGGGACACGAAATATGTGCTGTCTTTACTCAAACCGATAAGCCGAAGGGCAGAGGTAAAAAAATGGCGTTTTCGCCTGTAAAGGAAGCTGCACTTACGCATGACATTCCGATATATCAGCCGTATTCACTTAAAAAACAGCTCGACGAGTTTTTACCCGTTATCAAGAGTCTGTCACCGGACGTAATAGCGGTAGTTGCATACGGAAAAATTCTTCCGCCCGATATACTCAGTATTCCTAAATACGGCTGTATAAATGTTCACGGCTCGCTGCTGCCGAAGTACAGAGGCGCAGCTCCTATACAGTGGACAGTTTTGAACGGTGACAAGCTCGGCGGAGTCACAACAATGCTCATGGCTGAGGGCTTAGATACAGGCGATATGCTTTTGTCAAAAAGCGTAGAGGTAGGTCGAACAGAAACAGCTTCTGAGCTGTATTCAAGACTTTCGTTTATCGGAGCAGACCTGCTTGCCGAAACGATCGACCGTTTAAACAGCGGAAGCTTAGAGCCTGTTTCGCAAAACGATGATGAAGCAAGCTATGCTCCAATGCTCTCAAAGGAAATGAGTCGCATAGACTTCAGCAAGAGTGCCGAAGAGGTGAAAAATCAGATTCAGGGTCTTTCAGACTGGCCGTGCGCTGTTTTCTATCTTGACGATGCGAGAATGAAGGTATATCGCTGTGAGGTTGTCGATGCTTCGTCGGATAAATATACTCCCGGTGAGATTGTAAATGAAAAAGACTTTACTGTTGCCTGCGGCGTAGGAACGCTCAGATTTTTGGAGGTACAGGCTGAGGGCTCAAAAAGAATGAGCACTTTGGATTATTTGAGAGGAAAACCAATTAAAAAAGGAACAGTTTTGTTGTGATATTTGCTTCGTCGGGACTAAAACTATTATTGACTGAATCAAATGATTTATTAATATAGTTTGCTTCATGACTTAAGGAGATTGTTTTATGTTTTGGTATGACTACACATATATAATTTTAATACCTGCGCTTTTATTCGGGTTTTATGCGCAGTATAAGGTAAGCTCGTCCTTTTCTAAGTATTCAAAGGTTGCAAGCTCAAAGGGATGGACTGCTGCTGAAATCGCAAGAAAGATTTTAGACGATAACAGGCTTTATGACGTTGCAATTGCCCATGTTTCGGGAAACCTGACGGATCATTTCAACCCCAAAGACAATACCGTCTACCTTTCCGATTCTGTTTATTCATCGACGTCGGTTGCAGCAATAGGAGTTGCGGCACATGAGTGCGGCCATGCCGTTCAGTATGCTGAGCAGTATGCGCCGATGCGCCTGAGAGCTGCGCTCGTTCCTATTACAAATTTCGGTTCGACGGCAGGCTTCATAATCTTAGCAATCGGACTTTTGTTCGCCAGCTACAATATAGCGATGCTCGGTATTTTGCTTTACTCGCTTATGGCTGTATTTCAGGCTGTAACCTTGCCGGTTGAGTTTAATGCAAGCTCAAGGGCACTTGAAACACTTAGGGCAGGCTTTGTTTTAGACGATGAAGAGCTTTCAATGACTAAAAAGGTTCTCGTTGCCGCTGCTTTGACTTATGTTGCGGCATTAGTGTCAACTATATCGTCAATTTTAAGACTGCTGGTTATTGTTAACGGAAGGAAAAAGGACTAAATGCAAACGCCGAGAGAGATATGTCTGAAGCTGCTTGTTTCGACAGAAAAAAATGCAAGCTATTCAAATATAGCACTTGACAACACACTTTCTAAATACACGCAGCTTAAGGATGTAGACAGGCGTTTCATAAGTGCTCTATACTACGGTGTAATAGAAAGAAAAATAACACTTGACGCTGTGATTAACAAATACTCGCAGCGCCCGTCGGAAAAGCTTTCCGATGCTGTCCGCCAGATACTGCGCATGGGTATATATCAGCTTTTGTATATGGATACTGTTCCTGATAATGCGGCAGTAAACGAAAGCGTTATTTTAGCTAAGGAAAATAAGAGAGAGGCTGTTGCAGGGTTTGTAAACGCTCTGCTGCGAAGCTTTATACGAGACGGTAAAAGGCTGCCTTTTACAGGCGTAAATCTAAATGACTTGTCGATTGAGTATTCCTGCCCGCAGTGGCTTATTAAGATGTGGCAGGATGATTACGGCAACGAGGTGCTAAGCTCCATGCTTCGCTCATCTGTCGGAAAGCCTCCGGTTACCGTCAGGCTCAATACCTGTAAGTTTTCCCTTGACGATATTTTACATTCGCTGGATTCAGACGGCGTTGAGTATAAGCTTTACGATTTTCCCTCAAACTGCGCAGAGCTGATGCGCTGCGGAAGCGTTGAGAGACTCGACGCATATAAAAAGGGTATGCTTCATGTTCAGGATGCGTCCTGCCAAATATGTGCCGTTGAGCTTGGCGCAAAATCCGGCGACAGAGTTTTGGACGTCTGCTCAGCACCGGGCGGCAAGGCGTTTACAATCGCCGAAATTATGGACGACAAGGGCGAAATTTTAGCCTTTGACCTGCACAAAAACCGTGTTCGCCTTATTCAGCAGGGTGCAAAGAGACTGGGACTTGAAATTATCAGGGCAAGTGAAAATAACGCAAAGGTTTTCAGCTCTGATATCGGCGAGGCAGATGCTGTTTTGTGCGATGTGCCTTGCTCCGGACTCGGTGTTATCCGTCGAAAGCCTGAGATTAAATACGGAGACTGTGAGTCAATTAAGAACTTGCCGAGCGTTCAGTATGATATACTTTGCTGCTCGTCACGGTATGTAAAAAAAGGCGGCGTTCTTGTTTATTCAACCTGTACAATTAACCGTTCGGAAAACGACGATATTGCAAAGAGGTTTTTAGCTGAGCATGATGATTTTGAGCCTGTAAAGCTAAATAACTTTTCAGATTACAAGACTACGATAACGCCGGATGATTTCGGCTCGGACGGCTTTTTCATAGCAAAGTTCAGACGTAAATAGAGTTTATATAACGAGGTGACATTTTTGCTCGACGTATCGACAGCGGAAAAAAAGGACATACTCTCATTAGAGCTTCCGCAGCTAAAGCAGGTGCTTGAAGCGAACGGTGAAAAGGGATTCAGGGCAAAGCAGATATTTGAATGGCTTCATAAAAGACGTGTAATGTCCTTTGACGATATGACTAATATTTCCTTGGAGCTGAGAAAGAAGCTTTCGGAGCGGTTTTATATTGAGAATATCCACGCAGTCAGGCGTTTAAAATCGGATATTGACGATACGGAAAAGTTTTTGTTCGAGTTAAGCGACGGCAACCACGTCGAGACTGTTTTGATGAGCTATGAGCACGGCGATTCGCTGTGCGTTTCAACTCAGGTCGGATGCAAAATGGGATGTAAATTTTGTGCGTCGACAATTGCAGGGTTTAAAAGAAGCCTAAAAGCGTCCGAAATCCTTTTGCAGCTTTATGAAGCCGAGAGGGTATCAGGAAGAAAGGTATCGAGCATTGTCTTGATGGGCATAGGCGAACCGCTGGATAACTACGATAATGTTTTGAGCTTTTTGAATATATTATCGAGCGAGAGCGGAACGAATATGAGCCTGCGCCATGTCTCGCTGTCTACCTGCGGAATTGTCGATAGGATAAAGGATTTATCAAAGCTTGGTCTTGGCTTGACACTTTCTATTTCGCTCCATGCAACTAACGATAAAAAGCGCAGCGAGCTTATGCCGATAAATCAAAGATACAATATTTCCGAGCTTATGAGCGCTTGTCATGATTATTTTGACGCTACGGGGCGGCGTATATCCTTTGAATATGCGCTTATTGACGGGGAAAATGACTCAGAAGCGGATGCAAAGGCTCTTGCCGAGCTGACAGGCGGAATGCCGTCACATATAAATATTATTCCTGTCAATAAAATCAAGGAGCGCAGCTATACGTCTTCAAGGGCGGCTGCGGTTAGGTTTTCTAAGAGATTGAACGACTTAGGCGTAAATGCGACCGTCAGGCGCACATTGGGAGCGGATATAGACGCTGCCTGCGGTCAGCTAAGGCGTGAATATGAGATATAAGGATTTATACAGAACCGGATATACTGCGATGTAAGATTATTTTTACACATCTGGGATTCTCAAGGGGGTGTCTGAATTGTTTTCAGTCGGAAAAACCGATATAGGTAAGTCAAGAGAAGAGAATCAGGACAAATACAGAATAAGCGTTCCTGACAGCGATACGGTTTTTGCAGTCGTCTGTGACGGAATGGGCGGAGCGCTGAGCGGCGGACTTGCCAGCGAAATAACCTCAAACTGTATATATGAGCGCATTCAGCTCAGCTACAGAAGGGATATGGAGCCGAAAAATGTAAAGTCGATGCTTATTTCCTCTGTCATGGCGGCGAATACTATTGTATACAACAAGAGTCTTGAGGACGAAAAATGCGCAGGTATGGGAACGACCTGCGTTGCGGCAATTTTACATAGCGACCTTTGCTGCATTGCAAGCGTCGGAGACTCAAGGGCATATTATCTCGACGGCGGCGGAATATATCAGATTACAAGGGATCACACAATGGTTCAGTATCTGCATTCTCAGGGGGTCATCAGTGAGGATGAGATGAAGGTCCATAAAATGAAAAATATAATTACAAGGGCAGTCGGCGTTGATGCTGAGGTAGAGCCTGATTATTTTGAAATAAACGTCGAAAAGGGCTCATATGTATTGATCTGTACCGACGGCTTAACCAACTATTTGAGCGATGATACGATATATGCAATTGTATATAAGCGTCCGTTGGAACAGGCTGTTACCGAGCTTGTAGAAAAGGCAAATTCATGCGGCGGCAAGGACAACATAACAGCGGTTTTGATTGCAGTGTGAAGAATTTCTGATTATTATGCTTTGGGCAGAACGGAGTTTTCCGACATTGGCTTAAAGCAAACTCAAGGCAGAAAGGAATTGTTAGATTCATGGATGGAATGATTGGTCTTAGACTCGAAGGAAGATATGAGATTACCGAGCTTATAGGCGTGGGCGGAATGTCTGACGTTTATAAGGGAATAGACATTATGGAAAACAGAGCCGTTGCGGTTAAGATACTCAAGCGTGAGTACTCTGAAAATGAGGAGTTTGTAAGGTGCTTCAGAAATGAGAGCAAGGCTATAGCTGTTTTGTCGCATCCTAATATCGTCAAGATTTTTGACGTCGGATATGAGCACGGCTTGCAATATATTGTTATGGAGTTTATTGACGGTATAACCCTTAAGGAGTGTATAGAGCACAAGGGGCTTTTGCAGTGGCGCGAATGCGTTCACTACACCATTCAAATACTAAGAGCCTTGCAGCTTGCTCACGACAGGGGAATAATTCACAGAGATATAAAGCCGCAGAACGTCATGCTTTTGTCTGACGGAACCATAAAGGTGATGGATTTCGGAATTGCGAGATTTTCAAGGCAAAACGCTGCGTCGTCAACTGAAAAGACAATGGGTTCTGTTCACTATGTTTCGCCTGAGCAGGCAAGGGGCGACAGAACCGATGAGCGAAGCGACATTTATTCGGTCGGCGTTATGATGTATGAAATGCTTACCGGAAGAAAGCCCTTTGACGCAGACACTCCTGTTGCCGTTGCGTTAAAGCATATGAACGAAGAACCGCCGAAGCCGAGCGATTTTGTATCGTCGATTTATGTTGGCTTGGAGGAGATTATTCTTCATGCAATGGAAAAAGACCCGGACAAGAGATATCAGTCAGCGTCAGGAATGATAGTCGATATCGAGGCGTTTAAAAACGACCAGAGTATCACATTCGGCTATGCCGACGAACCCGTAAAGAGGTTTGACAAGACACCGAAGCCATTATCGTTTAAGAAAAAGAACGCTAAAGATGCGGTTGTATCTAAGCCCAAAAGAAAAAAGAAGGAAGAAATTCCTTTGGAATATGAAGAAGAGTATTTTGACGAGGACGACGAGGAGGATTCAGAGCCGAGAAGAAGCTATGTTTTGCCGATTCTTGCGGCGATGACCGTGACGGTTATAATCGTTGCGACACTTTTCGTTGCGAGAGTTATACTCGGAGCATTCCAAACTGCTCCGTCGTCGTCAAATGATTATACCATGCCTAAGCTTATAGGCAAAAACTATTATGAAGCCAGAGCTGAGTATACCGATATAATTTTGGTCGCATCTGAAGAGTTTAACTCAGAGTATGAGGCAGGAATAATCGTTGAACAGGAAAAGGCAGAGGGCAGAATTGTTAAGATAGGAGACGCCGTCAGGGTTGTTGTAAGCAAGGGAACGAGAATGGTTACAGTTCCGGACGTTGTAAATTATCACTACAATTCAGCATATGCTGCACTCACCGGTGAGGACTTAAACGTTTTAAGAATTGAAATAGAGAGCGACGACGTTGCGGCAGGCTATGTTGTTAAATCTTCGCCGACTGCATACTCATCTGTCGAGGAAGGCTCTACAGTTAAGGTCTATGTAAGTATAGGTCCCTCAACTGAGGACACAGTAGTTCCGGATTTGGCAGGAAAGACAGTGACGGAAGCCGAGGATATGCTTCGTCAGGCATACCTTGAGCCGAAGCTCCAGTATATTGAGTCGAGTGAGCCTGCGGATACTGTTGTATCTCAGAATATCGTCGCAGGTGACGTCGTTACAAGGAATACGGTTATAACCGTTTATATTTCCGACGGAACAGGAATTATATCCAATCCGTTCGGAGACGATATTATTGACATAGGCGACGATCCTGCAGGCAATACAGGAGACGATCTTTCGCCGTTCGATCCATCTGCGCCGAACTACAACGACGGCAGCGTTATAATCAACGTTGACATACCGTCCAACGTTTCGAGCACATACTATGTTATTTTTAATAACGATGAAAACGGTGAAAAAATCGGCGATGCTGTTTATATAAACGCCGCAAATTATGCCGGCTCTTATGTGCCTATTTCGATAAGCGGAAGCGGAACTATGCGAGTTTCCGCCTCACTGAGAAGCCCCAGAACCGGTATGATAGCTCAGCTTGCGCAGTATGAAATCGACTTTGACAACGGCACTTATATATGCACAAACTACTCAAACTATACGTTTACATTAGTTGACATCAGCATCGGCTTCTGAGTATGATTAAAAAAGGAACTATTATAAGCTCCCTCGGCGGACAATACAAGGTAGCGTCAGACGGCGAGGAGTACATCTGCGCAGCCAAGGGAGCATTTCGTGCAAAAGAGATAACTCCATATTGCGGTGACAACGTCAGCTTTGAGGTCTCGGAATCTTCAATGCCTGTTATTATGGATATATCACAGCGCAAAAATGAGATAATAAGACCTCCGCTTGCCAACTTAGACCAAATTGTTTTCGTCATCTCCACCTGCGAGCCGATTCCTAATCTGCTGCTTTTAGATAAATTCATGGCAGTTGCCGAATATAAGGGAATAGCAAGCGCGGTTGTTTTTACTAAAACAGATAAAGCTCCGGCTGACAAATACGTCGGTATATACTCAAATATTTGCCCGACATTTACCGTCAACAATATAAGCGGAGACGGCTGCGAGCAGGTTAAAAATGCGCTCAGCGGAAAGTTTTCGGCGCTTGCAGGAAACTCAGGCTCAGGAAAATCATCTCTGCTGAATAACATTTGCCCCGAGCTTAACATTGAGACAAGCGAAATCAGCCGCAAGCTCGGCAGAGGAAAGCATACAACGAGACGAATCGATATCTATAAGCTCGGCAACGGCGGCTATATTGCAGATACTCCCGGCTTTTCAACCTTTGAAACTAATATGTACGACATTATATTTAAAGATGAGCTGGTGCATTGCTTCAAGGAGTTTTCTGAGTATACCGACAAGTGTATGTTCCACGATTGCTCGCATACAAAGGAGAAGGGCTGTGCGGTTATTGAAGCTGTTGAAGCAGGACTGATATCTAAAAGCAGACACCATAGCTACTGCGTTATGTATGAGGAAGCGGCAAAGATTGCGCCGTGGGAACAGAAAAAGCGCAAGTAAAATAGTTATGGTATGTTGTTTGATATACAATTTAACTTAGTGATTAATTATAATTTAGTGCCGGCGCATTTTCATAAAAGCGCAAGTAAAATAGTTATGGTATGTTGTTTGATATACAATTTAACTTAGTGATTTATTATAATTTAGTGCCTGCGCATTTTCATAAAAGGCGCAAACGAATCAGCATATTTGTACTGCATTTTAAAACCACCCTAATCGCTTATTAGCATTTTTATATCTTCGGAATATTATATACAAAAGATGATTTGTCTCACTGAGTGGAAAATTCTTTTGGAGATTGCCGCTGTACATATGTTTAATGCGGTGCGCAGTTTCATTCGTCACAATTGACGCAGTAATATTTGGAGGTAATGAAATGAAGGTTGTAATTTGTAAACCCGGTAAGCTTATGAGAGGAATACTCAGAATGGTGTTCGGTGTTAAAAAAGATCCGGCTTGCGAGTAGTGCAGGATTATACGGTAAATAGTTAATACAGTGAAATTCCGCCTTGCTGAATGAAGCAGGGCGGAATTTTTTCGGTATGCGGTTTACATCGGGTCAATTCGGTGGTATAATAGCTCAAAAGACATTATACAAAATACGGAGGAAACAACTATGTATGATTCAAGTAAGGTTTTAAAGAGAAACGAAGTTCCGGAGGAGTTCACATGGAATCTGTGTGATCTTTACGAAACTGACGAAGCATGGCTTGCGGCTTTAGACGAAGCCGGCAACATAGTACCGAAGCTCGCAGAGTTTAAAGGTCATCTTATGCAGGATGCCAAGACACTTCTTAGCTACTTCAAGTTCAACGATGAGTGCGATTTGACCTTGACTGCGCTTGCAAACTATGCCATGCGTAAAAACGACCAGGACACGACAAACCCCACCTATCAGGACTACAAGTCAAGATTCATGAATTTATACGTTGCAATAGCCTCGGCAGATTCCTTTGCAACTCCCGAAATCATTGCTGCGGATGATGAGACAATCAATAGGTTTTACGAGGAAGAGCCTGACTTGAAGCTCTATAAGGTTGCTATTGACAGAGTCAGACTGCAAAAGGAGCATATCCTTTCCGAAAAGGAGGAGGCAATATTAGCCGCAGCTTCGCAGATTTCATCAACACCCGAGGAGGTTTATTCAACCTTTGAGAGCGCTGACCTCAAGTTCCCGTCCATTAAGGACAGCGAGGGAAATGAGCTTCCGTTGACAAACGGTACATACATTTCGTATATGCAAAGCCCCGATAGAGAGCTTAGAAAGTCGGCTTTCACAACTCTTTATAACACCTATGAGCAGTATAAGAACACAGTGGCGTCACTTTACTTCGGTGAGGTCAAGCAAAGAATGTTCTCAGCAAAGGCAAGAAAGTATTCGTCCACCCTTGAAGCCGCTCTTTCTGCAAACGAAGTCCCCACATCCGTTTATCACAATCTTATCAACGCCGTTCATGATAACTTCGGTTATATGCATAAGTATATGCGTCTGAGAAAGAAGCTTATGGGTGTAGATGAGCTTCATATGTATGACCTTTATACAACAATCGTTCCGGACGCCGAGGTCAAGGTAACATATGATGAGGCAAAGGAAAACGTTTTAAAGGCAATGCAGGTTTTGGGCGACGATTATGTTGCCATGCTCAAGGAAGGCTTTGAGAACCGCTGGATTGACGTCTATGAAAATGAGGGCAAGCGCTCGGGTGCATATTCATCCGGAGCAAGACCTCATCCGTATGTTTTGCTCAATCATAAGGACACCTTGGACTCAGAATTCACACTTGTTCACGAAATGGGTCACTCACTCCATTCATACCTCTCTATGAAGAACCAGCCTGTATGCTACAGCGACTATGTTATATTCGTCGCCGAGGTTGCGTCCACCTGCAATGAAGCACTTTTGATGCAGTATCTTCTTGCAAAGACAGAGGATAAAATGCAGCGTGCATACCTCATTAACTACTTCTTAGAGCAGTTCAGAACAACACTTTACCGTCAGACAATGTTTGCTGAGTTTGAAATGCTCACAAATGAAATGGCTGAGCGAGGCGAAACCCTGAATGCTGAGGCACTGTGCGCTTTGTATCACAAGCTCAACGCCGAATACTATGGCGAGGATATTGTTATAGACCGCGAGATAGACTTCGAGTGGGAGCGCATTCCTCACTTCTACTATAACTTCTATGTGTTCCAGTATTCAACCGGCTTCTCGGCAGCTATTGCTCTTTCACAGAAAATTTTAAGAGAAGGCGAGCCGGCTGTTAAGGACTATCTGAAGTTCCTGTCGTCAGGCTGCTCAACAGACCCGATTTCGCTTTTGAAGATTGCAGGCGTTGATATGAATTCTCCCGAGCCTGTTTCGGATGCATTAAAGCTTTTCGGCGAGCTTATCGATGAGCTGGATGAGCTTTTGAGCGAGTAATTATTTAACTATAGCCTTGCCGGCGACCCTTAACGGGCATAAGCGCAAGCTGATATTCCGTATGAACGTTAAACCAAACCGCCTGACCGATGATGGAAATTATCGGTCAGGCGTTCTTTGTGTTGACATTGCCGCAAAGTCATGATAGAATAATGTGGCAATATTAAACCGTGCAGCGCAGAGATTGCTTTATGTCTCTGCGTGCATTATTGAGAAATGGAGAATGACATGAAATATTATCTTGGAATCGATTTGGGCGGCACAAATATCGCAGCCGGAGTAGTCGATGAGGAGTATAAAATAATTGCTAAGGCAAAAACACCGACGCTTCGTCATCGCACAGCAGAGGAAATTGTAAACAGCATGGCGGACGTCGCAAGGGAAGCTGTAAAAGAGGCTGAACTGTCGCTTGAGGATATTGAGTCGATAGGTGTCGGCTCACCCGGAACTGTCGACAGCGACAGGGGCATCATAGTATACGCCAATAACATCGGCTTTCTCAACACGCCCGTTGGGGATATGCTTTTTGAAAAGCTGGGCAGACCTGTTTATGTTGAAAACGACGCTAATGCAGCAGCATACGGCGAGTTTGTTGCAGGAAGTGCCAAGGATGCGAACAGCGCAGTGTGCATAACCCTCGGAACAGGCGTCGGCGGCGGAATCATCATCGACGGCAAGATTTATTCGGGCTTCAACTATGCAGGCGCAGAGCTTGGTCATACAGTTATAGAGGTTGACGGCGCGCAGTGCACCTGCGGCAGACGTGGCTGCTTTGAAGCGTATTCATCAGCTACAGGGCTTATCAGAATGACAAAGGAAGCTATGGACGCTCACCCTGAGTCAAAAATGCACGAGATGATGGGCGATCACATTTCAGGCAGGCTTGCTTTTAACGCCATGAGGGCTAATGACAGCGCAGCCGCCGGCGTTGTTGAAAAATATATTAAATACTTAGCAGCCGGAATAACCAACGTTATTAACATCTTCCAGCCGGAGGTGCTTTGTATCGGCGGCGGAGTCTGCAATGAAGGCTCAGCACTTTTAGACCCGCTCAAGAAAATTATTTCTCAGGAAGTATACACAAGAAGAAGCGATAAGAACACCGAAATCGTCATAGCGTCCTTGGGCAATGACGCAGGTATTATAGGTGCTGCATTTTTAGGAAGAAGCAAGGCTTAGACTTTTTTCGTTAGAATGATTGAAGGGTGAATTTTAATGTCGAGATTGCTTGTTAAGCAGCGTGTTTTTTCGTGGACTGATGCTTATGACATATATGACAGAAACGGCGAGCCGAAATACTATGTAAAGGCTGAAGCTTTTACAATAGGACATAGAATACACGTCTATCTTCACAATACCGACAGGGAAGTCGGCATGATAAAGGAACGGGTTTTTGCGTTTCTTGCAAAAGCGGATATAACCGTCGGCGGTATAGAGTTAGGCTCAATAAGCCGTCATTTGACACTGTTTACGCCTAAGTACAGCATTGATTACAACGGCTGGACGGTTGAGGGCGATGTGTTCGGATGGGATTATACTATATGTAACTGTAAAGGCGAAAACATTGCCACAATAAGCAGGGAACTTATGAGACTGTCTGACACATATTCGCTTGATATCTATGATGACAGCGACGAGCTTACGGCACTGCTTACGGTTATCGCAATAGATATGATGAACTGCGGCAAATAATTCTATATGAGGGATTTAAGTAATGAGGATTTTAGCTGTTGATTACGGAGACGCAAGAACCGGTCTTGCAAGCTGCGATGTTTATGAATCCATAGCGTCACCGGTCGGAACTATATTTGAATGGAACCGTGATAAGCTGGTCGAAAAAATACGGAAAAAGACAGAAGAGCTTGGCACCGAGCTTATAGTCGTCGGACTGCCGATTAATATGGACGGAACAAAGGGCGAGCGCGCTGAAAAGTGCTGTGAGCTGAGTGAGCTGCTTAAGGAAGCGACGGGTATTGACACAGTGATGTGGGACGAGCGAGTTACAACCGTTCAGGCAATCGGCATATTAAATGAGTCGAACGTCAGAGGAAAGCGCCGCAAGGAGGTTATAGATACCGTTGCGGCAACATTGATACTTGAAGGGTATTTGGATTATCGGAAAAAGACGGGAAAGTGAAGCCTTGTTTTTCAGCGGCTTGTTTGATTAAGTCTATATATAATTAAAAATGCACATCCGAGCCGGGTGTGCATTTTTAAAAAGCAAAAACAAAAAGCCTCCGCCTTGTCGCCACATGACGCATAAAACCCGCACGAAGCAGGTGGGTATCGTCCCGAGTGGTTCACGCTCCCTTCGTCCGCAGTTAAAGCGGGAGGTCTGCAATCCGCACCCGGAGCCCAATTCCCTAATATTATGTGTTGGATTATAAAATCATGCTTAATCGAACAAGGCAGAGAGCCTTCAATAAATTGTATAGCTATTTTATGCCGCTCAAAGCCGAATATACTCCGAAAGCTTTATCCCGAAAGCAAAGCGGCATTTAGGCTGAGATACTTATGAACCCTTATGGCAATGTCCGCAGTCACAGCCGCAGTCATCATCGTAACAGTCGTCGCAGTCTTCACAATCGCAATCATCATATTCTTCCATCATTTCTTCTATTCTTTCAAGCATGATGTTGCCGATTCTTTCGTATTCAGCGTCGTCCTCAATGGAGACTAAGGTTTCCTCGCCGTCGACATATTCGGATTTTAAAACGACCAGCTCGCCGTTGTTTCCGATAAGATCCTCGGGGTCTTCAAAGTAGGGAACCATAGCATAATACTTTTCGCCGTTTTCCTCATAGGTATCGAGAAGCTCGAAGGTTGAAGAAACGCCGTCTTCATCGCAAAGAGTATATAACTCAGGTGTGTATTCAAAATCGCTCATAGAAACGCTCCTTGTGGCATAGATATTTTATATATTAGCAGCCAACATTTTAATTATAGTCTATGAGGCTTATAATGTCAATAACTCGTTTGTA
>DKWG01000009.1 GCA_002491605.1 Ruminococcus sp. UBA7158
CGGGCGGACTCGCCAAGTCGGAAGCTTGCTTTTTTCCGTGAGGAACATTTGATTGTTTTTTGCTTGGCGGTGGGGGATTATGGCTTTTTGCGTTTTTCCGCAAGCTTCGGCAGCTTCTGCTTAACTATCGCTTCCACCAATAAAAAAACAGACCCACAAGGGGTCTATTTTTTTATTGGTCGAGGTGACAGGATTCGAACCTGCGGCCTCCACGTCCCGAACGTGGCGCTCTACCAAACTGAGCCACACCTCGATATTCAGTTTCAGAACGTAAGATATTATATCACACACGGTTAGGTTTGTCAACCGAAAATGCCGCACTTCTTAAAAACAATTGAAAAATCGCTTGAAGAAATGCGGCATAAATCTACGCTTTTAAATCAATCCTTATGAATCCTATAGACGTTTACGGATACTCCGCCGCCTACCGGCACTACTATTGTTCTCAAATCCCAGCTTTGCCACTCTGAAAGCGCACGGCTGTCTGTTATGATAGTGGGGGTGCACAGCTCGAGTGCTGAGCCGTTGTTTTCAATGAAGACAGAGCAGTCCTGACCCTTATAGTCCTTGCCCTTGAGCATATATCTCGCCGAGAAAAGAACTCCGCCGTCGTTGGGCAGATACTTTTGAGTGTCGCAGCCCAAGCCTACTATCTCGCCCTTGAAATAATAGCCGTCGGCGCTGCCCGTGAAGGGAATCATGTTTATGCCGCCTGCTTCTGAAAATACTCCGGCAGCCTCCTGAGTTTTAACGTCAACTGTCATCAAATACTCAAGTATAACTATCTCCTCATTTTTGCCTAAGACAATGTCCTTGGCTATTGCCTCGGCCTGCTTTTTGGTCTTGACAGGCGACCACTGGGAAGCGTCGTTATTGTCATCACCTGTGTTTGGTGAAAAGAATACGTTTTTAGGAGTTTTTATCACTTCGTCTGACACCTCATCTTCATTTTCAGCTTTGTTCTGCACTCCGTTGTTGCTGTCGGACTTAGGTGTGCTGCCTGAATCGTCCTTACCGGCTTTACCCAATGCCGTACCGGCAAAAAATGCTGCGACTATTGCGATTACCAGCACTGCTGCGGCTATTGCTTTTTTCATATTTTGTAAGCTCCCTTTACATATTTTAAGTCGTTTGGGATTTATACGAATACAACCGGGATAAATAAATTCACCCCGGTTGAATATTGCTTTTAGTTTACTAAGCTATGGCGATGCCTATGTCCTGAGTCAGTTAATCAAGCGGCTTCATTGTGGGGATTTCCGGGGGAGGAATGATACCCCCTGATTTATCCTGCTTTTCCCTGACTTTGTTTATCCAAATTGGCTTCATTGTTCTGCATAACCTTTCATAAATCAGCGTATTCTGATTTGGTTTGTCGTAAAATCTGTCGTAAAAATCCGGTGGTGTTTACATTGTCCAGCAATGTAGCACCTTTCGGTTATGCCTGAAATACATACGCCGTACCGATTGATTTCTTATATAGTATAGCATATTTCTCTAAGAAAATCAAGGAGCCTGCCAACCCCGGCAAGCTCCTCCCTTTATCTTATTTTGATTTTCCCTTCAAGTCCGGCGAAGGATTCCATTTTCTTTTCCTTTGTCGCTTCATTATATATATCCATCGTTGTTGTAATATCGGCGTGTCCCATAATCACCTGAATGACCTTGAGATTCGTTTCATTCTCGCAGAAGCGTGTGCAAAAAGTATGGCGAAGATTGTGGCAGCTAAAGTGTGGAAGCAGCTCAGGCTTTCTTCTCTCTTTTTTCGCCGCCTGTTCCTCTTGTGTGTTGTACGCTTTGATAATGCGGTCAAGCACCCGGTTTACCCCATGCGGGGATAAAACCGTGTTATATCGGGATTTGAAAATAAAACCGGAATACCCGTCAATCACGCTCTCGTTAAAGCCATCTTCAAGCTGCTGCTTATATTCGGTTTTCAATGCGTCCTTTACATCTGCAAGCATAGGGATAATCCGTTCTCCCGCCTTCGTCTTTGGCGTGGTAACGGCGTAATGGCAAGGCTCGTCCGTGAATTTGCGGTAAATCAATGTGTGGTTTACGCTGATGATATTCTGCTCAAAATCACAGTCCTCCCAGCGCAGACCGAGAACTTCCCCTATACGACAGCCCGTTCCCAGCATTGTCGTTATCAACGGAAGCCAATGGTTATATTGATGGGACTGAGCCGTAAAATTTACGAATAACTCCTGTTGCCGTTCTGTAAGTGCGTGGCGTTTCGGCTTTTCCCAAGCGTGGCTCTTTTTGATTTCCGCCATCACGCCATCGGAAGGATTGAGCCGGATATATCCGTCACGCACCGCCGAAGTAAAAACAGGGTGCAAAATCGTGTTGACGATTTCCATACTGTTCGGCTTAAATCCCTTCTCATAAATCAGCGTCATATAAAATTTCTTAACATCGCTATACTTAATGCCTGTGATATTTTTCTGTCCAATTTCCGGTCTGACATACTTATCATACATATAGATGTAATTGCTTCTCGTTGAGTCTTTGAGTTCGTGCTTCAGGGCAATGTACTCGTCCCAAAAGGAATTGAGCGTCATCTTTCTTGTTTCGTACACAAGAAGATTATCCTCCAAGTCCTTTTTAATCTGCTTTTCCATTTCCCGAAGCGATTCCGTTACCTGCTTTCCCTCCGGTACACGGTCTGTTGCGACAAGTTTCCAGCTATATACTGAGTGCCGCTCTCCATTGTTATCAGCATACTTAAATTCATACTTTCCATCAGGACGCTGCGATTCACCTGCCCAAAGAACTCTGCCTTTGGAATCACGCCTTTTTTCTGCCATAGCTCATACCTCCTTCTAAATTACATTGGTGCGATCCAAGAACTTTTCAAATTCCTCCCGCCTGATAAACACACGGGAATCTTTCCATTGTATAAAGTCCTCGTCCTTATGTTCTCTTGTAAGCCTTCTGATATTGGATTCTCCGATTTGAAAATACTTTGCCGCTTCAACCACCGTCAACAGCGGCTTTTCCCATATCGGCAATTCCTTGAGCTTTTGATTACACATTTCAACATTTGGGTAACTTCTCTGAAATATAGGATTGTCCTGCTTATCCATTGCTTCCTCCTTGTCAAATAATATTATTTTGGTCTAAAAACGCTTCAAAGACCTTGCGCTTCACTAATAATCTTCCCCCGGCTTTCAGCACAAACGGCTTGGTTCGATTGCTCATTACAAACTCCCGCAGTCTCGTTTCGGCAATGTTGTAATACTCCGCCGCTTCCTTTATTGTCAGGGCGTATTTCTCCCACACAGGAATCCGAAAGCTGCGGTCATCAACCTTCTTATTTCTCACAACGCCGTTATCGTGCGTTGCGACAATCTTTTTAGCTGCGCCTGTTGCTGTAATAAACTTATCATCTTCCGTTCTGCTCGGTTCTTTTTTTCTTTCATCTTCCACAACCTCGCTAAGACCGGGAACATAAACATAATTTTTCAATGCGGCGTCCTCCTTTTTCCATTTGTCCGGCTCGTGCCTTCCCCTCAATCATAGTCAGACACAAGCCTTTTGACAAATGTGCGAAGGTCGAAATCGCATACTTGACATTAAAGTGCGTTTATCTCGTTCAGAAACTTCTCAAACAGCTCTCGCTTAATTTCAACCTTCACTCCGATCCATAGCACGAAATCCGCCTGACGGTTTTCCCTTACCAATGTTCGCAGCCGATGTTCACCAATCCCGAAATACTCTGCTGCTTCATAAATCGTAAGGGCATATTTTTCCCAAACAGGCACATACGGCTTTGTAGTATTTGTATCTGCCATATGCGTTACCTCTTGGAAATACTCTTATCGTAAATCAGATAATCGTACCCCATATTCAGGCACTTATCACATTTGCGTTTTTCTTTTGCAAACGGATCAAGCCGCCTTACGATATAACCGGGATTGGATTTGTAGTCATCTAAACACTTACTGCATAAGCAGCGAATATCGCCTTTTTGCTTCTGCGGCTTATCTACCCACAATCCAAGTGCTTTTTTCAAGCCAAAATTGATTTTCCTGAGCAGATATTCGCTGTCAACAAAACCGATATATTCGGTAAGCTCCGTTTGATTGACCGTTTTCAGTTGTTCAAGCATAACCATTGAAGGCTCTTTCAGTCCGTATTTATCGCCTAAAATAATGTGCGAGGGCAGATAGCGTTTCTTAATAACAGATGTAAGAGCCGCAACAACAGTCGTTGTACTTGCCTGATTCCCTTCGTCACATTGCACCACAAGAACAGGTCTTACTCCATTTTGGATAGAGCCTTCATTGCTTCCAAAGTCGTGCAGATAAATTTCTCCACGCCTCACCTTTTGATTTTCTTTGAATCCCATTTATATAAACCTCTCAATATTAAGTATTTGAAAGGCGTTCCGTATCCGGAATAGGAACAAGTCCCTTCACTTGTTCCCACTGGGAAAGGTCTTTTGGGGACTCTCTTCCAAGAAAATCCTTAGATTTTTCAAAGCAATCTCGACACTACGAATTATAGCTTTATGATCGACGCCCTCCTCATCGGCAATCTCCCGATAGGTTTTTCCCTCAAAATAATAGGCAATGAGCCGTTTCCTTTGTTTCTCGTTCAGGGATTTTATTGCTTCCCAAAGCTCCCTGCTTTGCTCCTGTGCAAGAATCTGAGCCACACAATCCTCTACGGCTGTTTCAGGGTGATGTTCTTCTAAATCCTCCTCCAGCGAATAAATATGACCTCTGACCATTCTCATATAGTGTTTATTTTCATTTCTGCGAAACTGCTGCCGCACTTCTCCATATGTCGGCGGCAACACAAGAAACGGTATGTAATCCTGAACAATAGGCTTGTACTTTTCAAGGATTTCTTCTTCGGATAGTTCCGAAATAATTGCCCATTGTGCTTTACCGCTATACCCTTCATACTCATATTTCAAATTGATAACCTTGCACTCGTTCTGAAACTCCTCTTTCAGAACATCAAATTGGCTTTTTGCCATTTTCTTTACCTCCAGTCTGAATTTTCAAAAATGTAAAAATTCAGACTGAGGGCGGTGAACGACAGCCAACGCAAATAATGGCAAAAAAGTTTATAAACTCAAAAAACACCTGCATAGCGACAATTTTCGCCGTGCAGGTGTTTTTAGTTCATTGTATTTATGGCATATCAGTTCATTGCGTAAGCCGTAATGCCCCTTTGTAGGGTAAATGCTTTTTTCAATAAAACACCTTCTGATAATGCCTATGTATTAGTTTAATATTCGCTGCTCATCACAAGCAGCGGAACGCCGAGAATAGTCCAGCGCATAAAAAGAACCTCCGATCCAAAAAACTCAGAATCGGAGGGTGTAGGCATAATGAATCGCCCTGTCAAAACCTCGTTTTTTTATTTGGCAGGGTTCTTATTTTATATAGTTCAGTTATTTACGAACTGTCAGTCCATTTATAATTGAATTGTCGTGCCATTATAAAGATGGCATAAATCCGTATAATTTAGCCTTGAGCAAAACT
>DKWG01000051.1 GCA_002491605.1 Ruminococcus sp. UBA7158
TTTGGGCGTTTTGCTCAGGGCTATCATTTATTAAAATTGGAGGTGAATGAATTCGTAAGAGGATGTTAAGCTTGTATTTTAGGACGACTTGGCATCTTGGATGAATTCAGATAATAGTAATGCATAAAGAAAAAACCTGTTGCTTTACCGGGCACAGACAAATTAATAAATCGGATATCCCAAAAATAAAAGCAGTACTTGAAAATAAGCTTATTCAACTGATTGAGCTTGGTTATATATACTTTGAATCAGGCGGAGCGTTAGGATTTGATACTATTGCGGCACAATCAGTATTAAATCTGCGAAAAAAGTATCCGGAAATAAAACTAATACTTGTACTTCCATGTAAATCACAATCACATTCATGGAGTAATGATGATAAAAACATATACGAGGATATCAAAAGGCAATCAAATGAGATAATCTATACATCAGACGAGTATTTTCGAGGGTGTATGCATAAACGAAACAGATATTTGGTTGATGGCAGTAACATATGCATTAGCTATTTGATAACACCATCGGGAGGGACAGCATACACAGTTGAGTATGCTAAAAAAAGAGGAAATTATATTATCAATATTGCTGATGAGATATAACGCTTAGTTGTTTACATAGTAATAAAAATCACACATGAAACCCGTTTATGTGGATCTCATGTGTGATTTTTATAGGTAAATGCTTTTGATTTCAAATGAACTGTTACTCCAGTCCCTTAAGCGCATTAATCTCTTCACGATTGAGCCTGATATATGAATCCTTTATCAGCTTGACCTGCGCTCTGTCAAACACAGTGTCGCTGACTGCACCCTCGAGCTTAACATGAAGCTTTCCGGAGATTAAGTTGACGTCTGTAACCGTGCCCTTGCCGTTCGGAGTATCGACTATTGCGCCTACCTTCGGCGTCAGCTTAAGGAGCTCCTCGTAGCCGTCCTGCTCATATTTCAAGCAGCACATAAGCCTTCCGCAGGTTCCGGATATCTTTGTCGGGTTCAAGGATAAGCTTTGCTCCTTTGCCATCTTGATTGAGACGGGCTGGAACTCGCCCAAAAAGCTTGAGCAGCAGAACGGTCTTCCGCAGACGCCCAAGCCGCCGAGCATCTTTGCTTCATCCCTGACGCCGATCTGTCTCAGCTCAATTCGTGTGTGGAAGCAGGACGCCAAGTCCTTGACCAGCTCGCGGAAGTCTACACGGTTGTCCGATGTAAAGTAGAACAAAAGCTTAGAGTAGTCAAAGGTGCATTCGACGTCGACAAGGTTCATGTTGAGCTTATACTGCTCTATTTTCTTTTCGCATATTTCAAAGGCCTCTTTTTCCTTGAGCTTGTTCTTTTCAATCTGCAAGAAGTCTTCGTCTGTAGCTATTCTTATTACCGACTTGAGCGGAGCGACTATATCGTTGTCGTCGACAAGCTTGTTACCCAAAACAACCTCTCCGCACTCTATTCCTCTTGCTGTTTCAACGATTACCTTTTCGCCGTTTTCGATTTTATACTCACCCGGGGAAAAATAGTAGACCTTTCCCACGCTTTTGAATCTTACTCCTATAATTTCAGTCATTTTAATGACCATTCCTTTCTTACTGTAGGTCAAGACTTCGGCAGCCTTGCTCAGTGCGGATAAGTGAGCTTATGTCAGTCTCACTTGATGTTTATAAATTTATACATATGACATCAGCCGTTTGCTGTAACGAGCTTAACAGGTTCAAACTGCGCTGCTTTTCATTTTTGCGCACAGCTCGCACATGGTTAGAATAACACTTGCGTTTCCCTGAAGCTTTTCAATAGCTGCGTTTAAGGACTCATAAATGTCAACAAGACCGTGTATTCTGATATTTGCCGCCAACATCTCAGCGTTTGTATTCGCATGATTTTCATACATCTGCGCAGACTGCTTGATAAGGCAGGCGTCGCCGACGGTTTTAATAAGCTCTGAGCATACGGATACGGCAAAGCTTCTGTCGGAAATGTAAAGCTCCTTTGCCAAGGAATACTCGTCGTTATTTGCCAAGGACTTAGATATTCTTTCTATGCTGTTAAAAATCTCTGAGCCGCCGCTGAGGTATTCAAGGCTTTTGCCGATGTTTCCGCCGAAAAGGTCGAAGCATTTTGAAGCTTCATCCTCGCTTGCTCCGTTTTCTTTAAGGGTTGACATCAAATCCTCACGGCTGCACTCACCGACGTTTATAACTACTGCTCTTGAGAGTATTGTGCCCAAAACCTTTTCCTTTTTATCGGCAGTCAGAATAAAAATGACGTGCTCGGGCGGCTCTTCAAATACCTTTAAAAGTATATTTTGAGCTGACGGCAGAGCCTTGTCTATACAAGAAAGGATGTAGATTTTATATCCGCCCTCGTTTGAAGCTACCAAGCTGTCGGAGACGATCGGTCGAAGGTCGTCTGCAAGGTAGTTGCCCTGCTTACCGCTTGCCTTGACGTATATAACGTCCGGGTGGGCGTCCTTATTTGCCATTCGGCAGTCACGGCATTCAAAGCAGGGCTTATTCGCCGGACTTTTGCAAAGAATCTGCATGGCAATATATTTTGCGGCTGTTTTTTTGCCGACTCCCGGCTCACCTGCGAGAATAAATGAGTGACAAAGCCTGTCTTGCTTTATCATTGACGAGATAAGCTCGGTTATGTTATCCTTTGAATACAGCTTCATTTAAAATTTCTCGAATCTGTCTACGTCGGTGACAAAGACTGTTGCACCGCCGATATTAATCTCAACGGGAGACGCAGCAAAGGTTCCTCTCAGCGAGCTTGAAGGGATAAGCTGCTTTCTCTTTCTTGCGTGCTTGTGGATAAGCTCAATACATTCGTCGAGCTTTTCATCCTGAACGCATATAAGGAGGGTGGAATTGCCGGCTTTTAAAAAGCTTCCTGTTGAGGAAAGCCTTGTAGACTGAATTTCAGCCTTTATAAGCGCTTCGGACACTCCTTTAAAGTCATCATCATTGATAATTGCAAAGATAAGCTTCATATAACGCAGCCCCTTTTCTGTGTTTGCCTGACGCATAGGCTTACACTGTCTGCGGCAGGTTATACTATTATATTATCATACTGAATTTAAAAATGCAATTCTTATTTTCTATTTTTAGTTAATTGCTTCTTTGTACTCAAGCAAAAACGAAATCGCAAATGTGCAAAAGAGAACGGCTGATTAATGCTTTGCAGCTGATAAAAAATTTTTCATTACTTTGTATTTTCACTTGCCAAGTAAGGAAAAAAGCTGTATAATCAAAATGAACAATAAACCATAGCGTTTATAAAAGCTTTAGTTATAAAAACTATTTACATATTGAAAGGGGTATAAGACATTATGAGAGAGCATGAGCTATATGAGCTTTGGCTCAAAAACGCAACCGAGGACAGCGACCTTATCGAGGAGCTGGAATCGATAAAGGGCGACGACGAGGCGATTAAGGACAGGTTTTACCGTGACCTTGAATTCGGCACAGCGGGACTCAGGGGAGTTATCGGTGCAGGAAGCTTCAGACTGAATATCTATACCATTCGCCGTGCAACTCAGGGTCTTGCCGATTATGTCAATTCGGCATATGAAAATGCGTCGGTTGCCATTGCATACGACTCAAGAATAAAGTCGGATCTGTTTTCTAAAGAGGCGGCAAGAGTATTGGCGGCTAACGGAATCAAGGCGTATATTTATTCCGAGCTTATGCCTACTCCCATGCTTTCCTGGGCTGTAAGAGCTTTGGGCTGCAAGGCAGGCATCGTCTGCACAGCTTCACACAACCCGTCTAAGTACAACGGCTACAAGGCATACGGCGAAGACGGCTGCCAGATGACAATTGAAGCCGCTGATATTGTTTTGTCTAAGATAAATAACACTCCCATGTTCGGCGGAGCAAAGCTTATAGACTTTGAAGATGGTCTTGCAAACGGCATGATTGAATACATCTCTCAGGACGTTATAGATGCATATCTTGACGAGGTTCAAAAAAGACAGATTCACCCCGAGGTCTGCGCAGCAAGCGGACTCAAGGTTGTTTACACACCCTTAAACGGCACAGGCAACAAGCCGGTAAGAGCTATTTTAGACAGAATCGGAGTTAAAGACGTTACAATTGTTCCCGAGCAGGAAAACCCGGACGGCAACTTCCCGACCTGCCCGTTCCCGAACCCCGAGATTAAGGAAGCGCTGCATTTAGGTCTTGAGCTTTGCAAGACAGTTAAGCCCGACCTCCTCTTGGCTACCGACCCCGACTGCGACAGAGTCGGAATTGCCGTTCCCGACAGCGAGGGCAACTATGTCTTGTTCAGCGGAAACGAAGTCGGCGCTATGCTCCTTGAATATATCTGCAAGGAAAGAATAGCTCTGGGCAAGATGCCTAAAAACCCTGTTGCGGTTAAGTCAATAGTTTCAACCGCCATTGCAGACGCCATTGCTGCTGACTACGGCGTTGAGATGAGAAACGTTTTAACAGGCTTTAAGTTTATAGGCGAACAGATAGGCTACCTTGAGGCTGACAACGAGGCTGACAGATTCATCTTCGGCTTTGAGGAAAGCTACGGCTACTTGGGAGGCTCATACGTCAGAGATAAGGACGCTGTTATCGGTTCAATGCTCATCTGCGAGATGGCGGCATACTATCGTTCGATAGGCGTTTCACTCTTAGAAGCAAGAGAAGCCATGTATAAAAAGTACGGCAATTATGTTCACACTGTTTCAAGCTTCACCTGCGAGGGCGCTGCAGGCATGGAGGAAATGGCAAGAATCATGGGCGAGCTTCATGCTAATGCTCCTGCCGATATTGCAGGCTTTAAGGTTGTCGCTATAGACGACTACTTGACAAGCGAAAGCGTCGACATTGTAACAGGCGCTAAAAAGGCAATAACCCTGCCCAAATCAGACGTTTTGTGCTACACCCTTGAAAACAAGGCGACAGTTATAATAAGACCCTCCGGCACAGAGCCTAAGATAAAGGCTTACTACACAACGGTTGCAGCCGAAAGAGAAGAAGCGGTTGCCCTCGGAGATAAGATTTCAGCGGCGTTTAAGGCGAGCTTGGGATTTTGATTCGGATGCAGAATAGATCTGTTTGCTTATTCTACCGTTCAGATAGGCGGAAAGGCTAAGTTTTTTGAGCTTGTATATGAGAAGTAAATTTATATAAAGTGAAATGCGTCGTACATAAAAGTGCGGCGCTTTTCTCTTGAATAATATTATTAATATCGACTATCGTTGCCTATACATATAGACTTTTTTATAAGTATATTGTAAATTAGTATTATAGGAATAAGAAAACTAAGCTTCATATATTGACAGCCAAGAAGAGTAATGGTATTATATAAGTAGGTAAAGATGAAATACTATTGTATTTGTATCAAAATTAATTCAGATATTTTTATACATTGCATTTTATCGTTGAACAGAGAAATCGAAAATTCTCCCGAATCGAGGACAACATATGGAATTCGTTGTAACATCTGTGCTCATAATAATCGGAACCTTAGCTCTATTGATTTTTTGCGGCAAGTGGACTAAAAAAACCATGACTTTAGCATATGCTATAGCGGCAGTTATTCTATTTTTTATCGATCTCTTTTTAATGAATGCTGAAGAGCCTATAAGATTCGTGTTTTTAACTGAGATTATATTAGCCTGTACATTTATAATTCTTTATAATATCAATAAAAAGCCATAAATTCACCTATTCATAATTGAATCAAAAAGTCAGTGCAAAGCTCGTCAGTTTTGCACTGACTTTTTATCTGTGTTCATTTTTTACATCAAAAGCAGAACTTCTTTTAAGTCTAGACGCTTCCGAATAAATAAAATGAGCAGGACTTCTTGAAAATAAGAGGTCCTGCTTTTATAGTTTAATTCTTATCCATGCCGAAAAGCTCATCCATATCTAAAAGAGACAGATCGTCTTGGCTGTAACGTTCCATACCTAAATAGAATATGAGTGTGCTTTCAGCGTCGTTTATTGCTTTTCTCAGGTAATTATAGATTTCGCTGTACGGTTCATTGTAGCGTGCCATTGTGCATGCTACCAATGTGGATCTATAGAGGTGGTTATATGCTCTTTCGTATGCTTCATGCTCTAAATCCAAGGTTTCTATTCGGCAGATGTTCGGGTCTTTATTGTTTATGTTATTTGCTATGCTGATTTTCTTTGCGGAATCGGCGTTGGTATTTGTTTGGGTTTTAAAGCTATCTGATTTACTGCTGTCCATTTTCCTTCCCCTTTTCTCTTGTCAAATAAATTTATATAACAAAAAAGTGCGCAGCAAAAAGCCACGCACCGAAAAACATATGGCTCTCTGCTGCCACGCAATATAACTTTATGCAATTAACCCTTTGGGACATTATAAAGCCGAGCATATGTCTTTACCTGATTCGCACGGATACAAAGCAATCACGTTTTGTATCCGTGTCATAATATTTCACTCACTTCTCATAAACAAACTCAGAGAACTTAGCCTTTCCGCCTGTTATAACGGTAGAATAAGCAAACAAACCTATTCTGCATCCGACAAAGTGCCTTAAATCAAATGTCGGGTGCAGGGTAACGCCTAATTTTTGCCACTCGCCGTTTGACTGATAGTAGAAATCAACCTCGCTGAGTCCCAAGTCAAAGCTTGCTTCCATTCTTAATTTAGCCTTGCCGCCGTCGAGCGGAACTCTTGCAAACTCACGGTCGTCACTCTTGTCGGGGTCGTTATCAGGCTCTTCTGTTCTGCCCCTCATAATAATGAAATACTTGCCCTCCTCCTTGGCAATTCCTATGCAGCCGTAGCGGTGCTGGAGCATAACAAGACCTGCGTAGTCGCCGTCGTTAAGCTCGCTTGCGTCAATAGTGCAGGTTGCAGCGCATTTGGGAAGGTATGTTCTTTGTGTGAGAGTGTTTCTTGCGAATTCAACGGTTCTTGAAAGCTTTTCGGTTGTGAGGATGAATTGGTTGTCCAGAACCTGCCAATAATCGTTTTTAGGATTGTGGTTGAACTCCCAAACGTCATCGAGCTTGACCCTGCCGTTTTCATCCGGGGTGTAGTCGAAATTGTCCGACTTAAACAGCTCGTCGTAGACGTAATCGGGTCTTGTCGACTCGGTTTCTATCTCTTCTGTGGGAGTGTCGAAAACAGGGAAGCCGGTTTCATCAAAATGCATGGGGACAACGTTGGGTATTCTTCCGACTGCGCCGTGGTCGGCGAATATGAAGCCGTACCATTTGCCGTCCGGAGTGTCGACAATTCCGCCCTGGGCAACGCCTGTAGTGCTTGGAAGGCGGTATCTGATAACGTCTTTGCCCACCCAAGGGCCTTTAATGTCGTCTGCCATAAATGCCGCTTCAATGCGTATCCACTCCTCAGCACATCCATGGATAAAGAATATATAGTACTTGCCGTTGATTTTATAAATGTGCGATCCCTCATAGCCGAGGAAGGGACCGGGTGCGTCCTTTATGATGATTTCGTTGAAGCCGCCCGGCATCGGAGCAGAAAGGTCGGGCTTAAGCTCGGTTAAGCGAATCTCACGGTTTCCGTGGACGATGTAAACCCTGCCGTCGTCGTCCCACAAAAGTGAGCAGTCGTGATAAAAGCCTTCGATATAGCCCTTTGTCCACGGACCCTCGGGCTTGTCGGCAGTGAAGCAATAGGTCTTGTGGGTGTCGTTTGCGACAAAGACAACATAATACTTGCCGTTGTGATACCTAAGGCACGGCGCCCACATTCCGTTGGAATACGCATTTTGCTCGCCGTCTAAGTTCTCTCTGGGGGTGTCCTCAAGAGTTTCGTATACATGGGTTACAAATTCCCAGTTTATCAGGTCATAGGATCTGAAAAGTGCGCCGCCGGGCATATAATACATGGTTGTTGAGCACATATAATATGTATCGTCGACTCTGATTATATCAGGATCGGGAAAATCGCCTTTCATAACAGGGTTAGTTCCTTTAATCATCGGTATTACCATTCCTTTCTCGTTAAAAAGCTTACGTTTTGCCATGCACTCGGCAAAGATAATTTGCCGTATATTGATAATTATTATGTTACAGGATTCATTTGTATATGTCAACACTAAAAAGCTGATTAAATCATTGATATATTTTCATATTGACACAGCCGACACTTTTGGCGGAAATGACAGTTCTTTTATTTTATGCTTGCAATGCTGCAAACGATTTGGTATAATATCCGCAGAGAAGTTATACTGTTTTTCCATCAATCTATAGATAAATTCAAGGATTGATGCCGCCGCATATATACTGCTCTTACAGCACGGCAAAAATGCCGATGCACGGCATTTGCACAGACTGTGTTATGAGCGTATTGACAGCCTTGCGGCAAGGATTTTTAACTAATATGGATTTATGCAGTACGGCTGAGCGGATTGCATAAGTCATTTAAGTATTTCAAGGAGGTAAACCATGTCTAAACCGGAACGCACACCTGTTACCAGCGTTGAAGAGCTTGAGGCTACCATTGCTTCGGTTCGTGAGGCGCAAAAAAAGTTTTCAACCTACACTCAAGAAGAAGTTGACAAGATCTTCTTAGCGGCAGCATCAGCCGCAAACAAGGCAAGAATCAGTCTTGCCAAGCTCGCCGTTGAAGAAACGGGAATGGGAGTTGTTGAGGACAAGGTCATCAAGAACAACTACGCTGCCGAGTATATCTACAACGCCTACAAAAACACCAAGACCTGCGGCGTAATTGAGGAAGACAAGGCATACGGCATTAAAAAGATTGCCGAGCCGATAGGCGTTATAGCCGCTGTTATTCCTACCACCAACCCCACATCTACGGCTATTTTCAAGTGCTTAATCGCTTTAAAGACAAGAAACGCAATTATCATCAGCCCTCACCCCAGAGCTAAGAAGTCGACGATTGCGGCTGCTAAGATTGTTTTGGATGCAGCTGTTAAGGCAGGCGCCCCCGAGGGAATAATCGAGTGGATTGACATACCGTCTCTCGACATGACAAACACCGTTATGAAGGAAGCAGATATAATCCTTGCAACCGGCGGACCGGGCATGGTTAAGGCTGCTTATTCAAGCGGCAAGCCGGCTTTGGGCGTAGGCGCAGGAAATACTCCTGCCATTATAGACAGCTCAGCTGATATCATCCTTGCAGTTAACTCAATAGTTCATTCAAAGACCTTTGACAACGGCATGATCTGCGCTTCCGAGCAGTCGACAATCGTTTTGGACGACGTGTATGACGCCGTAAAGAGGGAATTTGCCTACAGAGGCTGCTATTTCCTCAAGCCCGACGAGCTTGATAAGGTTAGACATACTATTATCATCAACGGCGCACTTAACGCAAAGATT
>DKWG01000029.1:0-151 GCA_002491605.1 Ruminococcus sp. UBA7158
ATATCTATTGATAACGCAGAATCCGAAATAAAAAAATTATCAAAAAGCTATTGACAAATCGAACGCAATAGGATATAATACATAACCGTGGCACGGATAAATCGTGCCGTTTGGTTGCTGATATAGCTCAGTCGGTAGAGCGCATCCTTGG
>DKWG01000029.1:439-3858 GCA_002491605.1 Ruminococcus sp. UBA7158
CATCCTTGGTAAGGATGAGGTCCCCGGTTCAAATCCGGGTATCAGCTCCATAAGCTCTTTAAGCTTTGGCTTGAAGAGCTTTTTTCTTTAGAAAGGTGAATATTATGAACGACGAAGATTACAAGGAATATATAGAGCTTAAAAATTGGTTTGCGGAAACTGCGGATGAGCCGTGCGAAGAGATGGGCTCGTTTTTCGACAGAAGAATACAGGATTACGAGGAGCATATGCGCTTTTGGTATGAACACTATAAGCGTGTAGCCGAGCTTGTGCCGGGTGATGCTGAAAGCCTTTTAGACCTCGGCAGCGGTACGGGTCTTGAGCTTGACAGAATATTTGAAAGACGACCCGACATCAGTGTCACAGCCATAGACCTTTCAGACGAGATGATATCAAAGCTCTTGAGCAAGCACGGTCACAGAGCGCTTAATGTAATAAAAGACGATTATTTCAGGCACGACTTCGGCGAAAATCGTTTTGACGCTGCTGTTTCGGTGGAGTCGCTGCATCATTTTACCGCTGAGAAAAAGGTGGGTCTTTTCAAAAGCATTTGTCGTGCGCTGAAGCCGGGAGGAATATATATCGAATGTGACTACATAGCAAGTATTCCCGAGATTGAGGAGCTGGCCTTTGCGGAATGCCGCCGACGCAGAAAAAGAGATAATATCCCCGATGACCGCTACATTCATTTCGATACTCCTCTTACATTGGAACATGAGCTTGCCGCTATGCTGTCAGGCGGTTTCAGTGAAGCAAATCTTGTTGAGAATTTGGACGGAACACCGATTATTATAGCGAAAAAGTAGAAAATGCTTTATGGTACAGTAAGCCCTTGTATTTTAGTTGACATCAATTAAAATACAAGGGCTTGTTGCTTTTATAAGCGAGTCTCAGCAAAACAAATTGATGTAAGAATTAAAAACGCAATATGGTTTCTCTGCATTCAAGGAGAAACCATATTGCGTTTTTTTATTTGCCGTGAAGAATTGAACCCTGCCGCTTTTCAAAATAATCTTTAATTAGGACAGTGGTTGTTCGATTTAATCTTTAGGATAAGCACCGGAAGGAAGGTGCGGAAATTGGGATTTTCGAACGACGCAATGAAATAATGAGAATATTGTATCTTCGCAGGCACGAAACAATGGCAAATCTTGCATTTGAATTGGGCGTATCCGAGAGAACGGTGAGACGTGATATAGAAGCCTTAGCGCTTACAGAACCGATATACACTCAAGCCGGCAGATACGGCGGCGGTATATATGTTGTTGACGGATATCGCCCGAACAAAAAGCGCTGGTCGAGCAAGGAATATAATGTTTTGAATAAGCTACTGAACATTGCGGAGGGTGGAAAGGAAGATGCTCTTAGGAATGATGAAATCGAAGCATTCAAAAGCATTATTGCAAGCTACTCAAAACCAATAATTTGATAAAGGAAGTGAGATTATGAAAAAGCAAGAAAAAGAATTATTCAAAAAACTATGCAGCTATATCCTTACTGCATAAACTACAACCACGAAAAGCTTGAGTATTACAATGCCGATGGGCGTCTTGCAAAAATCGTCGACCGCAGAGGCTTTGAGACATTAATAAGCTACGCAGATGATAAGCTGACGGTAACAGATACCGTTACCGGCAAGAGCGTTTACCTTGAAAAGAATCAGGACGGAAAAATTATAAGAGTCAGCGACGGCATATGTCTACGACAAGGCGGGAAATGTAATACAGGAGACGACACCGCTCGGAGCAGTTATAACAAAGAGCTATGACGCAAACGGCAATGTTGTTCAGGCGCACGTTGAGGATAACGACGGAAATCCCTACAACGATATAACCACCCTCTATGAATACGACGCAATGTCACGCCTTGTTAAGACGATAATGAAGTCAAATGACAGCGTTTTAAACACAACTGAAAATATCTACTCTCAGTCGGGAGAGCTTCTGTCTGAAATATTGACCTTCGACGGCGAAACCTATGTCAAGACCTATTCTTATGACGCCTACGGAAACAGACTCTCAGAAACCGATGCAAGAGGAAATACAACCGTATATACCTATGATGAAAGAAATAATCTCTTAACCGTAACCGACGCATTGGGTAATACAACCTCAAGCGCATACAACAGCCTTAACCAGCTCGAAACGGTAACAAACGCAAGGGGAGCAAGGGTAAGATACGGCTACGACGAGCTTGGCAGACGAACAACAGTAACCGACGCCCAAGGAAACACCTTCACAACCGAATACGATGCCAACGGAAACGTAATCAGCACCACCGACCCGTACGGAAATAAGCTGAGCGAAAGCGAATATAACAGCATGAACCTGCCGTCAGCCGTAACAGACCCGTCGTCGGGGACAACTAAGTATACCTATGACTCGGCAGGAAACCCGATAAAAATAACCGACTCGGCAAATAATGCAGCAAGCTATGTATATAACTCAAGAGGCTTCACAGAACAGGTCATAGACCCGATTCAAAGCGTAAGCAGAGCAAGGTATGATGAATCGGGAAACATAACAGAGCTTTGCGGACCGTTAGGAGCAAAAACAACATATACCTATGACAGCTTGGGAAGAAAGCTGAGCGAAAGTACAACCTCATCGGGAACAGTTGAGTATCACTACAATTCTCACGGCTTGATGTCAGAGCTGACAAACGGAAGAAACCAGTCAAAGAGCTTTGAATATGATTCGATAGGAAGAATAAAGTCAAGCACAGCACCTGAAGGAATAACAGAATATACCTATGATGCAAACGGAAACGTTTTAACAGTCAAGAATGAGCTTGGAACAATAACAAGAACCTTCGATGCATTAAACAGAGTTAAAACATATACGGACTCAAGAGGCAATACAGTAAAGTATGAGTATGACGAGGTAGGAAACTTAATAAAGCTTACTTACCCGGACAACACAGCTGTAGAGTATACATATGACCTGAATAACAATCTCTTAACAGTAACCGACTGGTTAAATCGAGTAACAAGATATACCTACGACAAGAATAACAGGGTAGAGCAAATAATAAAGCCCAACGGAATCAAGCAGGTAAATATCTACAACGAGAAGCAAAGACTAACATCAATCAAGGAAACAAAGGAAACAAGTGAAACCGAAACAATAATATCCGGCTATTCCTACGGCTATGACCTGTTAGGCAGAGTTACTTTAGAAAAGCCCCTTGCAAATATTCACGCAGTATGCTATACTTATGATGCGGTATCAAGAGTGACTTCTAACGGAGTTGTGAATACTGAGAACAGCTTCATCAACCATTCGTATTTGAAGCCCTTGTCAAAGAAGTTTATTCACTTGCGCAGTTTAGGATATAGATATATGACCCTTGCGGATAAATCTTTTGACTTGCAGGGGCGTTACTTTTTCGTTTTGAAAAATATTTTAAAAATGTATGTG
>DKWG01000063.1 GCA_002491605.1 Ruminococcus sp. UBA7158
CGCAATGATTGTCTTATTTTTTCGTTGTGGGTAAAAGTGCCTGACTCTATTTTTTTACTCGCTGAATTACTATTTTTTATATCAATGGGTTTTAAAAACTTTTTTTGATGTATTAAGTCATGCGCGGAGGGCATTTATATCGGCATTCACTATGAACAATTTGATTGACAGGGATCTCAAGCACATGACGCGTGCTGAGTTGATAGAAATAATTTATCAGTATAAAAAGGAAACTCAAATATTAAGCGATGAAAACCAAAAACTCAGCCGTGAGCTTGATGACCGCAGGATTAAAATCGGCACTGCAGGTTCGATAGCTCAGGCTGCTTTGTCATTGAACAGCGTTTTTGAGGCGGCGCAGGCTGCTGCCGACCAGTATTTGAGCGCAGTTAAGGAGTTAACCGCTGAAAACGGCATAAATGCTGATGTTGAGCGAAAGAGTGCCGAAGAAACCGATATTAATGAGGAACAGAATTCCGATAATACCGCCGATACAGACAAGATGATTAAGACTTGTGCTGAATCGGGCGAGATGATGATAAAACGTCCGAAGAAAGCGACAAGAAGATCGGACGGCAAGACGGGCAGCACTTCAAGCGGTTCTGTCGGAAAAATGAGAAAAAGCAATATGATTAAGTGAGCCTGAAGGTTAAAATTCATTGGGGAAAAGCAAATGGTTTTTAACTGTTAGGTTTTATCAAGCGAGGGATCAGCTTCGCCGCCGAAATCAGGCAGATACATATAAGGATTAGTAGGGGAATATGGGCAGAAAAAGAAAAGATATAGCAATGCCGAGCATGGAGCAAATAGAAGCCGAACGAAAAAGATTAAAATACGTTCAGGCGTACAAAAAAGCCCTTTTCGGCACGGTTTATGCGCTGGTGATAGTTGCGGCGGCAGCGGTTTTGGTTTCGTCGCTCCTGTTGCCTGTCTTGCAGGTTTCCGGCAGCAGTATGGATCCGACTCTTTGCAACGGCGATATAATCGTCCTTGTTAAGACGAAAAACTATACTGCCGGCGACTTGTGCAGCTTCAGCTGGAACAACCGCACTATGATAAAAAGAATAATTGCAGGTCCGGCGGATTGGGTTGAAATCGATACCGACGGAACGGTATACGTCAACGGTCAGGCTCTGGATGAGATGTATGTTCAGGAAAAAAGCCTCGGCGAGTGCGATATAACGTTTCCCTATCAGGTTCCCGAGAAGTCATACTTTGTTATGGGCGACAAGCGTGACGTCAGCATTGATTCAAGAAGCACCGTTATAGGAAGCGTCAACGAGTCACAGATTATAGGAAAGGTTTGGCTCAGGGTTTACCCGTTCAACGAAGTCGGCATTATCGATGGTTAGTTCGATAAAAAATAATAGTTAAGCAGTTGAACATTTACTGCATTTTTATATAAGCACTTACACATACGAGAAAGGCATTGATTGAATGTTCGAGAGTATTAAAAACTACATCGAAAATTTAAAGCATAATAAAGCTCTCCGCAAACGAACAGTCGGATTATTCTTAGTGCTTGCTGCATTTGTTGCAGGCGGCGTTTTCTGGCATTTACGTATTATTGGTATTACAAAGACTGCAGACGCTATGTGCGGTTATCCCGAGCATATCCATACCGATGAGTGTGTTGTTTCCAAGACACTCATCTGCGGCTATCCTGAGGACGATACACAAGACGAAGAGCAAAGAATTATAGTTTGCACCCCAATACAGCATATTCACACCGAAGCCTGCTTTGATGAAACAGGCAGCTTGGTTTGCGGTTATGCTGACTTTGTCATTCATTCGCATAATCAAAGCTGCTTTAATGAGTGGGGCGAGCTTATTTGTACACTTCCCGAAATTTTGCCGCATGAGCATACCGATGAGTGCTATTACAGCGAGACAATTTGGCACTGCGGCTTCGAGGAAACGGCTGAGCAGCCGGGGCATGCTCATTCGGACGAGTGCTATCAAACCGAGCAGGCGCTTATATGTGCTCTTGAGGAAAACGAGGAGCACACCCACGGTGAGGAGTGCTACAATACAGTCAGCACACTTATCTGCGCCGTTCCCGAAAGTGAACCGACAGAAGGACACATTCATACGCCTGACTGCGAGCATGAGGAGATAAAAACACTCATTTGTCCGCTTACAGAGGCGGTTGAGCATATACATACCCCTGAGTGCTATGACTTAGAAGGCAATCGCATCTGCGGCAGACTTGAGGTTCACTCGCATATCCATACAGACGAGTGCTTCATGGTTACTGCAAACAATACAGCCGAGGGACACATACACACTGACAAATGCTATATAACCGAGCAAACGCTCATATGTACTCTTGAGGAAAACGAGGAGCACAGTCACAGCGATGAGTGCTACAGCACAGTCAGCACACTTATCTGCGAGCTTCCGGAGGGCGAGCCTGCGGCTTCACACGTTCACACCGACGACTGCTATGAAATCATATACGGCTGCGGAATTATGGAGCATACCCATTCTGTATTCTGCTATGCCGACTATAATGCGGATATCGAAACCTATGAAACATGGATGTCAACACTTCCTGCGCTCAGCGGCAACATATCAAAGGATATAGTTGCAGTTGCAAAATCTCAGCTTGGCTATGCTGAAAGCGAGCGCAACTTCGTACTCAATGAGCTTGGCGTCCGCAAGAGCTACACAAGATACGGCGCATGGTACGGCAATCCGTACGGCGACTGGAACGCAATGTTTGCCGCCTTCTGCCTGCACTATGCAGGTGTGCCGCAGGAAATCGTTCCGACTGTCGGCGGCTGCTATGCTTGGTATTCCGTTCTTATGGACAACGGTCTTTTAGTCACCGCCGAGGATGCGGCTGATATGGGCTACTATCCTCAGCCGTCAGACCTTGTATTCTTTGATACGGACGGCGACGGCATTGCCGACAGAGTGGGCATTGTATCCGAGCTTGTAAACTTTGGATACAACACCATTGAGGGCGATGTAAAGACTGAAAGCGGCGACGAGCTTGTTATACCGGACAGTATAGCTATAGATGAAATTTCAGACAATATCGAGCCCGATACCGTTCCGATAGAAAACATCAACAGCGACCTTATCCCGACCCCTGACTCAGGCTTCGACGGCATGAATATCGGAAATTTGGGTACGGACGCCGCTATGGATGTCTTTGGATTGGGTATGTTCGCCAATGAGAGTATGCCGATTGAAGGCTTGAGCCAAAACGGCGCTTTCGGGCTGAATATGCCTGCTGACAATACCATTAACACCAATACGGACGCATTTACTCTGCCACAGCCCACTGATATCTCGGCAGATGACAATTTAGGCGACGTTACTGTCGATGACGCCGATTTAGGCGATGTCATAGCTGACGACAGTAATTTAGGTGATGTTACAGTTGACGATAATTCTTCGTCGGACGGCGTTATTGCCGATGATTCCGGCTTTGTCGATCTGCCTTTTGAGGATAGCTTTGTCGAAAGCGCTCCGATTTTCAACGGTATGCTTGAGGGCGAAGAATCTGTTGACCTGAGCGATGAACCGTCGAGCGACTATGTCGGAGAGGTAATGCACTATTACGACGACCCAACGGTAGTCGGATATGCGCCGCTGAGTATGCTGTTTGGCGAGGTTGATACATATAGCTTGACTAAGCGTACTTTTAAGAAGGTCGAAGGCGATGATACTACAGGTAATTTCGATGCAGGCTTGAGTACTCTTATACCTGGCACTAAATTTGCATTGGTATGCAATTTGTATTTCCCCGATGACAGTACTGACCCTAATAAAGACAAAAAAGATAGCAAATACGTTTTAATGCCGGGCGAACGTGATGTGGATACCACGCAGAAAGCAAAAGAGATAACAAAATCAGAAATTGATACCGCCGGAAGCATTGAAAATGTATTAACTCCGGATGACTGCTATTGGACGATAGAGGAATATATCGAACCGTCAACAGCCGCTGAAGGCGATGAAACGGATAATTCCGGCAAAAGGTACAGGATTAAAGGCACAGACAGTCAGGGCAATGACGGATATTTGGTTATCAATTCAAAAGCCAGTGATGGGAATAACGGATTGTGCTTCCTTGCGGACGATATTATTAATCGTGAAGGCTTCTTGAATTACTCCATCTTCAAGATTCAATATAACTGGGGCAACGCCCTGATCTACACAGAGGTTGACGGTATTAAATACTACCTTAAATTCTACTTCCCTGATACCCCGGCGGAAGACCAAACACCGGTGCCTTCTCCTGCTCCTCCGATCGTCACCACGGCGGCAGAGGAAGAAAGCTCATTTGCTTTGCCTTCGGCAGACGAAAACATGCTTGTTGAGCTGAATGAAAGCGGCGAAGATTTAAAGGTTCAGGGCTTGGCTATGCCGATGGCAGATTCATATGCTTTAGCCGATGCTGCTCCTGCAGTTACCGACATCTTAGACGATGCTTCCGGCGACGAGGATACTACTGTAACCGAGCCGATAGCTCCTGCACCTCCGATAAAAGCTCCTGTGGCAAATGCAAGCAGTGAATATTTTAATTATGATACTGACACTATCGGTCATACCTCCTTCAGCATCTATTATTACACAGAAGAAACCTTTAAAGATCCCGACACTGCCGAGAATGATAAGGTTAAATCATCCGGCGCAGTTGAAAACCTTCCGCCTGAGTGGTATACACATTCGGATATTGATACGCTCGGAACATATAACGGCTATATCGGTGATACCGGCTCACAGGGCGCAGGATTAGGAAACCTATTTACCATCAGCGCCGACGGATTTGCATTGACAGTTAAAGAAGACACCATAATCACACCGCAACTCGGCTTTGTTGAGCCTACATACATTGATAATCCGGATAATCCGCAGTATATCCGCTCTGATTTACAGTGGTATTTTGAGAAGTATGTAGGCGGCGGATGCGATTCGGAGACGTTTACAGTGCGAATATACACATATGTTAAAGGTCAAAAGCAATATCTGAACTATTCCGGAAGAGCTCTTCATCTTGATGCAGATCCGGTCAATGCAAAATATGCAGTTATTATTAATGACGATGGAACTGCCGTATTCAAAAGCGTATACGGCGTAGATGGTTCTGATTTGTATTTGAGGGTTGATAACGCCATTCTCATCCCCACTAACGACAGCAGTCAAGCCACACCGCTGAAAATATACAAGGACGGCGAATGGCTGAAGAATATTTCCGCTTACAAGCCTGATGCCGAAACGGATGAAAACGGTACACTTCTGCAGCCCTTTATTCCACAATACACCTTGGATGACGGGAAGACGTATTTGCTCTTAGCAACTACGCCCGGACAGCCTGAGGTAAGTCTTGCAATAGTGTCAGATGAGTTTGGCGCACTGTCAAACGGCAGCGTATTATCGGGAATCGGAGGCAATAAGCTCGAGCTTGATGCCAATGGTAACTATACCGGCATCTCACTTAATAATAATAATGTCTGGGGAGTATTACTCAACCAGGCTACACCTGATGGAAGAAATGATGCCGTTAAGGTTTATACAAAAACAGCGGGTGATAAAACTATGTATCTCTATGCTGTAATGGATAACGGTGAACCTAAGCTATATCTCAACGATATTTATTATGGTGCTACAAACTTTTATCCCTATATATCCTCATCGGGTGCGGTAATGCTTGAGGCATTTCAATGCCCCAAATACTACCTCGGCATTGACCCGGAAACAAATCTCTTCAAGCTGATAAAGTATGATGGTACAAACAATAATCCCCCTGGCAACATTGAGCTAAGCTTTATTAGGAAGGTAACAGAAGTTCCTTCAGCCGAGCAGCCACCTGGAACGGTTATAAATCTCTTTGACTACTGGCTTGATGAGCGTGATTCAAATGATATTGAAAACGGCGGATGGCTTGCAGAGGGTATAGCTGACCGTGACCCATACGTGCGAGGAATCAATAAAGGTCATTTGTTGAAATTCAGAGCTAATGCAGCTGAAAAAGGCAATGATATACCATGGAACGAGTGGACAACAACAGCCGCTGTTTGCAGCGGAATAGTTGAAAATAAGCTGGGCGTTGATGGCTTCCCAGTGCTTAATAACATAAACCCACCGGCTGCAATGGCAGGAATAGAGGGCGCAAATAGTAACGAATCTTTAGCATACTTATTCGATCCAAAGATAGCGAACGAATATAAACAGTCGTTTGCCAACGTTCAGGGACTTTTGCAGCAGGACAGCGATAGGTATTACTACTACGACAGCCAAAAGAACTTTGCCAGGTTCATTGAAAACGGAAGCAAGGAGAGCGGCGGTGAGTTCGTTTTATATGATGCTATAGGCGCTATTCAGCAAAGGAGTGTTAGGGAGCTTGATGATAAGGGCTGGTTTGTTAAAGATGAGTCTCAGTTCGGTCAGTTCTTCCCGTTTAACGACTTAAATGAATGTTCAACTATAACCGCTACTTCAAATATCAGCTATACTCTGAATGATTCAAACCCTGCTAATCGTGACTATCGTCATTTCAGCAATGAACTGAACCACTATTTTGGCATGACTCTTACAACAAGGTTCATCCAAAGATACAACGGTCATATCACTGCTGACGAACATGCTGACGAATGCGTATTTAACTTCTCAGGTGACGACGACGTTTGGATTTTTATCGACGGAGTTTTGGTAGCAGACCTCGGTGGTATCCATAATACCTCTTCTGTATCAATAAACTTCGCAACAGGCGATATACTTATCAATAATGGTGATGTAGGGGTTGGGCAAAAAACAACAATTAGGGAAATGTTTGAGGCTGCCGGCGAACTTAACCGGTCGGACTATTGGAGCAGCGAAAACACAAACACATTTGCCGATAACACCACTCATGTTTTGAGGTTCTTCTACTTGGAAAGAGGCAACAATGCTTCAAACTGCTCACTGCAATATCTGCTAAATGAAGCACCCATAACTTCTATTGATAAGGTAGATCAATATGGCAATCCGCTTGAAGGAGCAACATTTGCAGTATATAGGGCGAATAGTGAATATAGGTATCTTGATGATGAATGTAAGGCTGTTACTGTTCCTGATTGGGCAAATCCAAGCAACACAAACGATTGGATAATTCAATATGAAAGCACAAGAATAACTCCAGTTTTTGTGGGTACTACAGATTATAACGGCAAGCTAATATTCAATAATGAATACGGTGCACCTATAACCATGGATGAAATGAAGACAACCTTTGGTGAGCAGTTTATTATCAGAGAAGTCGATGTTCCCAGGGGCTACAGAAGAATCACAAAAGAAATACATATGTATATTGAAAACGGACTTCTGTTTACAACCGACCAATATGAAACCGGTGTTTGGGCGGCACCTAATGCGCTTGTTAATGCGCCGAACAGCCTTAATGTAGGACCTAATTTCTATGTAAATTCTGAAGTTTTGGAGCAAATAGGCGCTCAACATATTATTGATACGGATGGTGTATTACGCTGGTTTATACCGGATTTCTATAATCCGGGCGCGGCAGATGGTCTGCCTAAAACTAAGGGCACACTCTTTGCAGTAGTTTTGAAGCGAAATGGCTTGGATCCCGGCGAGACAAACTTATCAGAACTGGATGTATCTTCATGGCATCCGGTATATGGAAGCGAGGAAAAGGGTTACACGGTTCTTGATTCCAAAGGAACGGATATCAATCAAGTTATATTAGCTGCTAAGGCACAGATTGCGCACAACGGCGGAGACGAATCAAGCGTTGTTTTCAGCCCTAAAGCAAGCGGAATGCAGGTTAACCTTAGGAATCTGCCGGGCGACCCGAAGAGCTATTACAGCTATATGGCTGATAACAATAGCTCTGCAGTCACAAATAATATGCCGGAGTATTTTGTTGCGTTTTACTATACTTCTGCTAACAGCCTTGATGGTGCCAATGCGAATAATACAGTAAGAATTTTGTCGAGAAAGAGCACGGTTGTCGTTGATGGTCAGATTCGTTCAAACAATCGTCCGTTCAGCGTTTCCTGGGGCTCAACTATTAGAGTTCCAAACTTTGAAAACAAGCTGTTTGTTCAGAAGCTCGACTCAGCTGAGAACTTGGTTACCGATGCAGTGTTTGCACTGTATGGGGTTAAGGAGTATAACGGCAAATACTATTACAATATGTCAAAGTACGATTATGTTGCGGACCTTAAGCTCGATGAAAAGGCTTCCGGTGAAAATGGCGTGATAACAGGAACTGCTGACATTTATGAATGGCTCGGCGAGAACAATGAACCACAGCCGGTTGCATCAGGCTTCCGATATAGAGTTAACGTCTTTGATTACGATAAAGCCGGCAAAGAATCAGGATATATCGTTGCAGATACTGTAGGCGGCTCATATAACAACTGGGGCAATATCAATTTAGAGTTCGCTTCTGATCCCGTAGAGAAACAGGAACAGATAATTGATTTAAGAGAATATAACCCATCTGAGCCGGGACGTAAGTTTAATTATGACGCCCAAACCGACGCAATAACGGATTATCTCGGAGTTCTTCCCTCCACCGCAGGCGACGGAGAATTTTTCTGGGAAGGCACTCGCTTAGTCGGCTACACTCATGACAGTTGCCATACAACCAGCGAAAAGGGCTCATTGCATTTTGACAGACTTCAATCAGGAAACTACATCCTCCGTGAGATTCATGCGCCGGACGGCTTCGGCTTAAACCTTGAGGAGATAAAGGTTATTGTCGATTCAACAGGAGTTTATGCCAACGCAGGAGACACTGAAAACGGAGTATCTGTTGGCAACGGTTTGGGATATCTTGCAAGAACTATGGATACCTTTGCATCTGCAGGCGATATTGATCAGTCGCTGAGGTGGATATATACAACGCTTTGGCTCAAGGATAAGCCGGATCGAGAACCGGATACCTTTGCAGAATTTGCTGATAAAACCAATACGACAGTTCCTTGGCAGCGAGTTCGAAAGAATGGAAACAGTAAAGATTTATTCGGAATCTATGAACCGCATGGCTTCGGCGAGCTTACAACTTATAATCTCAGCGAAGCAATGGTAACCTATCTTGAATACAACCCAGCAGCCGCAGGCACAGCGGAAGACGGCAAGTCGCAGGTATTCAACTATATGGCTCTTGCTGAAAGTCAAAAAAATCATGGCAGGGATACCCTCTATGGTCAGGGAACTCATCGGCTATTTACCAGCCACGGCTGGTCGAAGCTTTCAGCTTATCAGGACTATACTTATGGCAATGCGACAAGGCAAACTCCGGGCGATCACCCGAGCGCTACTTACACAGATTTAAGGGAAAATTCCGACGGCACGCCCAAAGACCTTTCTCATCTTTTCAGTAACTCGACGTTTGTAAGAGTTATGGATAAGTCTTATGTCAACCTAACGCTTGTCAAAAATGATGAAAAGGGTTCGCCGCTCGCCGGAGCTGAATTTATGTTCTATAAGCTTGTGCCGCAAAGGGATGAGCAGAACAAAATAGTTGTAGACGATAATGGCGATCCAATTATGCAAACCTGGTATTATAGCCCTAACGGTGATAATGCGGGGTGGTATACTGAGAAAGCTGCTTTCACAACCGGTGAAGACGGCAAGCTTCAACTGAATGGTATTGAAATCCCATTCAGAAAGTTAGAGGAAGGCACATACTACTTAGAAGAGACAAAGGCTCCGGATGGCTATGAGCTGCTTCCAAGGATAACTATAACTGTCGGCGCAACATTTACCGGCGATGATGAAAGCAAAAAGCCGTTTGCAGATGAAAGCGGCAATATCCTTTATGTCAATACAACGAACGGTACTATCAAAGAAGAAAGTGCAGGTCCGGGAAGCTTTGATTACACCTTAACAGTTGTCGACCCACTCGGCGAAACCTCTATTAAGGTTGTTAAGAAGGATGGCTACAACAAGAACCAACCCCTTACCGGAGCTGAGTTCAGGCTGTATCAGATATTAGGTGAAAGCAAGCAATACTATGGCTTGAATGACGCCGGAAAGCTTCAATGGATTGGCGTTGACCAGGCCGAGATATTTAAATGTGATGAAAGAGGCGAATTCACAATTGACTATCTTGCAAAGAATGCTGCATATTACCTCGAGGAGGTTACTCCTCCGCCGGGATATATTCCCTTGACCTATCCTATTGAGATCAATATCGTTGATGGAGTGGTCAAGGTCTCAGAGACCGCCGGCGGCTTGGCAGAGGTTGGAGATAAGCCGGATATCACAACCGATGACGGCAAAAAGGTGACATATACCTTAACTGTCTACAACACCACCGGAGTGATGCTGCCGCAGACAGGCGGTATCGGAACAATTTATTACACATTGGGCGGCTTTGCCCTTATGGCATTGTCCCTTATGTGCGGATGCATTCGCATTCGCGGCTGTGTTAAGCGCAGGCGTGAAAGGAGGGAAGCTGCTTAAGCCCTACCTTCGCACAAAATGCTTGTGCGATACACAGTATAAATCGCAGTCCCCGAAATTAATTTCTATTTTGAAAGGAAGAAAACTATGAAGAAAATTTTAGCGCTCGTTTTAGCGCTGACGCTTTGCTTGGGATTGAGCGTTAGTGGGTTTGCAACAGAAGAAACTCAGAACCCTACTATTGAAACAACGGAAGAGACCGGTGATTATTCAATCTCGATTACTAATGCTATTGCAGGACAGACCTATAAAGCATATAAGATTTTTGATGCTATAGATGGTACACCTGCTGATGCTGTAGAAGGTACACCAAGGATGATTTCTTACACAATTAATAGCACTTCACCTTGGTTTAATATTGTTAAAGCCTATACAGTTAATGGCTACACTCCGGATCCTGAAAACACTGCTACTTGTATAGACACCGGTTATGTTGTTCTTACTCAGATTAACGGTACTACAGAATGGTCTGTAACAACATCCTCACATCTTGAAGCTGAGGGCATAAACAAGAAAGATGAAGCCGCTGCTTTTGCTGAATACTTAGCGGATGAATTAGCAAAGGATACTCAGGGCACATTAAAGCCTACTGGATATGCCGTAGCAACTGCATCTGAATCTACAGAGCAGACTAATGCCGCTACAGCAACTATTAGTGGTATTCCTGCCGGCTATTACTTCGTTAATACTACACTCGGCTCATTGACCTCTCTTGATACTGTTACAGGTGTTAATCAAGCAATTGAGGAGAAGAACACTGAACCAACAGTTGATAAGGAAGTTCAGGAGGATTCTAAGGTTAGCGACGAAGGTAACGGCTGGGGCAATGAAAATACCGCTGAGCTTGGTCAGGTAGTAAACTTTAGATCAACAATTACAGTTGAAAAAGGCGCAGCAAAATCTATTGTTTTGCACGATACAATGACAAATGGTTTGACCTTCATTAATGCAACCGAAGGAGACGACGCTCAGAATAATCTTAAGGTTATGGTTGGCGGAGAGAATATAGCTGCTACCAGTGGCGAAACAAAGAATTGGGAACTAAAGGTTAATCCAAATACCGGCGATAGCTGTACATTCGACGTTGTGTTTGACGATGCATTTATTGCAGGTTTAATTGAAAAAAGTAGTCAAGATAATAATAAAGTTGAAATAGTTGTAACCTATTCTGCAAGAGTAAATGAGAATGCTGTTATTGGCGGCGATGGAAACAAGAACGAAACACATTTGAGCTATGGCGACGAGAGCAAGGTTACAAGTATAACTGATACTACAACAACATATGTCTATGAGTTTAAGGTATTTAAGTATACCGATGGCACAGAAGGTGATGCAGCGCTTAAAGGAGCTAAGTTCGTTCTTTATTACACAGATGCAGAGAGAACCAATCATTATGCAGTTACAAAAGCTAAGGAAGCATCTGATTCAACACAAGTATTAACCGGATGGACGACTCATTTGGATGACGCAAATGCTGGAAGCGGTGAAGTAAATGCAACTGTATTTACTTCAGGTGAAGATGGATTTATAAAGATTGAAGGCTTAGATGCCGGTACATACTACTTATATGAGACAGAAGCACCTCAGGGATATAACAGACTCGATACGCCGATACAAGTCACAATTAGTGAACCGTCAAAAGCTGATGTTAATGGAGGAACTGTAACACCTGCACCTGAGACGGGTAAAGAGGTTACGTACGCGGACGGCAATGTAATCTCTAACGTTGTCAAGGTTGTAAACAAATCAGGTACTGAACTTCCTTCAACCGGTGGCATCGGTACAACCATCTTCTATGTTGTCGGCGGAATTCTCATGCTCGGCGCAGTTATCCTTCTTATAACAAAGAAGAAGATGGGCTCAAAGCAGTAATAATTTAACGGCGGATTAAAATCAGCCTTGTTGCCTGAAAGGGGTGGGAAACCGCCCCTTTTGGCTCGCCGGTAAGACTTTGCCGGTTAATTAAAAAGGGGGGGAATCGGATTGAGGGATAGGTTGACATATGCTGTGCTTATTTTGGTTTTCTTAGTCGGTCTTTTGGCTGTGCTTTATCCTTCCTTAGCCGATTACCACAACTCAAAGGTTCAAACTCAGGCGATAGGCAATTATGAATCCGTTTTGTCGAATATGTCAAAAGAGGATTATACAGCTCTTTTCGAAGAGGCAGATGAATATAACCGTCAGCTTGCAAATATAACTCAGCCCTTTATGAATTATAAGCAGGTCGAGGGGTATAACGATATTTTAAATGTCGGCGGAAACGGAATAATAGGATACGTCAGCATTGATAAGATAAGCGTTGAGATTCCTATATATCACGGCACTTCAAAGGCTGTTTTAAGCGTTGCCGCAGGTCACCTTGAAGGCTCAAGCCTGCCGGTCGGCGGCAGTACCACTCATGCGGCGATATCTGCCCATAGAGGTCTGCCGAGCGCAAAGCTTTTTACAAATTTAGATAAGGTGGACGTCGGCGATACCTTCACAATCACCGTTTTAGACAGGGTGCTTACATATCAGGTCGACAGCGTTTTGATCGTCAACCCCAATGAAATGGACTCGCTGTATGTCACTCAGGATGAGGACCACTGCACCCTGATAACCTGCACGCCCTACGGAATCAATACTCACAGGCTTTTAGTCAGGGGAACAAGAATAGAAACGGTTAAGGAAAAGCCGCCGATTTTCGTAAAAAACGAAGCGTTTATTATCGACCCGATAATAGTAACCCCGATAGTCGCAATACCGATGCTGTTAATGCTCTTAGTATTCGTTTTAATACGCTATAGAAAGAAAAAATAAAAGCACTGAACCCGAAAATAAACGGGAACAGTGCTTTTTGACTTTATATTAATTCCTTTTCAAAACATATGTCAGCGTCCACTTATCCGAGCCTAAATACCTATCGGAAAGTGTATACCTATCGCTCATCCTTGAAAGTATTTTCTTTTTATACTTCGACTTTGAAAAGTCATCCTTAACCCTTAAATAAAGCTCCTCGCTTGAAAACTTTATGCGGACATATTCATACTCCGATCCGCCGTTTACAGCGTTCCATGTGCCGTCTGTCAGGATTTTAACAGCCGCTTCATAGCCGTCGGCATAGCATTCTTCAAAATTGTGCCAGCAAAGCTCGTCCGAATCGGCTTCGGGGACTGAGTAAAACACCATGTCAAAAACATCAAAGTGGGTTCTTTTCATGAACTCGTCCGTTACCATAAAGTAGTCGTAGTCAATGTATTCCGGGTCGACAAGTGTAAGACTTAGAGGGTCTGACCACGTGGGATCGATGCAGTACCATTCTTCCCCGACTCTGACCTTAATCCAAATATGCCTTGCTTCCCGTCCTATACCGACAACGAATGCGCAGTCATACCCCGCCCTGCCGAGCAGATAAAGCATAGCCTTGCCGTAGCCGAGGCAGGTCGGTCTGCCCTCTACTACAGCGCCGTAGGCAGTTTCGCCGTAAATGCCGCCGATATCGTTTTCATCGGGAGCGCACTTTAGTATGAGCCAGTCGTGAAGGTACTTTATTTTGCGGTAATCGCTCCAAGAGCCTTCGAGCCGCCCGATAACGTCGTTTGCCGCCGTGCGAAGCTCTGATACCATTTCAAGCCCTTCATCGAGTGATGAAACATTGTATATTACCTCTACAGACGCTAAAACGCCGGCAAGGTCGGATTCGTCTGCGTAAATTTTAGCTCCCAAGCTGTCGACAAAGCAGTATTCAACGGCAATGTTTGATAAAATAACGTCGATGAACGCCTTTGTCTCCTCGGCGCTCAGAATCGGATCGACGATTATTGACGTTTCAAAGCTTTTTATTCCGTCAAAAATTTGGTTCATAACCAATATGTATCGCTCGTCGTTCATCGCAGACATCATATATCCCCAGCCATTGTCCGAAGCAGGGTCGCCTAAAGTGCCGTCGGCTATAGGGGCGTCGGGAGATATTTCGACAACCGGCAAAGCCTCTTTTGGCTTCGGCGCACCTGTCACTAACGGTATGCTTGCGGTGTGGCTATCATCGGGCGATAGGGAAGTGCTCGGCGAGTCGGGGGAAACGTTATCCGGCGAGACTCCGGGCACTGAGTCGTGATCGGGGTTATAAGGACCGCTGTGAGATTTGCCCTCAGGCGATTTTTCAGGCGACAACGGATTTTGAACTCCGTCTCGGCATCCGCAAAGCGTTAACAGTGCAACGGCAAGCAGAATTGATATGATTTTTTTAATACAGCTCATAAATTTAACCAACCTTTACCGTTTGTGCTTAGCTGTATAAATTATAAGCTGTTTTGGGTCAAAAATCAAGCTGTATTCCGTGCATAGGCATATCAATATGCTTTACTGAAAAAAGATTTACTCGGCAGTGCTGTCGAACGGCTTTTATTCCGACACCGCAGTCTTTTTGAAGCCCAGCGCACGCTTTCTGTACCGGATAGGGGACAGCCCCATGTACCTGCGAAATGTCCTTGAAAAGTTTTGAATATAGGTGAAGCCGCAGCAAATGGCTATTTGAGTTATTGTCTTTTCCGAATTCGGAGCAGGTTATCTTTAGATATTCAATTAATTCAGAAGCGTCGGAAACTTTAGGGGAACGTAAAATTGCATTTCTGCCGTCCTTAAGGGCAACGTTTTTTGCTCAAATATCATTCGCTTTTACCCATCCTTCTCGACTTGTCAATGCAGGCGGCAACGGCTTTATCGATTATATCATAAAGCCCGGACTCTTCAAAGACCTTAACCGCTTCAATGGTTGTTCCGCCGGGCGAGCAGACGTTGATTTTCAGCTGCTCGGGAGAGTCGGAGCTTGAAAGAACCATCTCGGCAGCTCCGAAAACTGTCTGTGCGGCAAATATCTTTGCCTCGTCCTCGCTCATGCCGTTTTTAACACCTGCCTTGGCTAAGCCGTCAATAAACATAAATGCGTAAGCAGGACCCGAACCGCTTATGCCTGTTACGGTGTCCATCATATTCTCGCCTACCTCGTACGCCTTGCCGAAGCTTGAAAAGATGGATAAAATCTCATCCATCTCGCCTTGGGTGACGTTTTCACTGCGGCAAATTCCGCTCATTCCGCTTCCGACAAGCGCAGGGGTATTCGGCATAACACGGATTATTTTTTTGCAGCGAGGCAGCTTTTCTTCAAGCGTCTTTATGGTCTTTCCTGCAAGGATGGAAACTATCAGGGCTTGGTCGTTGACACTGTCTGCGATATCGGCAGACAGAAGGTCGAGCGCATTCGGCTTTACGGCTAAAATTATTAGGTCTGAATCTAAAGCGGACCCTGGATTTTCCAAAGCGGTAACACCTAAATCCTCGGCTCTTTTGCGGCAGAACTCACTTTTGTCTGAAACGATTATATTGCTTTTATCGTAGATTTCACTGTTTATAATTCCGGTAAGTATTGCATAGCCCATGTTGCCGCAGCCTATAAGCAGCATCTTTTTTGATGATTTTGTCATAAGTTTAAGGCTTCCCTTCGTAAAATTTATTGCTGATTGTCTGATGGTACAATCAGCGTTATGAAAACTGCACATTAAAATTTGGTATTTTAGATATTATAGCACTGCTATTCGTATAAATAAAGATGCATATGCAGGAAAATTTGTTGACAAGATAAATTTTTTATGTACAATATAATCAGATGATTATGCAGCTTTGCTGCTTTGAAAGGAATTAGCAACATGGAACTTTATAAGGACAAATCTAAAACCGCCGAAGAAAGAGCGCGTGACTTGGTATCTCGCATGACGGTGCTTGAAAGGTGCGAACAGCTCAAGTACGATGCTCCGGCAATTGAAAGACTGGGCGTTCCTGCTTACAACTGGTGGAACGAGGGACTTCACGGCGTTGCACGTGCCGGCGTTGCGACAATGTTCCCGCAGGCAATAGGCATGGCGGCTTCATTCGACGTAAATATGCTTCACGACGTCGCCGAGGTTATATCGACCGAAGCAAGAGCAAAATATAATGAGTACTCAAAGCTCGGAGACAGAGACATCTACAAGGGACTTACCCTTTGGTCTCCCAACATCAACATATTCCGTGACCCACGCTGGGGCAGAGGTCACGAGACCTACGGCGAAGACCCTTATTTGACATCACGCTTAGGCTGCGCCTTCGTCAAGGGACTTCAGGGCGACGGCGAGGTTATGAGAGCCGCTGCCTGCGCCAAGCACTTTGCAGTTCACTCAGGACCGGAAGCTATCCGTCACGAGTTCGACGCCGTTGCAGACGCTAAGGATTTAGAGGAGACATACCTTCCTGCATTTGAGGCTTTGGTTAAGGAAGCCAAGGTTGAATCCGTTATGGGCGCATACAACAGAACCAACGGCGAGCCCTGCTGCGGCTCTGAATATTTAAGCTCAAAGCTTAAAGAATGGGGCTTTGACGGCTACTTTGTATCCGACTGCTGGGCAATTGCAGACTTCCATATGCACCATCATGTAACCGCAACAGCGACAGAATCCGTTGCCATGGCTCTTAAAAACGGCTGCGACGTCAACTGCGGCAATACATATCTGCACCTTTACAAGGCATATGAAGAGGGTCTTGTAACAGAGGAAGAAATAACAAAGGCTTGCGAGCATTTGTTCAGAACAAGAATGAGACTCGGAATGTTCGACGAAACCGAGTATGACAGTCTTGGATATATGGATGTTGAAACAAAGGAGCACATAGCTCTGAGCCGCAAGGCAGCCGAAACCGCCTGCGTGCTTCTTAAAAACGACGGCATTCTGCCGCTTGATAAGTCAAAGATAAATACAATCGGAGTTATAGGACCGAATGCGCAGAACATTGGCGCTTTAAGAGGAAATTATTACGGAACTGCTTCTCGCTATGAAACAATTCTCATGGGAATTCAGGACGAGTTTGATGGCAGAGTTTTGTTCTCAGAGGGCGCAAACATCGTCAAGGACAGATGCGAAGGTTTAGCTTTGCCAAACGACAGAATAAGAGAAGCTCAGGCTATTGCAGCTCACTCAGATGTTGTAGTTTTGTGCGTAGGACTTGACGAGGGCTTAGAGGGCGAAGAAGGCGACCAGGGCAACGAATACGGCTCGGGAGATAAGAGATCTCTTTCTCTTCCGAAGTCTCAGAAGAGACTTTTAGACGCTGTTTTAGAGCTTGGCAAGCCGACAGTTGTTGTGCTTGTAAGCGGCTCATCGCTCAACATTGAAAATGACAAGGCAAACGCCCTCTTGCAGGCGTTTTATCCCGGCTCACAGGGCGGCAAGGCTGTTGCCGATATCCTGTTCGGAAACGTTTCACCGTCAGGAAAGCTTCCCGTAACATTCTATAAGCATATCGAGCAGCTTCCCGAATTTACCGATTACTTCATGCGCGACAGGACATACCGCTATGAGGATTACGCTAAGAACCATGTTTTATATCCCTTCGGCTTCGGTCTTACATACTCCGATATAAAGGTCACAGCAGCAGACGTTAGGCGTGACGGCGACAAGCTTATTGCTGACGTTACGCTCAGAAACGACGGCAGGGCAGGAGACGATGTTTTGCAGGTTTACTTCAAGTCGGAATCAAAGGACGCCGTTAGAAACCATGCTCTTTGCGCATTCAAGAGAGTAACTCTTGGCGAGGGAGAGACTAAGACCGTTTCATTAGAAATTCCTCTTAGAAACCTTACGGTTGTTTCCGACAACGGCGAAAGATATCTTGATACAAATGCAAAGACAACTGTTTACTTCGGAACAAGCCAGCCTGATGAATTGAGCGAGGAGCTTACAGGTAAGAAGACTGTTGCCTGCGAGGTTGAGCTTTAAACTTGATCTGTCATTGTACTGTGTATTATAAAGCGCACATATAAAAGTGCCTGCCTTCATTTTTCATTGAGGGCAGGCGTTTTATTTATGAAGCATACCATTCAATAGATACAATATAGTTGTTAATTACACATAACTTTTATCAAGACGGCCTGCGCATACTGCTGTGGACAATAAAATGAATCATTTATATATCAATTATCGATTAGTTTTATTCATTGTATAAATTCTTTTCGTATGTTACTATGCCGATAGAAGCTTTTTATCAGCATCTGCGATTCATTTAATCAAAAGCGTCAACATCAAATGAAAGGATAAGAGAATGTGCAAAAGAATAATATCTATTTTATTGGTTTTAATTCTTCTGACTTCCTGCGGTGCAAGCATGAATAAGGACACGATAACAATTTCAAACACTCCGCTGTTTAATCCCGATTATTCGGAGCTTGTAGGCCGCTCAGACCTCAGCTATAAAAGGATATATATGTAAAGAAAAACGCAATTGACTACTGCAAATCGGTTGTTGATTTTGAAAGCACATATGCTGTCGGCAGCGAGTGGTGGCGTGATTTCTGGAGCAAATCGTATGTCTATCTCCCTGAGCAAAGAGACTATGAACAGCGAAGAACCTATTATATGTATCTTGCCGGAATATCAAACGGCGGCTCTTTCCCGTCTAAATACAACGGCGGAATATGGATAGCCGATGGCGACAGACGTGACTGGGGAAGCTGGTATTGGAACTGGAATCAGGACTCGCTTTATCAGCCGTTTGAATCGGCAAACCACGGCGAGCTTTTAGACCCACTCTTCAGAATGCGTGAGCGCTGCTATGAGCAATATAAGGTTGCCGCCAATCAGCTTTGGGGAATTGAAAGTGAGGACGCCATATTCATCGGCGAGACGTCAGGAGTCTTGGGCGCAGAGACACTTCCCGACGATGTTGCCGCCGACATGAAGAAGTTTTTAGCCGGGGATATAGGACTTACCGATACAATTTCAGCCATGGGCGACACAAGAAACAGCTTCTTGGTTCCGTGGAACTATAAGTTCTGGGGCGGAAGCAGTGTAAGCTATGTCACTCACACAATGGTTGCAACTCAGGAAACAGCTGAGTATTATTGGCTAAGATATCAATACACCAAGGACGAAGCGTGGCTTAGGGATCACGCATATAAATTCATAAAGGGAGCTGCCGAGCTTTACCGCAACTATTATGGCTTTGTTAAAGAGTCGGACGGCTATTATCACTTCAACCGCACAAACCTCCATGAGCACATCTGGGGCGGACGTGACGTTATAGACGATTTGTCCTTGGCGAGGGGAATATTTGCCGTTGCAATAAAGTCTGCCGAGATTTTAGACGTTGACAAGGATTTGCGCAAGGCATGGAAGGATTGTCTTGATAATTTAGCTCCGTATCCGATGAGCAATGAAGAAGACGCCATAGCTCACGACAATGCTAAGACATCCGATAAGCCCACCTGGGCGCTTGGTCGTCAGCCGTCAACGCTTGTTCGTGCTTTGTACATTGAAACTCCTCAGTTTAAAATGCTTGAAAAGTTCGACGTTTTAAACCTTGAAACAAGGGAACAAAAGCTTGACAACGGTGATTTTGAGATTGCACTCAACACCTTCTATGCAACACCCGGATATGCTCAGCAGTATTTAGACAGCGTCCCCGATTTGAACGGTTCAAGCAGATTTTTGGGGGACGCCGCAAAGCTCGGGCTGGCAGACGAGCTTAAGGTAATGCTTGCATCGCAATATAAGATGTTCCAAAATACGCCGAATCTTCTGCACGATCAAGGCGATTATTATTCTGCCGAGGGCTACGGAACGTTTGCAAGTGCAATTCAGCAAGCATTAAATCAAAGCAACGCACCGCTTCCCGGTGAGGACGCAGTTATAAGAGTCTTCCCGGCTTGGTCAAAAGACAGCGACGCTAAGTATAAGCTTTTGGCAAAGGGCGGCTTCTTGGTTTCATCCTCGATGGCGAACGGAGTTATTGAGTATGTCGAGATAGAGTCGCAGCTCGGCGGCGAGTGCAGGATAAGAAATCCTTGGGATACCCCGATTGATGTGTACCGTGACGGCGTGAAGTCCCAAACCATCAAGGGTAAGCTGAACAGTCTGATTAAGTTTGATACCGAAGAGGGTCAGAGGATAGTGCTTGTTAAAAAGGGACAAAATCCCGACGATTTCAGGACAAGCCGTGTTGAATAGATAATATATGTGAAGCTTGGCTTTTATAGCTATGAATCAAACAGAATCGTCTTGGGAATTGCGTGATTGGCAAATCCTGAGACGATTCTTGATTTATTATAAGACCAATGAGTGCAGTCGGTTAGTAAATATCAAAAGATTTCACTTATAATTTCATTGTTATAAGGTCAAAAAAGTGATATAATCATATCATCGAATGATTATTAATATATTTCGGGCTTAACTATAAACAATAAATCAGTTGAGGGAAATATTATGAGCAGAAGATTTAAAAAGCTGTTATCAATTCTGATGGCAGGCATTATGCCGCTGTCACTCGCCGCCTGCGGTGCGGACGTATCGGGGGCGGATTCATCCAAGACCAATAGCAGCGGAGGATGGCTGGCGGTATATCCTGCGCTTTATGAAGCGAATATGGGAGTGGAATTTGCGCAGTTCCCGTCTAAAGAGTATACAAACACCTACCGCACGGGCGTTCTGCACTATGCGATTTCTGAGGACGGCGTTAACTTCGAGCCTTTGAACAATTGCAAGCCGGTGCTTTCGCCTGACGGATGCGTCAAGCTGAGCTCGCCGTGCATAGTTAAAAAAGGCTCCGGCTACATACTTGTTGCCGTTGCAAACGATTCGTCCGATATAGTAATTTTTGATACTGACGACCTTTTGTATTATAAGAATCAAAGACAGGTTTCCTTAAGCCCTGACGGCAAGCCGATAAAGAGCCTTAGCGTTGTTAAGAGCGGCTTGAATTATAAGCTGTCATGGGAAGGTAAGGACGGCAAGTCTTATGCCTCGACAACATCAAGCTTTGAAAAGTTTTCCGAGCCTCAGGAGGCGGATTACGTTAAAAGCGAGATAAGCGCAAAGCTTCCGGAGTACGCCAAGGCAGATGAAGCATTTATTTTAAAGCTCGATGCAAAGGAATATGAACGGGTTGTCAAAAAGTATTCAAGGCTTCACAGCGTAAGCGTTGACATCAGCGACATAAGTGCCAAGGTCGGCGAGGAGATAAAGCTCCCCGAGACTGCTGACGTTGTATACAGCGACGGCTCAAAGACTCCGATGGGCGTTGAATGGGATTTAAACGGCTTGGATTTAAATAATCTTGCCGCGGGAGAGTATACTGTCAAAGGAAAAATAACTGCGACAGCCGAGTATAACAGTCCGCTTGCGAGCTACAGAGCGGATCCATATGCCGTTTACGATGAGGAAAAGGGAGTTTATTACTTCACAGGCTCTAACCTCAACGAAAATTCTGCAAACGGCGGCGGTGCTTACGGCAGCATAGTTATAAGGCAGGCTGACAGCATTCAGGGAATAACGGACGCTGAGGAGTTTGAAATCTGGCACGATACCGAGCTTGAGGACGGAACAAGGGTTACAGGCTGGTACTGGGCGCCGGAAATACACAAAATAGGCGGCAAATGGAGAATAATTGCCCTTGCAACGGTAAAGCGACCTACTGAAAAGGAAGCAGGCTGGAAGCAATGTATATTCACCTGCAACGGAGATGACCTTACAAAGGCGGAAAACTGGGAATACACCGGTCATATACACGAAGCTACTGACGGCGGCTCGGTCGGTGCATTTGACACAACATATTTTGAGCATGACGGAAAAAGCTATTATGTAACTCCCAAGTGGTCAAGTATATGGATTACAACAGTAGATCCGAAGAATCCGCTTTATCCGACGTCGAAGCTGGTGCAGATTTCTACAGGCGACAGAGCATATGAGTCGAATATAGGCGCAGGAAAGGCAGGCTTCGGATCAGCTCCGAACGGCAAGCCCGGTCAGATGATTCAGGAGGCGTCGTCTGTCTTGATTCACGGCGACAAGATATTCATCGTGTACGCAGGAAGCACCGTCGACATGATGTATTGCGTATGTGTTTTGTATGCCGACATAGATTCTGACTTTTTAGACCCCGACAGCTGGCATAAGTACCCTTACCCGATTCTTGCAACTCAGGATTTGACCGAAACGCTAAAGAATGCCGATTATTTTGCCACCGACGGCACAGATAACGTAACCGGTCACGGCGACAGCGGCTTAAAGCCGGAAGCCGAGGGCGAATACACAGGCACATTCGGTCCGGGACACAACAGCTTTACCGTTGATGAAAACGGCAATCCGGTTATAATATATCACGCAAGGGATTGGTCGGATGCGTACCCCGGTGCAACAGGAGACGCCAAGTACGGCTTAGTCGACCCCGGACGCCATGCGTATGCAAAACCGGTTATATTCAACTACGAGGGACTTCCGGTTTGCAGCCTTACGGCGCAGGAGTATTTAGCCGACGAGCTTAGGGATGTTGAGATTAAGATTACGGTAAAATGATAAAAACAAAGCGCATGGTTTTCTTCGCTGACCGTCGCATATAAAAGTATAAATAACCGTCCCCACAGCAGAATTTTTTGCGTGGGGACGGTTTAGCTATATCGGTTTTTCGGGTGCTTTTGCGGTATACTGTAGTAAATCATGCGTGCAACAATTAAATTATTGCGCATACCTAAAAAACAGCAGTACGTTTATGCCCGGTCGTACAAAACAGCGTTAGAACTCGGGTTGACTTAACCGACAAATAATAGTATAATTATTCCGTCAATACGCAGATGCTGTATAAACGTTTATGCGGCTGTGCAATACTACATTAACAGTCCTTGGCGCTTATAATTTATTTTGATTGGGCAGAAATACTGATTTTGCCCAGACGAAAGGAACGGACATTAGAATGGGTACTCAACTATATAGGTATGAAACACATTTGCACACCTCTCAAGGCTCACTTTGCGCTTGCTCATCGGGAGCACAGCAGGTTGAACACCTCAAGGCCTGCGGATATTCCGGCTGTTTTGTAACCGATCACTTTTTCGGCGGAAACACCGCTGTTGACAGGAGACTTCCATGGGACATTAAAATCCATCTTTTCTGTCAGGGCTATGAGGACGCTAAGCGCAGGGGCGATGAAATAGGCTTCGATGTCTTTTTGGGCTGGGAGTTCGGCAGACACGGCACAGAGTTTTTGACATACGGTCTTGATAAGCAGTTCCTGCTTGACCACCCCGAAATAGATAATATTGAGCTTCCGCAGTACGCAGAGTTGGTTCACGAATGCGGCGGCTTTATGGTTCATGCCCATCCGTTTAGAGAAGCAGGATATTTAAACAACACTATAAGATTATTTCCGAGATGCGTGGACGCTGTTGAAGCCGTAAATGCGTCTCATTGGGACAACGAGTTCAACGATCGTGCAAAGCTGTATGCCGAGTCATACGGCTTGCCGATGACAGGCGGCTCTGATACGCATTCTGTTTATAACTACGTCGGCGGCGGAATAGCCCTTGATGAAAAGCTTTCATCTGCTCACGACTACTTGAGCAGACTGAAATCGGGAAGAATAACTGAGATTTTTGAAAGAAACGAAGAGTTTAAGATTCCGTTCCCTCAAGATGACGTTTGGGGCAAAGCCATAAGACCCGATATATCACTTTTAAACGACGAGCTAAGACAAAGAGCGCAGGAGTTCTATAAAGCTCTTGAAAAATAATTTCATTTGAAGGGATTGAAAAGGTGCTTTCAGTAGTTATACCATCTTACAATGAAGAGGAAAATATTTTAAATACCGCTGAGGTCATAGCAGGCGTGCTTGTCGGTGCGAAAATTGACTATGAGCTTATATTTGTCGATGACGGCTCTAAGGATTCAACCTGGGATAAAATCGAAAAGGCTCATGAGATTAATTTTAAATCCCGAGGAGTAAGATTGTCGAGGAATTTCGGCAAAGAGGGAGCAATATTTGCAGGGCTTGAGGCGTCAACGGGAGACTGCTGCTGCGTTATCGACTGCGATTTGCAGCATCCGCCGCAGGTGATACCCAAAATGTATGAGCTGTGGCAAAACGGCGCTGAGGTTGTCGAGGGCAAAAAGTCGTCAAGAGGACATGAAAATAAGCTCTACCGCTCACTTTCGCAGATGTTTTACGGACTGATTCAGTCGGCATCTAAAATAGACATGGCAAACACATCGGATTTTAAGCTTTTGGACAAGCGTGTTGTAGATGCGATTCTGTCGCTTCCCGAGAGAATAACCTTCTTCAGGGCGCTTTCGGGATGGGTCGGCTTTAAGTCTGAAACGGTTTATTATGAGGTTCAGGAGCGTGCGTACGGTTCAAGAAAATGGACGGTAAAAATGCTCTTGGGCTATGCGATAAGAAATTTATCGTCGTTTACAGGAGCACCGCTTTATATTTCTACCATACTCGGCATTGCGGTTATTTTAACTTCCTTGGTGCTGATGATACTGAGCCTTTGCGGCGTTTCGCTCGGAAGCTTCAATATGGGCATTATCGTTTTAATGCTCATCGGCGGCGGAATACTTGAGTGCCTCGGCATAGGCTGCTATTATATTTCGAGAATATATGAGGAAATAAAGCACAGACCCAGATATATCGTCTCGAAAACTATTGATACAGATAAAAATACCATTCATAACGGAAACGGAGAACAATGTGACTGAATCTCAAAACTTAGTCCCTCAGGACGGCGAGGCCGCTTCTGAGGTAAAGACAAAACAAAAAAAGAAACGCTTCAAGCACTTTTTAGAAAACAATCCTCTCGGCAAATGGTGCTATAAGCACAGGTACGGCCTTCTTATATTTACTCTGCCGATTTTGATAATGTATCTGGTCTACGCCTTTTTCGGAGTCCATCCGTTTGGCGATGGCTCGGTTTTGGTGCTGGATTTAAACGGTCAGTATGTTTCGTATTACGAAATGCTCAGAGACGCCGTATGGGGCGACCACTCGCTTATATACAGCTGGTCGAGAAACTTAAGCGGCGAAACAATGGGTATGTTCGGCTATTATCTTGCAAGCCCTTTTATGTGGATAATAGTTCTCTTGCCGAGAACCATGATGCTCGGCGCAATAGAGCTTATGCAGCTATTAAAGATAGGCTGCTGTGCGCTTGCATTTGCGTACTATCTTAAAAAGAGCAAAAATGCCCCTGGATATATGCAGGTCATATTCTCGGTAAGCTATGCTCTCATGACTTATATCGTTGTTGAGCTTATGAACCCGATGTGGATAGACGGAATGATATGGCTTCCGCTTATCATTTTGGGAATAGAACGCCTTGTCGATGAGGGCAAAATGCTTTTGCTCACCGTATCGCTTTCTGTAATGTTTATATCCCACTTCTATATCGGATATATGCTCGGCTTCTTTTCTGCGCTTTATTTTATTTTTTACATCTTCTCAAGACCGAACAAGGCGGTTGCACCTCACTTTGTTAAAAACGGCTTTAAATTTGCGGCGTCTGCGGTTACGGCTGTTTTAACGGCGGCTGTTGTTTTGCTGCCTGTTTACTTCTCACTTAAGCTCGGAAAGCTTGACTTTTCAAATCCTGATTTTACGCCGACAAACCAGTTCGACGTCTTTGAGCTTTTAACAAAGCTTTTCCCGAACAGCTACGACACCGTTCGCCCCGAGGGGCTTCCCATGATAGCCTGCGGAACGCCGGCAATACTTTTAGTCCCCTTGTTCTTCCTCAACGAAAAAATCAAGGTCAAGGAAAAGGTATCATATGCGCTGCTGACGCTGACAGTGATAGGAAGTATGTATATATCCACAGCGGACATAGCCTGGCATGGTTTTCAGGTTCCGAACTGGCTTCCCTACAGATATTCCTTCACCATTTCGTTCCTGCTGCTGATAATGGCATACCGAGCGCTTGAAAATGTCGATGGCTTTTCTTATAAAGAGCTGTGCGTGACAGCGTTTGCTTGGGTTGTCATGCTTGCGTTTTTAAACAACCAGGAGCATGAGGAGTTTTACCTCTTTGAAACGGTATGGGTGAGCGTTTTGATGATAACCATCTTCACAACCCTCATCTTCCTGCTGAAAAAGCATAAAAGTCTTGCTATGAAGATAGTTTTGGCTGTTATGATATGCGTTGAGATATTTGAAAATTCGATGTATACAGTCTGGTCGATAGACTGCGATGTTGTATACAGCACATATACCTCTTACCAGGACTATTTTATCGACGGCAGACACGTTGTCGATATGGTAGAGGAACAGGACGATTCTCTTTATCGAATGGAGAAAACCTTCCACCGCACCGTTAACGACCCGATGGGCATGGGCTTCAAGGGCATTTCTCATTCCAGCTCGACTATGAACACCCCCGTTTTGAAGATGCTCAAATCCTTGGGCTTCGGAATGCAGGGACATTATACAAAATACACCGGCGCAACCGTTTTAACCGACTCGCTGCTCGGAATAAAGTATTTGATGCACAAGCCGAACGAGGCAACTCCCGCTGTCGATCAAAAGGAAATAAATCGTCAGAACTATGAAAATCAGCTGAAGCTTCCTTATGAGGGCTATGAAAAGATTCTGAGCGAGGAGGACACCGACAGTGAGATATCAGTGTATAAAAATAAATATGCAATGTCGGTTGGCTTCATGGCGGATAAGGATATTTTGGAAGTAGTCCTTGACTCAAAGAGCCCGTTTGAAAATCAGGAGAAGCTTTTGAAGGGTCTTACCGGCGACGGCACAACTAAGGTGTATACAAGGCTGTATTCATATTACACCGATACGACAAACTGTTCTACAGCAACTACCGGCGACCACATTATGTATACAACCACCGTCCCCGATAAGGACAGCTATGTTGAGTTTACGATAACTGTTCCTGACGGCAATCCGCTGTATGCCTTCTTCCCGACAATTTATCAAAGAAAGTGCAACATATGGCTCAAGGCGGATGGCTGGGACATAACAAATTATGCGTTCCTTGACTACTTCTTTACCGGCGATTTTTACAGTATTTTGGATTTGGGCACATATGAACCCGAGCAAAAGCTCAAGATGCGTATGACGTTGGCAAATCAGGAAGCAATCTTTTCAGATGTTTTGTTCTATCAGCTCGATATGAATGCCTTTGAGGAGGTAATAACAGAGCTTAAAAAGGGCGAGTGGAATATTGACACTCACACAGATACCTACCTGAGCGGAAGCGTCAACGCCGAAAAGGACGGAATACTATTTACAACTATTCCGTATGAGCCGGGCTGGACGATAACCGTCGACGGCACTGAGGTCGAGCCCGTCAAGCTTATAGATTCTTTGATCGGAATAGAGCTTTCAGCAGGCGAGCACACGGTCACAATGAAGTTCCGGCCGAGCTATCTGACTATATCAATCATCCTGTCGCTTATAGGACTGTCGCTTATCGGAATTATCTTTATTCTTGAATATAAGGACGGCGCAGTGTTCAAAAAAATCCTCGCCAAGACAAAATAATGCTTGACCTATCCGATAATCGGGTGTAAACTAACTTTAGTTAAACGTCTTTATTTGACATTATCATTTTTACATTCAGGAGGAAACAAAAATGAAGTTTTTAGTTGAAACATCAGCTCGTCATGTCCATGTTACCGAAAAGGATTTGGCAATTCTCTTCGGAGAGGGACACGAACTCACAAAGAAAAAGGATCTTTCTCAGCCCGGTCAGTATGCCTGCGAGGAAAGAGTAACAGTTGTAGGTCCTAAGAAGGAGCTTGCAGGAGTTTCTATTTTAGGTCCGTGCAGAAACGCAACTCAGGTTGAGCTTTCCGCAACAGACGCAAGATCTATCGGCATCAGCGCACCTGTAAGAGAGTCCGGAGACCTCGAAGGCTCTGCTCCGTGCAAGCTTGTCGGTCCGTGCGGCGAGGTTGAGCTTGACAAGGGCGTTATCGTTGCTAAAAGACATATCCACCTCACTCCCGAGGACGCCGCTGCCTTGGGCGTAAAGGATAAGGACACCGTTTGGGTTAAGCTTGAAACCGCTGAAAGAAGCGCAATTTTGGGCGACACAGTCTGCCGTGTAAACGCAAGCTACGCTACAGCTATGCACATCGACACCGATGAATCAAATGCAGTAGGCGCAGGCAGAGAGCTTTACGGCGAGATTGTTAAGCTGTAATCGGCGAACTGATTTACGCTAACCGAGGATTTAGGATTATTTATAATATTAACCGTCTCACGCCGCTTGGTATGGGACGGTTTTATCTTATTTGACTTGAGTGAAGTATTTGCATTATATGCTTTATGCCGATTATATAACATGCAGATTGAAAATACAAAAGGTAAATATAAATAGAAAACTGAGCAACAATATTCAGGACAAGTTATCGATTCCTCAATAACTATAGCTAAAAAATTGCTGAATTTATGTAAATTAACTTTCCAAAACAACAAAACCTTCAATAAACTTTGAAATGAGCCTATTTCACAGAATGGAAAAGTGCGGCGACCGGGAGGAGAGAGGTCAAGGAAGGGGAGTCCAGAGGGGAAACCTTAGGAGAGAGGAGGAGCCGCACTTTTGTTCCAGTTTTTTCGACGCCGCCTTTCTCCTGGGGTTTCCCCTTTGGAAATAGGTTGGAGTCGCACAGAAGAATTAGAGATGCAAATTGAAAAGTTGTAACTAATTCTTTTATATTATTTTTCGCAATCCACTCATCAAATCACTTTTCATATCTTTTCATATATTAAATAGATGCTTTGCTTTTTTAATGAGAATTAGTATTAGTATAATACAAAGCCTTGACCTTTTTTAACATTGCAGTATAATTAATATATACATATAGATTTATGCCTATATATGCGGCAAAGGACTGCAAAAGCCGCCCGAAAGCCGCTGTAATATTGATTCACACTGAAATTCACGGTCACAAGGAGGTCAACATGGCAAGAAAAGCAAAGCTAACGATTCATCCGAAGTTCAAAATAGGCGAGATATCGCCAAGGCTGTTTTCAACCTTTTTAGAACCTATCGGAACAATGGTAAACGGCACAATGTATAACCCCAAGCATCCCACTGCCGATGAAAACGGCTTCAGAACCGATTTTATCGACGCCTTAAAGCAAACGGGTATGCCTGCCGTCAGGCTCCCCGGCGGAAACTATGTCTCCTGCTGGGACTGGAAGGATTCTATAGGTCCTAAGTCGGAAAGAAAAACGCATTTAGACCTTGCGTGGCATCAATACATAACTAACGATGTCGGTCATGATGAGTATTTAAAGTGGGCGGAGCTTGTAAATACAGAGGCAATGTATACTGCGAACTTGGGCACAGGCGACATAAGGGACGCTATAGCCTTGGTTGAATACACAAACCATGAGGGCGGCTCATATTGGTCCGACCTTCGCCGCAAAAACGGTCACGAAAAGCCCTACGGTGTTAAGACGTGGTATTTAGGCAATGAGATGGACGGTCCTTGGCAGATCGGCTCATGGGAAAAGGACCCCCGTGGCTACGGCGTTCGTGTGAACGAGATTTCAAAGGCTGTAAAGTGGGTCGACGGCTCTATCGAAACGGCAGTCTGCGCTTCGTCCGCTCCGTTTATGTCGCATTATCCTCAGTGGGAAGAGGATGTTTTGCAGCAGTGCTACGAGTCGGTAGACTATATCTCAATGCACCACTACCATGTTGCGCCTCCCGGTGATTATCATGCGCTCTTAGGCGGCTCGATTTATTATGAGGACTATATCAACACGGAAATCGCCCTATGCGACCTCATTCAGACCAAAATGCGCTCGCCTAAGAAGCTGATGCTTTCAATCGACGAATACGGAACGATGGCACGTCCCAACGGCGAGCTTCACCCCGGCTGGGGACCGCACAGCATCTATGCTTCGCACTATGTCTTTGATCCCAACCGCAAGTATATTCGTCACGACCCAGACAAGATGCCCGACAGAGAGTTCCCCGGCGGAGATATGATGCACCTTTTAACAACTGCGTCGACACTGTTAGCGTTTATCCGTCACGCCGACAGAGTTAAGATTGCCTGCATGACCGGCGGCTTGGGTGCACTCTGCTCGTCTAATCACGACCACGTCTGGAAGTCGGCTTCGCACTATATGTTCGCTCAGTTTATCAGGTTTGCCAAGGGAATGTCCTTACAGGTTGCAACGGACTGCGAAACCTTTGACATCCCGGGATATGCTATCGACGATAATTCTCAGTACGCAACGAGAGAGGGTCTTAACTATATCGATTCCTGCGCCGCATGGGACGAAAGCTGCGGAGCATTGAACATTTTCTTAATCAACAGAAGTGATGAAAACGAGTATCCCCTTGAAATCGACCTCACAGGCTTTGGCAGCGCCTATCTTATTGAACACTTGGAGATGTATTCTGAGGATATGAGCGTTAAGAATACATATGAGTCTCCCGACAATCTTTTGCCGAAGGTAAATAAGGAGACGGAAATAATCGACGGAATGCTTACAACTCATGTCAAGCCGCTTTCGTGGAATGTTATCAGGGTGAATGTGGGATAGCATTTTGATTTGAGTTTTGGCTTTGACAGCAGTTGCATTAATGTATAAAAGAACGGCACCCACTGAAAACAGTTGGTTTTCGGTGGGTGCCGTTATAGTATTTTGGATTTTTTCATTAAACGCTCAGACGATTGCATATAATCGCCCTTGACAATCATATAATATTACAGTACAATATATTGTACAAAATATTGTTAATAAGGAGAAAGCATATGCTTGCAGTGAACTATTCAACAATAAGAGAAAATCTTAAAACATATTGCGATAGGGTTACTGATAACAATGAAACAGTTATAGTAACACGCAAGGGCGAGAAAAATGTCGTTATAATCAGCCTTGAGGAATGGAATGCCCTCCAAAAAGCCGCAAGAAACGCCGAGTACCTTGGCAAATTAGACCGTTCTGTCAGCGACATAAATGCCGGAAGAGTTGTAACCAAAACAATTGAAGAATTGCAGGCTATGGAAGATGAATAATCTATCGTCTTCGCCTGTGGCGTGGGATGAATATCTATACTGGCAGACGCAGGATAAAAAGACATTAAAGCGGATAAACCAGCTGTTAAAGGACATACAACGCTCGAATTTTGGGGGAATAGGCAAACCTGAACCGCTTAGGCACCGGGACAATTGTTGGAGCAGACGAATTGATGAGAAAAACAGGTTGGTTTATTTTGTGGGAAAAGACAACGATATTATGGTAGTTTCCTTAAGGGGACATTATGAGGACTAACAGTCTGCGGATTATTTAATCCTATAAAGCCTTGCGTCCGCCTTCGTCTTAATAAGCTCATATCTGTCTTTGATGAACAAAGCTATTTCGGAAGAAGGGTCGGAAATGTCATCGTCTTTTATTAAGATGTACTTTGTTGCGGCACTTTCGGCAAAGTAGTTCGGGAAGATATATACGCTCTCAAAATTATACATATGTCCTGCAAAATAAGAGTTGACGGTTATTTCAATATCCTTTGGCAGCTCGCTTAAAAGCTCGTTGTAGGCGAGCGCCCTTGATTTGACGTCGGGATTACCGGAGTAGTCAAGAAAATATTTTGTCTTGGGCACGAATGAGCCGAAAAACATTATTATCACCATAGAAAGAGAGAACAAAGCGGTTTTGCGCTTTTTAAGCTCCTCGGATTCAGACAGAGCGATTATATAAAGCAGAAGAGCAAGTGCGCATGAGCCGTAGCCGTATTGGAACGCAACGTCGTATTGATATATCCAGTCCGGCATGAGGTTTATAACGAGCATGGGCACAAGCAAAAACAGTGAGGCTTTCTTCTTCACCATAAACGGCAAAAATGCAAGCGGCACGAAAACTGTCAGGATATATATGAGCTTATCCGGAGTAAATACCTTGTGTATTAAATAGCCGATGTCTGAAATGCAGGTTTTTATAACGGATAAAAAGCCCTGTCCGCCGCTCGGAATATAGGCGTCTAGCCTGCTGAGCATGACCTCTCCGCCGCACACCGATACCATCTTAACCGCAAACAAAAAGTACACGGATGAAAGCATAAGCGTTATGAAGCCGGCAAGCGTTTTCTTTTGAGAAAACATCATGTAAAGAGCAAGCGCCATGATGTAGATGGCTGCGTCCTCCTTGACGGAAAGCGTTAAAAGCGCAAAAAGAGCAAACTGAGGATATTTGCATTTCAGCATGAAGTAAACGCACCATAAGAGCAGTACCGTTAAAAACTTGTTTTCGTGAAAATCATATAGAGACGGCAGGACAAACGGAGGAAGCAATAAATATACAGCGCATATAACCGCCGTCAGCCTTTGAGACAGCTTAAAGTGTCTGCAGATAAGCGCAAGCGGAAAAACTGCTGCTGCGATAGCCAAAGCCTGAAGCACTAAAAGCGTCTGAGGGTGAGGGTAAATGCAGTAAAATGGGAGCAAAAGATAGAAAAACGGAGAAAAGTGAACGCCGAAGTGCAGCATCAATTCATTTCGCTCGCAGGTGACAAGCGGCAGACCCGTTCTTCTCATGCTTTCAAACATCTGGGCGAATATGCCGAAGTCGAAAGCCGAGGTCATGTATGAATTGTGCCGGATAATTCCGAATAATGCCATAGCAGCAGCAGAAAGAACGGCTAAAGCGGATATAACCGTCCACATCTGCCTTTTTGATATATCCCGTGTATTACCTGCATTAAAAGAGTAGCTTACAACTAAATACATCACAAAAGCAAGTCCGCATATAAACACCATATTGATTCCTGCGTTGTACGATGAATACGCCAGTGAGCATGACAGCGCAGCGGCAAATGTCAAAAGGCACAGCTTTATTGCGGCAGATGATTTAATAAGCGCTGAGGCTGTGAGCATTGCTGCGAAGCAGATAACTGTCACCGTAAGAGTTATAAGGAGTATATGCGGAGAAGCGACAAATGAAAGCGACGAAAACTTCTCACTTGAAGAGATAATTCCGGCAAGACTTCCGGCACAGAATGCGGCGCAAAACGCAGCAAAAATGTCTGCCGGAGTGAGGTTTTTATCCGATAAGAAATCATTGATATTCCTGATTATGCTTTTTGCTTGGTTCAAAATGTCCTCCGATGATAAAAAGTTTATAAACGGTTGTTATAACATATAAAGTATACCACCGGATGTGGCAAAATACAATGATTGAGCGGTAAAATTTGTTTATTGGGGCTGCAAGTTAAAAGCAGCCGTTCTTTATATGCTGATTTTTAAGCTGCACGTCATACAGGAATATAGCTTTGAGACACTGTGCGCATTAAATCAAGCCTTTGCCGACTGCAATTTTTCCGAATATTAATTCGATGGCCGCAATTGACTTGAAACCGAGACTGTGATAAACTTAAATAATAAAGTATATCGAAAGGAATAGTGAATGGTATGATTTCATTTAAAAAAATAATATCCGTTGTGCTCAGCATTGTAATCGCAGTTTGTGCGTTTTCATCCTGTGCTTCTGAAAAAGAGGTTATAATTCCTGATGAGGACGGCTGGTTTTGCGCATGGGCAGCGGCTATGCAGACTGCTGATATCGACCAGCTTCCGCAAAACCCAAGGCTCAAGGAAAATACACTGCGTCAGGTTATAAGACCGTCTATTTCAGGCGATAAGTTCACGCTTACATTTTCAAATGAATACGGCGATATCCCGGCGATATTTGAAAGCGTTCACGTTGCAAAGCTTTTAAAGACAGGAAATCCGGCGATTGACACCGCCACCGACACTGTCGTCACCTTCGGCGGCAAGGAAGAGATCAGAATAGAAGCCGGAGAAACCGTAACGTCGGATGAAATAAGCTTGAGTGTTTCGGCACTCGATTTGCTTGCCGTTTCTATCAAAATGGGCAGCTATGTAGGCGGAGACGTTACCTGCCACAGAGAGGCAAACGCTTCATGCTGGGTAGCCGAGGGAAACTGCGTTTCGGCTGAGAATATGAGCGGCTTTAAGGTTATGGGCAGCTGGTATTATCTTTGCAGGATGGATGTCTGGGCAAAGGCAGGAGCAAAAACATTGGTAGTAATGGGCGATTCCATTTCAGACGGAGTCGGCGCAACCTCCAACGCTTACGCAACATGGCCGGATCAGCTTGCAGCTCTGATGAACAAAAATGTATCAACCGAGAACATATCCGTTGTTAACCTGGGAATAAGCGGAGATATAGTCAGCGGTGACTGGGGCGTTGCGAAGGGACGCTATAAGAGAGATATCTTAGACGTCTCCGGCGTCAGATACTGCATACTTTTAATCGGCATAAACGATATCGGAGGAGCTCAGGAGGATATATCCGAGCGCTTGATTGAGAGCTATAAGTCGATAATTTCCGCTTGCCATGAGAAGGGAATAAAGGTGTATGCAGGAACGCTTCTGCCGGTCAAGGGTAATTTCTATTACTCTGAGCTTCATGAAAAGATTCGTCTTGCAGTCAATAACTTTATGATGTCTGAGGACTCGGGCTTCGACGGTGTTATCGACTTTTCCGGAGCTGTCTGCCGTGACGATGATCCGGCACAGATGAAGGACGAGTATAACAGCCCGTGGAAGGACTTCTTGCATCCGGGCGACAAGGGCTACGAAAAAATGGCAGAGTGCGCTTATGATTCGCTTTTGAAGTTTTGGACAGAGCAGCCGACAGATAAATAGCAATATTTTTAAATCATATAGCAAAATATTTAACAAACCGATATAATTGTTTACATTACAACGGCAGGGTGGTAGAATATGTTTATATTACTGAATGCTGTTGAAAGGCAGAACAATTAATGAACAAGAAAAATATTATAAGCTTTTTATGCTGTGCCGCAATGATACTTACCGTATTCAGCGGATGTGCCGATAAGAAAAGCGACAGCTCGCTGCAAAAACCCTCCGACACGGAAATAACCACAGTCATTGACAATGAGGACGAGAAGCCGGCAGATACGACGTCTGACGATACCGACGAGGACGTTACGGCAGATGCCGCAGTATCTGATGACGTTACAGCGCCCGAAGTCACCGAAGCACAGATTACCACAGCTTTAACTGCTTCTGCAAAGACAACTGTTGAAGAAACATCTGCTGCGTCGACGCAAGCGACAGTGACTGTAACAACCGCAGAACCCGTAACGACCGTTCAGCCGGAAACAACAATTTCATACAGCCTTACGCCGATGAGCGAGATTATGTATGCTAAGGATGATGTAAACGTCAGAGAAGGTCCAGACTCTGCCTATACAAGGCTCGGACATTTGGATAGGGGAGACAGGGTCAATGTCACAGGACTTTCGGACAGCGGATGGTATCAGATAGATTTTAAGGGCGGAAAGGGCTTTGTCAGCGGCAAGTATCTGTCAAAGGATAAGCCGGCTGAAGTGACGACTGCTGCGGCAGCTGAGCCGAAGGTCGATGATAAGCCCGAGACGAAACCGTCAAAGGAGGATAACAAGGACAGCATGGATGTAAAGACTGAAAAAACGAAGTGGATCGCCGCATGGAGCACAGCAATGCTCACTGCAGGTGACAACGAAACACCCAAAAACCCATCGCTTTCACAAAATACTGTTCGTCAGCATATAAGAGTTTCATACGGCGGCGAAAAGCTTAAGCTGGTTTTGTCGAATGAATACGGCAAGAGCGATTTGGTTATTGAGAGCATAATGATATCCAAGCACGGCAAGGTTTCAAAGCCTGATACCGATCTCGGCACTCAAAAGTCGCTTACTTATAACGGCAAAAAGAAGATAACAATTCCTGCCGGCAAGAAGATTACAACCGATGAGCTGGACTTTGAGTTCTCGGCTTTGGAGGATTTAACAATAACCATGAAGCTCGGAAGCGTTCCGAGCGTTATCACATCGCATACTGCTTCGAGGTGCACAACGTGGGTTATAAAGGGAAACCATGTTTCGGATAACAGCTACAGCGGTGCAGGTGAGATGACCTCTTGGTACTTTATCAACGAGCTTCAGACTTTGGCAGAGGAGGACGCAGGAGTAATAGTCTGCATAGGCGACTCGATTACAGACGGTGCGAGCATCAACGCCAATACGTTTGCCAGATACTCAGATAACCTCATGCGTCTTGCAAGAAAGGATTCAAGCTTTGACAAGCTTGCGGTTGCAGCCAAGGGAATAGGCGGCAATGCAGTTTTCGGCGGCTTGGGAACTGCCTTTAAGGACAGATTTGACAGAGACGTTTTGCAGGTGCCTGGCGTAAAATACTGCGTCATGATGATAGGTATAAACGATATCGGCTATGCTCAAAGTGATGTATCTTCAAGCATAATTGAGCAGTATAAGATTTTTATTGACAAGTGCCACAAAAACGGCATAAAGATTTATGCGCTTACTATTACACCCTGCAAGGGCAACGGCTACTATTCCGAGCTTCACGAAAGTATAAGGCAAAAAGTGAATAAATTCATCAAGTCCAAGGATTCCGGCTTTGACGGGTATATCGACACAGCGTCGGCGCTCGCTTCAAAGAACGATGCCGAAAAGCTTGATTCGCTCTATGCGTCAAACACATGGAACGACAGCCTTCACCTCAGCGCAAGCGGCTACAATCAAATGGGTAAGCTTGTATATGAGGCGTTTAAGGAGTTCATAAAGTAGGGAATAAGCAAAAATTATTGCGAAAGGATTATTGATTATGAAAAGCATTAAAAGAATTGCTGCGATTTTGCTGAGCTTGACCATGATTTTGTGCTTGTGTTCCTGCGCAGATAACAGCGGAGATGCAAGCGTCGGCTCGGACAATAAGGACGTAAGCTACACAGACGGCTGGGCGACAACATGGGGTACTGCAATGCTCACTGCCGGGCCGAATGAGACTCCCATGAAGCCTGCTCTCAAGGAAAATACCTGCCGTCAGCAGATTAGAGTTTCAATAGGCGGCGACAAGCTTAGATTGACACTTTCAAATGAGTTCGGAGACATTCCCGTTCAGATCGACTCCATTCACATAGCTCATTTAGTCGGTCCTAACAGCTCTGCTATCGACACTGCAACGGATACGGCTATAACCTTCAACGGAGAAGCAAGCGTTAAGATTGAACCCGGCACAAAAGTTACCTCCGATGAAATCGCATTCAGCTTTGAAGCTTTAGACGACCTTGCGATAACCTCGAAGTTCGGCAAATACGCAGGCGGCGGAACAATAACCAGCCATACAGCCGCAAGAGCCACAACATGGATTGTCGAGGGCGACCATGTCACCGATGAAGCCTTCACAGGTGCTGAGGAGATGACCTCATGGTACTTTATCAACGGTCTTGAGGTTTGGGCAAAGGCAGGAACTAAAACAGTAGTCTGCATCGGCGACTCGATTACAGATGGTGCAAGCTCTGCTCCCAACAGCTTTTCAAGATATTCCGATGAGCTGGCAAGGCTTTGTCAGGCAAACGAGGCGACTAAGGATGTTGCGGTAGTTGCAAAGGGAATAGGCGGAACGGTTATCGAAAACTGCACAGGTAGATTCGACAACGATGTTATAAACGTTTTAAAGGACGCTCCCGGCGATAAATACTGCATCATTATGATAGGTATAAATAACATAGGCGGCGCTCAGGACGAATGCTCTGACTACCTCATCGAAAGATATGAGGAGATGATTAAAAAGTGCCATGACAACGGCATAAAGGTCTACGGCGGCGTTTTAACTCCCATAAAGGGAAGCGGCTACTACTCAGAGCTTCACGATAAGTCAAGAACCAAGCTCAACGAGTTCATTAAGTCTAAGAAGTCCGGCTTCGACGGCATAATTGACTTTGAAGCGGCAGTTTGCGACCCGGATGACCCTGCAAAGATTGCAGATGTATATGCTTTAGGCTCAGAAAGAGGCTCATGGAGCGATTATCTTCACCCCAACGGCGACGGATACGTCAAGATGGGCGAAACGGCATATGAAGCCTTGAAGGACGAATTGGCGAAGTAAACCGAATGTAAGAATGTATTAAATAAGGCTGTGACGAGATTTTGGTTTCGTCACAGCCGATTTTATATCATTACATCACAGTCAAGTAATACCTGCTTTAATGCTCAGACTTATACAATTGCTCCATCCTTTCAACGCACTCTTTCAGCTCAGTTGTATTGGCGAAGTATCTTAGGTACGATTCTTTACTGATTCCTCTTGTGCTGATCGCTTCAAAACCGCTGCGACCGTTGATTGTGAACTTATGTGCAACGGTTTTATCATCTGTATAGAACTTAAGCAAATACAGCCAGCCCTTTTTCTTACTTTCAAAGCCGAAGCAGTAATAGACCTTGGATAAAGCATTAGTTAACTCTTTTATCGATTCGGGGTCTTCAATAATGGTGATTTCGCCGTTGAGACCGTTTTGAATTCTAACCTTGGTGATGCGCTTGGGGTTTATGCGTGTGTGTCTCGGAAAAGCCCAAAAGATCAAAAGCAGCAATATAATAATGTAGACGGCGAGAAGAATAATCTTCGGCTTTTTGCGAAGATATTCGGTTAATCTTTTTAACTGCGTCATGTCTGACTGCTCCTTTGATAATATTTACAGGAACATCAAGTCTCGCTCAATGTTCCTGTAGAAAAATCGTTATATAGTATTGGTGTATGCTCTGCTGATGGTTGAATTACTCGTCGTCAACCTTGAATTGTGCGATAACGGAATCGACAAGAGCTGCCGGGAGTTGGTCGTAGCGGAGCTTTTCAAGTGTAAATTCGCCCATACCTCTTGTCATCTGGCGGACAAGCATTGCAAAGTCATGAACTTCGCTTTCGGGAACCTCTGCTGTGATAGTGGTAAGACCCTTCTTGTGTGCGGGGTTCATACCCAAAACTCTGCCTCTGCGCTTGTTCAGCTCGCCCATCATATCGCCGGTGTTGGCATCGGGAACTGTAACCTCTAAGCTGTCAATCGGTTCAAGAAGAACAGGCTGAGCCTGCTTCATGCCTTCCTTGAAGGCTATTGAAGCTGCAAGCTTGAAGGACATTTCAGATGAGTCAACAGGGTGGTAAGAACCGTCGACCAATGTTGCCTTAACGCCGACAACAGGGAAGCCTGCCAGAACGCCCTTCTTCATGCACTCCTGAAGTCCCTTTTCAACAGCAGGGAAGAAGTTTCTCGGAACTGCTCCGCCGAATACGTTTTCAGCGAATACAAGCTCGTCACTGTCGCAGGGCTCGAACTCAATCCAAACGTCGCCGAACTGACCGTGTCCGCCGGACTGCTTCTTATGACGTCCCTGAACCTTGACCTTTTTGCGGATGGTTTCCTTATATGATACCTTTGGCGTGGATGTGATAACGTCAACACCAAAGCCTGTTTTGAGTTTAGCCAAGGTTGAATCGATATGCTGCTCGCCCAAGCCCGAAAGTATTTGCTCAAAAGTAGTTTCATCCTGCTTATATGAAAGTGACAAATCCTCTTCAAGAAGTCTTTGAACTGCATTGGAGATCTTTGATTCGTCGCCCTGAGACTTAGCCTTAACGCAAAGTGAGTAGCAGGGTCTCGGGAAGGTGAGCTTCTCGAAGGAAACAACTCTTGAAGAGTCGCAAATAGTGTCGTTGGTGTTTATAGACATCTTTGTCGCAACAACAATGTCTCCGGATGTGGCATAGGGAACTTCAATTTGCTTTTTGCCCATGAGGTTTAGCAGCTTTCCGACCTTTTCGGTTGAGCCGGTGGTTGCATTTGTTATTTCCTTGCCGCTTTCAAGCTTGCCGCTTACAACCTTGATAAACGACATCTTGCCAACGAACGGGTCGGCGACAGTCTTAAATACAAATGCGGACAGCGGGTCATTTTCAGAGTACTCGACCTTGATCTCGTTTCCGTCGGCATCCGAAGCCTTTCTTGAGCCCATTTCATGGGGAGACGGCAAGAGCTTTGCTATGTGGTCGATAAGCAGGTCTGCGCCCTGAAGGTTGACTGAGGAAATACAGGTGACGGGAGTTATCATTCCGCTTGCAATACCGTTGTGAACGCCGTTTACAAGCTCTTCATGAGTGAGCTTTTCACCCTCTAAGAACTTCATCATCAGCTCCTCGTCGGTTTCTGCAACGGCTTCTGCCATAGCCTCGATAAGACCGTCAATACGGTATGTAGGCTCAGGCTCTCCGGCGTCCAAAAGCTCGCCCTTCGGACCGTATTTATAGTTTTTCATTGAAAGAAGGTCATAATAAGAAACAATCTTTGAATCCTTAATAAGCGGAACTACCAAGGGGCATACAGTTGAACCGAACTCGGTTTTCAGCTTGGTCAAGACATTTGAGAAGTTTGCATTTTCATCGTCAATCTTTGTTACAACGAACATATGCGGTGTCTTGTGTTCAACGGCGCAGTCGTATGCCTTGCGTGTTCCGACGTGTATTCCGGATTTTGCGGATACGGTTATAAAAACGCAGTCGGCAGCGTAGACGCCTTCAATCATTCCGCTTGCATAATCGAACAAGCCGGGCGTGTCCAGTATGTTGACCTTGACGCCGTCCTTTTCGTAGTATGATAATGATGTGTAAATTGAACATTTCTTTGAAATTTCTATAGGTGTATAATCTGATACGGTGTTACCGTCGGCAGTCTTGCCCAAACGATCGGTAACTCCTGCTTTATACAAAAGTGCTTCGCAGAGTGAGGTCTTACCGGAGCCTGAATGACCGGCTATGGCGATGTTTTTGATGTGTGCATTGTCATAATTTTTCAAGTTAATCTCTCCAATCGGGATATACTGTTCGCGAAATTTATTGGTTTTTCACAATAAATTTCAACGGTACCACTCTATTATATATCATTTTTATACAAATGGCAATACCAAAAATACTCATCTTTTATTGTGTATTCTGCATAAAAGAAAGTCAGTCTTTCGCCAAAAGCAAGGGAGAACCGAGCAAAACAGCCTTGTTTCGCACGATTCTCCCGAATTTATTGTGAAAACAGCAGACAACGCTGTGAATGATTTGTGCAGTATTACTAAATTGTAAGCGTGCTTTCGTCCATCTCAAGAAGAATCAATATATCCTCCTCGACGCCGGTATCAGCGTTTATATATACCAAAACGGTCTTTCCGTCCTGAGTTTTGCACTTAAACTCACGACAGAGCTTTTCCTCAACGCTGTCCGTCGGGATTACAGCCAATGACGATTTAACAACGCTCAGCATGGGCGAGAGCTTTTCCTGGCACTCCTGCTCGCCGAGCTTTGGCTCGGTAAGATTTCTTTCATGGTGGTTTACTAAAAAGCCTCGTGCGTCGAAGCCGATAATTTCGCCGTTGTCTAAGGCGACAGACACCTTTATAAGGTCTGTATAGCAGGTGACGCCCTGCTCGTTGTAAGCGTAGTTAATTGTGCATACGTTGTTATAGGTTTCGTAGTAGGTCTTTTCCATGTTTCGTATGCCGAGCGAGTCAAGATAGCCCTGAGCGTAGGCGGCTGCGTCCTCACAGGTGATTTTTTGTGAACGGATGTCTCTGCTTTTAATAATATAGCTTATATATCCGCCGTTCTTTGTTACGGCGCAGTTTACTCCGTTGGCGTAGAAGCAATACGAAGGCATTTTGCCCTCCTCGGAGTAGTCGCAGGTTTGAAGCTCCCAAGCCTCAAGTCCGCAGTAGGGAGCGGCTTTTTCCCTTGCCTCATCCTCCGTCACCTCGTCCGCCCCCTGAATCATCGCAGGCTGACGGTCTAAAATGTGGTCGGAAAACGGTCCGTCGTATATGAGCTTGGGGGTGTTTTCAAAGCCCTCCTCCAAGCCTTTAAAGCCGTCGATGATAAACGCTGAGGCTTCGTCCTCAAGGTCGTAAAACAGCTGAGTTATTGTCTTGTTGCTCGACGTCAGCTTGGATTTCAGCTCCCAGAGCTTTTCACACAGATCACGGGCGTTTTCGCAAAGTGAGTTCATTCTGGAGTAGTCTTCATATGACGCCTGCTTGCCCGATGCTGCGGATTCCGACATCGAATAGGCGTAGTTTCCTATCTGGGATAAAAACTTTTCCGTCTTGTCAAGGCTCGAGTTTGACACAGGAAGCTTTGTCAAGGCGTCCTTGGCGTAGTTGGCTTCCGACATAAGCTGGGTTGAAAGCTTTGCCATCATGACAGGGGAGGATGAATAAAGCCCCTTCGTCAATGTGGCGGAGATTTTATCCGCACTTGACGCTAAGTCCTCTACAGCCTGCTGATAACCGGATTCAATCATCCTTTCTGCTCTGCTCAGCTTGTTCATGTAGATAATGTCGGCAGCCCCCAGAACGGCTATTGCCGCTAAGGAGAATGAGACGATTCTCGCTATTGCTCGTTTTGAAATTGTTGTTTTCAAGGGTATCTTCCTTTCAATAACTGATTTTATATTATCATTTCACCTAAAAGGATAAATACACCTTGAAAAATACTGCCAAAAATTCGCTTGGCAGTCGGGTAAAAATCATTGAAAAGCACGTTTCGTAAGAAAATTTAAAAATTATGATTATAATATTTGCATTTTCAGCTTAAATAGTATATAATGCTTTATGTGTGATAGGGTGTATTTTGAGATTTCAAAATCGCCTAAGTCTTAATCTATTATTTTTAAATAACGGAGGTTAAATTCATGTTAGTATCTGCAAAGGAAATGCTCATCAAGGCAAGAAAAGAACACTACGCTGTAGGTCAGTTCAACATCAACAACTTGGAGTGGACAAAGGCTATTCTTCAAACCGCTCAGGAGCTTAATGCACCTGTTATCTTAGGCGTATCTGAGGGTGCAGGAAAGTATATGTGCGGCTATACTACCATTGTCGGCATGGTTAAGGGTATGATTGAGAACTTGGGAATCACTGTTCCTGTTGCTCTTCACCTCGACCACGGAACATTCGAGGGCGCTAAGGCTTGCATCAACGCCGGCTTCAGCTCCATCATGTTCGACGGTTCACATTATCCTATCGACGAAAACTTAAAGCTCACCACCGCTTTGGTCAACACCTGCGACGTTTTGGGAATTTCTCTCGAGGCTGAGGTAGGCGCTATCGGCGGCGAGGAAGACGGTGTTGTCGGCATGGGCGAGTGCGCAGACCCCAAGGAGTGCAAGCTCATTGCTGATTTGGGCGTTACAATGCTCGCAGCAGGTATCGGAAACATCCACGGCAAGTATCCTGCAAACTGGGCAGGTCTTTCATTTGAAACACTTGAAGCTATCAACAAGGAAGTCGGCGATATGCCTTTGGTTCTCCACGGCGGAACAGGTATCCCTGAGGATATGGTTAAGAAGGCTATTTCACTCGGCGTTGCAAAGGTTAACGTTAACACAGAGTGCCAGCTCGCATTCTCCGCTGCTGTCAGAGAATACATAGAGCAGGGCAAGGACCTTCAGGGCAAGGGCTTCGACCCGAGAAAGGTTTTGGCTCCCGGAGTTGAGGCTATCAAGGCTACCGTTAAGGAGAAGATGGAAATCTTCGGCTGCATCGGCAAGGCTTGATTTTCGGGCGGATTTTGCGCAGATAAATAGTCGGTGGATTTATTTTTCTGCTAAAGTGATCGTGTTGTGTAGCTTGCGAGGCGCACAACCTCAGAAGGCTCCTTCGGGAGCCTTCATAAATCTATATGGTAAAAGCATATGCTCTGCTTTGGTTTGCCATGTCTTGGGACTAAAGTATAACTTGTGTGGTAGCAATGAGCCATATGTTTTTCGGTGCGTGGCTTTTTGCTGCGCACTTTTTTGTTATATAAAGAAATTTGAAGGGAGTAAAGACACTGATATGAAAGACAGCGAATTTGAAGGCGTAAACGGCAAAGTGAATGAAGATATGGATTTAGAAGAGGAGTTTGAAGCGGAGGGCGAGGAAAAAGAAAAAAATTGACTTAAGGTTTTTAAAGTCTCTGAATATGGATTATAACATAGATATCTACGAAACTGCATATGACGATCTATATAAATCTGTTTTGATGGCGAGTACAATGGCACGCTACGGCGAGCCGCACAGTGATATATAAATTTCTCAGGAAGGCAGCAAACGAAGCCGAAAACACAGTTATGCTGCACATGGGAATAAAGCGTCACAGTGAGCAGGTGGCGGAAAGGGATTTATCCTTTTTGTTTAACGGCGATTTTTCGAGCGGCGAAACTTATATTGATTATTAAAGTGATATGAGGACGGCTTGATACAGCCTGCATAATAGTCGTCGGACGTGCTATTGGGCGAGTCTTTGTGCTTCCTTTCAGCTGCAACCATAAAATACTGTAATAAAAATTCAGCCGCACTGAGTTCTGAGCGTTTAGTCAGACTTAGTGCGGCTGATGCTTTTTAATGCTTATTCACATTGCTTTAAGATATCGCTTTAATTATTGGTGTCTTGCGGCTTTTTATTCTTCTTTGAGTTGATAACTGCGACAACTGCAATCACAACAATTACAACTGCCAGTACAGCTATTCCGACATACATGACGGTTGATTTTGCGTTAGAGTTCTTTGCAGGCATAACCGGTCTTTCGGCATAGTCGGCTTCGCTATATACTCCGTCGAACTGCCACCAGTCGAAGCTCAGCGAGCCGTTAGATGAGCTTGCATTGAACACGAAATACAAATCGTGAACTCCGTCAGCGCCGCTGATATCGCAGCTTAAGGTCTGCCAGTCCTCCTCAGATTCTGTTTTGGGGACGTTTAAGGTTCCGACAAGCTTGCCGTCGGCAGAGTCAAGTCTTATTTCTATAGTTCCGTCGGAACGAACAGACGATGCACTTGCAGTGAAGGAAGTAGCATTCTCGGCAAAGTTTACTCCTGCTACCTTTATGTAGTCTCCGCCGCTTGCCTTTGTAACGTATATGCCGCCGTCAGAGCCTTTTTTGGTCTTTATGCCGCTTTCCCAGCAAATAGTTTCAGCTTCGTTTTTAAGATAGGGGTTGAAATATTCAAGCTGTTCAGGACCTTCCCTGGTCGGTTCGATGTGAGGAATTGAGCCGTCCTCGCCGAAGGTGAACTCCTCAATAGCTCCCGAACGTGTGAAGCCTCCGCCGCCTTCTAAATCTCCGGTGTGGTAGGTGTAGTATGCGTGTCCCTTGTATTCAATTATACCGGGGTGGATGGTAAAGCTTGTGGGGCAGGTATCCATAATCCTCCCCTGATACTTCCATGAGCCTAAAGGCGAATCGGATGTAGAGTAGTCGATGGTTTCAGGAACGCCGGACGCGGCGTATACCATATAGTAGATGCCGTTTCTCTTATATATCCAAGGAGCTTCTTCATATCCGCAGCTGCCGTCCTGACATTCGCCGAAGTGCTTGGAGGTCATTGAAAACGCTTTGATTTCGCCGTCGGTTTCAATCATGTTGTCCTTGAGCTTAACGCCATGAAGGGTCGGATTGCCGAAGTATAAATACGCCTGACCGTCATCGTCTATAAACACGGTCGGGTCGATATAACTCCAGTCGGGACCGCAAAGGGGCTTGCCTATGGCGTCCTTGAACGGGCCCGTCGGGCTGTCTGAAACGGCGACGCCTATAGCTCTTGCTCCGCCGGCTTCCTTGGATGAAAGGGTTACATAAAAATAGAATTTGCCGTTGCGCTCTATACACTGAGCAGCCCAGCAGCTGTCCGGCTCTGCCCATTCAAAGTCGGTGTAGGACAAAACCGCTCCGTGGTCAACCCAGTTTTTCATGTCGGTAGTGGAATAGCAGCGCCAGTCGGGCATAACGTAGCCGGACGCATTGTCGGCGTCATGACCGGTGTAGAAGTAAAATGTATCGTTCCAGACCATCGGCGCGGGGTCGGGGGTATATGCGGTCTGGACAGTCGGGTTGTCGGCGTGTACCGGCACAGTTGCAAGCGATGCCGCCGATGTCAGAGCAATGCAGCCTGCTAATGCAGAGCATAAAACTGCGCTGAGTGTTCGTTTGAATTTCTTCATTTTAATCCTCCGTATTTAATAGTTTTTTGAGTCAATTGATAGCCGTCAAATCAAAACGGATATTACTCTTATTATCCTATAAACAGTCCGCCGTGTCAATATTTTTAACAACTTAAATCATTGATTTTTACTATTGTTATTCAAATCTCTCAATTGATGAATATTGTTCGGGTCAACACAGCGATTGGCTTTTTCGGTATTTTTCCTGATTCTCAGCTCCTTAAAAAAGCGGCTGAGTATTTCGGAGCATTCCTTTTCCGAAACGCCGCCTGTCACCTCCGGCTTATGATTGTAGTCAAGCTCAAACAGGCTCACTACCGACTGCACCGAGCCTGCCTTTTCGTCCCTTGCGCCATATACAACCCTGTCTATTCTTGAATTAATAATAGCTCCTGCGCACATCGGGCACGGCTCAAGGGTCACATACAAAATGCTGTCCACCACTCTCCAGCCGCCCAACGTCCTTGACGCTTCATCCAACGCCATTATCTCGGCATGGGCAAGCGGAGATTTTTTTGTCTCACGCAGATTGTAGCCCCTGCCGATTATTTCTCCTGTTGACTTTTTGACGACCACTGCGCCTATCGGAGCTTCACCGAGACTGTATGCCTTTTCGGCAAGCTCTAAAGCATACGCCATATATTCCTCATCGCTGAGCATAAAATCACCGTCCCTTTGTATTAAAAAACTTATACCCTTGCGTTCTTGCTTAACGTAAGGGTATAACTGTCTTATTTACTAAACTATATCTCGTTCCTGTTCTCCAAGGCCTTGAATAAGGTCACCTCGTCGGCGTACTCCAAAATAGCTCCTATAGGCAGACCGAAGGCGAGCCTTGTCACTTTTATTCCCAGCGGCTTTAAAAGCTTTGATATGTACATAGCCGTGGCTTCCCCCTCGGGAGTTGGGTTTGTCGCCATTATGACCTCTTTTATATCGCCCTTGGATATCCTCGATAAAAGCTCGGTTATTCTGAGCTTGTCGGGCGTTATGCCGTCAATAGGGGATATAAGTCCGTGCAGAACGTGATAAACTCCCTTATACTCCCTTGTGCGCTCAAATGCCGCAATGTCCTTAGGACCTTCGACAACGCATACGGTTGAATGATCCCTTGACTCGTCCGAGCATATAGGGCAAACCGCTTTGTCGGTCAGGTTTTGGCACACAGAGCAGGAGTGAACTGTTTTGTGCGCATAAACAATAGCTTTAGCAAAAGCCTCGGCTTCCTCATCCGTCATAGACATGACAAAGTAAGCCAGCCTTTGAGCGGTTTTCATGCCTATACCCGGAAGCCTTGCAAACTGCTCGGCTAAAAGGGTTAAGGGCAAAGCGTTAGCATCCGCCATCAGAACAGACCCGGCATACTCATACCGCCGGTGATCTTGTCCATGCCGTCGTTGGACTCGGTTTCAATATTTGTAATAACCTCGTTGACTGCGCTTGCAATCAAGTCCTCAAGCATCTCAATGTCGTCCGGGTCGACAACCTCGGGCTTGATAGTAATGTTCTTGACAACTCGCTTGCCGTTCATGGTTATTTCAACAGCACCTCCGCCGACAGATGCGGTGAACTCCTTTTCCTCCATTTCGGACTGGAACGCAGCCATGTCCTCCTGCATCTTCTGAGCCTGACGGATCATTTGGTTCATATTCTTAGGTCCGCTCATGTTCTGAGGTATTCTTGCTTTCATTTATCTTGTCTCCTTTGTGTATTTTAAAATAGGTAAGCCGAATACAATAAATTTCGGCTTACGTATTAATTTATATCAAACGGTATGTCCGCTTTTTTTGCCTGCTCTATAAGCTCGGACAGCTTGTCCTCTGATGAAGCCTGCGGCTTTTCCTTGACGCACCTTGCACGAAGAGAATATGTCTGACCGGTTACTTCCTTTACCACGTCCCTGAGTGACATGGCGTTTTCTTTTCTTTTAAACAGCCCCAAAAAGAATTCCGACTGAACCTCGATAAGAAGAGTGTTTCCGCTGTAACGTCCTGTCGACCCTCTTAATGCTCCGGCGCATCCCGGGTTGACCTCGGTGAGTCTTGTTAAAACCTCGTCCCATTGCGGGAACGGCTTTAATGAATCCTCTGTGATCGGGGCGCTTTGCGGCTTTTTTATGTCTCCGCCGGCTTGCACAGTGTTATCCGAAATACTCGGCGAAGGATTATTTGCTCCGGATGATCTGCTTTTTTCTTTAACGGAAACGCCGTTTCTTTTCAGCTCGGTAAGCTCGTTTTCAAGAGCAGCAATTCTTTTGACAAGCGCAGCGGTGTCTTCGTTAGTGACGCTCTCCTTAGCGTATCCCGAAAGACTGCATATCTTTATAACTGCCATTTCAAGCTCGGTGCGCTTTGATACCGCTCTTTGCATGACCTCCTGCGAGGACTGCAAAATGCTCAGGCTGTTAAAAATCTCGTTAAGTGTCATAGACTCGGAAAGCGAGACCAACTGCTCAACCTCATTCGGCAGGCAGTTTAAAAGCTCACGGTTCTGCGGTGCAGTTTTTATCAGCATTATATTTCTTAGCTGGAATATCAGCTCGTCGCAGAGCCTTGACATATCCTTTGAACGGGAATAAAGCATGTCCACAGCTTTTAAAACCGATGTGGCATCCTTTTCGGCAAGTCCGTGCAATATGTCAAACAAAGCGTCACGACCGGCGATTCCGGCTGTTTCGGAAACTGTCTCCTGTGTGATTTCGGCTCCGTTTGCTTCGCCCATGGCTATGCACTGATCCAAAATCGACAAAGCGTCACGCATAGCGCCGTCTGAAATTCTTGCAATCATTGCAGCGGCGTCTTCATTCAAGGACACGTTTTCCTTTTCGGCTATATACAAAAGTCTTGCGGTTATATCTTCAGAGCGGATTCTTCTGAAGTCAAACCGCTGGCAGCGGGATATAATTGTCGCCGGGACTTTGTGAATTTCGGTTGTCGCAAGGATGAATTTAATATGCTCGGGCGGCTCCTCCATGATTTTAAGGAGAGCGTTAAACGCCTGATTGGAGAGCATATGCACCTCGTCGATGATATAAACCTTATACTGCGCAATTTCGGGAGTATAAACGGTTGATTCACGCAAATCCCTTATATCCTCAACACCGGTGTTCGATGCGGCGTCTATTTCAATTATATCGTTTAACGTGCCGTTGTCGGCTGCACGGCAGACATCGCATTCTAAGCACGGCTTACCGTCGTGCGGATTGCGGCAGTTTATCGCCTTGGCAAAGATTCTTGCGCAGGTGGTTTTGCCTGTTCCCCTTGAGCCTGTAAACAAATATGCGTGAGCAGTTTTGCCCTCGCTTATCTGCCTTGAGAGGGTTGTGGTGATATGCGGCTGAGATACAACGTCGTCAAAGGTCATCGGACGCCATTTTCTATACAGTGCGGTATACATATCATCACTCCTTAAAACGAAAAAGCCGATCCGACATATAGGTGTGCAGGCGAGACTGTGTCACACAAAGCAAACTGCTTAATGCTGCTCGGTTCCCCGCCTGACATGGTTCACAGCGCCTTGTTGCACAGGACCCGCACACCCGTATCTCGGATCGGCAATTGCTATTTTAGCATATTCTTTTCGCTATTTCAAGGGGGAAAAGAAAAAAATCCGTCGTCAGATCTGCGTTATCAATAGATATGAC
>DKWG01000021.1 GCA_002491605.1 Ruminococcus sp. UBA7158
CACCCTTTACATAGTAACTCTTGCTATTATATAATGGCAAAAATTATTCGGATGAAATATATTTAATGTGGAGATGGATATGAAAATAATTGTCGCCGGATGCGGAAAAATAGGATTATCAATTCTTTCAAGTCTTGTGTCTGAAGGGCATGATGTAACTGCTGTTGATATCAATCAGTCCGTCATAGACTATATTACAAACGTCTACGATGTTATCGGTGTAACCGGCAACGCCTCGGACTGCGAAACCCTCAAGGAGGCAGGCGCTGACAACGCAGACGTGTTTATCGCCGTCATGGACTCCGATGAGATTAATATGCTGTCCTGCTTTTTGGCAAAAAAGATGGGAACGCCGAAATCTATAGCTCGAATCAGAAACCCCGAGTACAATGACACAAGCTTGGTATTTTTGCGTCAGCATCTTGAGATTTCTATGGCAATAAACCCCGAGCTTTTAACTGCAAGAGAGCTTTATAACGTCCTCAAGTTCCCCTCAGCCGTGCGCATTGAGAGCTTTTCAAGGAGAAGCCTTGAGATGATTGAGATTATCATTCCGTCTGACAGTGAGCTGAACGGAATGACGCTTATGCGTATGCGTGAAAAATACGACGCCAAGGTGCTCGTTTGCTGCGTTCAGCGTGACGACGAGGTTTATATCCCCAACGGTAACTTCGAGCTTAAGGCAGGAGACAAAATCGGATTCACAGCGTCGCCGTATGAAATACAAAAGCTTTTGAGGACAATCGGAATATTAAAGAAAAAGGCAAAGGATGTAATGCTTTTAGGCGGAAGCAAGATTGCCTACTACTTAGCCCAGATGATAATTGCCGGAGGCAGCTCGGTAACCATAATCGAGCAGGACTACGACAGATGCCAAAAGCTCGCCGAGGGTCTTCCTAAAGCAACAATTATCAACGGCAACGGTATGCAGCAGGAGCTATTGCTCGAAGAAGGCATTGAATCCTGCGACGCCTTTGTATCGCTTACCGGTATGGACGAAGAAAACATTCTGACAGCAATATTTGCCTCTATGCAAAAGGTTCCCAAGGCTATAGCAAAGGTCAATAAGGATGAGCTTGCTTCAATGGCGAATAAGATAGGCGTCGACTGCATAGTGTCGCCGAAGGATATAACCTCAGACATTGTGGTTAAATACGCAAGAGCCTTGGAAAACTCTCAGGGATCAAGCGTTGAAACACTTTATAAATTGATGGACGGCAAGGCTGAGGCTCTGGAGTTCGTTGTCACTGCGGAGTCACGTCTGACAGGCGTTCCTCTGAAAAGCCTTCAGATTAAGAGCGGCATACTCATCGGCGGAATTATGAGGGGCAAGAAAACTATTATCCCCTCAGGTGACGACACCGTTCTCGTCGGAGACAGAGTTATAATAATAGCCGCAAACGCAAGATTAAATGACCTCACGGATATTTTAAAATAGTATTGTGTATTAATCAGAGGGGTAAATATATAAAATGAATCGCAAAATGATATTTTATATAACCGGAGAAATGGTTATATTGGAAGCGATATTGCTTGTATTGCCGTTGCTGGTGTCCTTGATATACGGCGAAAGCTGCGCTTTATCGTTTGTATTTGCAATTGCGGCGGCATTGGCATTGGGCGGAATAATGATGCTGATATTCAAGCCGTCTACAACGGTTATATATTCAAAAGAGGGCTTTGTAATAGTGGCGCTGTCATGGATTTTCATGTCATGTATCGGAGCGCTGCCGTTTGTATTCAGCGGTGAAATACCGTCATATGTCGACGCATTATTTGAAACGATCAGTGGCTTTACAACCACCGGAGCGTCAATAGTACGGGACGTTGAATCGATGAGCAAGGGCATTCAGTTTTGGAGAAGCTTTACTCACTGGGTCGGCGGTATGGGAGTCTTGGTTTTGGTAATGGCAGTCCTGCCCACCACTACCGACAGATCAATACATATAATGAAAGCCGAGATGCCGGGTCCCGTTGTCGGAAAGCTTGTCCCGAGGGTACGTCAGACAGCTAAGATTTTGTACTTGATATATATCGGTCTGACAATTCTTCAAATAATAATGCTCTGCTTCGGCGGAATGAGCTTGTTCGAGAGCAGTGTTCACGCATTCGGCACAGCAGGAACAGGCGGCTTCGGTATCAAAGCCGACAGTCTCGCCGGATACAGTCCGTACATTCAGTGGGTAATAACGATTTTCTTAATACTCTTCGGAATCAACTTCAATATTTTCTTCCTGATTTTAATGAGAAAATTCAAATCGGCTTTTATGTCGGACGAGCTTTGGACGTACTTGGGAATAATAGCCGTTTCAGTGCTGATTATTACTGCAAATATTTATCCGATGTATCAAAACCTATCCGACAGTTTTCGTGCGTCGTCGTTTCAAACCATGTCCATCCTGTCTACAGCAGGCTTCTCCACCGCCGACTTCAACGCTTGGCCGGCTCTGTCAAAGGGCATTTTGATGCTTTTGATGTTCATAGGCGGCTGTGCAGGCTCGACTGCCGGCGGAGTTAAGATTTCAAGAGTTATAATTCTGTTCAAATCCGTTCGCAGAGAGCTTAGAAGAATGATTCACCCGAGGTCTGTATCTAGCCTTCGCTTAGACGGTCGAAACGTCGACGACCAGACCATAAACGGCGTCGGAACATATTTCGCTTTTTATATCGGAATAATCATGGTTTCTTTCCTGCTCATATCATTTGAACCGTTCGATTTTGAAACCCGTTTTTCATCTGTTGTCGCCTGCTTCAACAATGTCGGACCCGGCTTCGGAGCAGTCGGACCTATGGGCAGCTATGCTGATTACTCGTCGTTTTCAAAGTTAGTTTTATCAGCTGCCATGCTGTTAGGACGTCTTGAAATATATCCCCTTATATTCGCTTTCAGCCCCTCACTTTGGGCAAAGAAATAATTCATACACGTTTACAGTATTATGATTTAAGAAAGGAAACATCAATATGCCGCAATGGTTAGACAATGCAGTGTTCTATGAAATATACCCTCAGTCATTCCTTGATACAAACGCAGATGGTATCGGAGACATTCAGGGAATAATTAAAAAGCTTAGTTACATCAAGGAGCTCGGCTGCAACGCTATATGGATAAATCCGTGCTTTAAATCGCCGTTTTTGGATGCAGGATATGACGTTTCGGATTATTACTCCTGCGCTCCGAGATACGGCAGCAACGAGGACCTCAAGGAGCTTTTTGACAAGGCTCACAGTATGGATATGCACGTTATACTGGATCTTGTGCCCGGTCACACATCAGTTGAGCATGAATGGTTTAAGAAATCCTGTCAAGCCGAGGTTAATGAGTACACCGACAGATACGTCTGGACCGACAGCATTTGGGAGCATCCCGAAGGAATGAGCTGTCTCAGCGGTATTTCCTCAAGAGACGGTTGCTGCGGCGTCAATTTCTTTTCCCATCAGCCTGCTCTAAACTACGGCTTTTACAACATAACCCGTCCGTGGCAGCAGCCGACGGACGCTGAGGGTCCGAAGGCAACGCTTGAAGAAATGATGAACGTAATGAGATTCTGGCTCGGTCTCGGATGCGACGGCTTCAGAGTTGATATGGCAGGCTCTCTCGTTAAAAACGACCCGGAAAGCAAGGGCACGATTGCTCTTTGGCAGAAGGTAAGAGCATTTTTAGACGCTGAGTATCCAAACGCCGCAATAATTTCTGAATGGGGCGAGCCGGACAAGTCCCTGCTCGGCGGATTCCATATGGACTTTGTTCTGCACTTCGGTCCGTCAAAATACTGGGAGCTTTTCAGAGGCGAAAACCCATACTTTTCGTCAAGGGGCACAGGCGATATTTCCGGCTTCGTTAAAAGATATCTTGAATGCTGCGAGAGAACAAATAATCGTGGACTTATATGTATTCCGTCAGGAAACCATGATATGGACAGAATTTCGAGAAATCTAAGCGCTGATGAGCTTAAAATTGCGTTTGCATTTATTCTTTCCATGCCGGGTGCGCCGTTTATTTACTATGGCGACGAAATCGGTATGCGCAATGTCGACGGCTTGGTTTCCGTTGAAGGAGGTTACGGCAGAGTTTGCGCAAGAACTCCTATGCAGTGGGACACATCAGTTAACTGCGGATTCAGCTCTGCACCTGCATCTTCATTGTATTTAAGTCAGGATGACAGTGCCGACAGACCTACAGTATCAGAGCAGCAGTCGGACGAAACATCGCTTTACAACGAAGTTAAAAAGCTTATCCGTGTCAGAAACAGCACTCAGGGCCTGCAAAGCAATTCGTCAATCAGATTTATATACGCTGAGCAAAACAGCTATCCCCTGTCATATATCAGAGGCGAGGATATCTTAGTGGTCATAAATCCGTCTGATAAGCCTTGTGAATTCGAGTGCGACGTTGTGCCGGATGAGGCGATATATGAAATCGGTTCGGGAATAAAGTACTCGGACGGAGTTGTATCATGCTCTGCTCGCTCATGCGGTTTTTATAAGATCAAGAAATAATAATCTGATAAAGCATTAATATCAACAATTAAAGGCGCGAATCTATGTGATCCGCGCCTTTAAACATGAACTATATCAAAATATAAAATGATTCTTAGACGACTTGCATCAATGTCTTTCGTCTGAATCAAATGTTTCACAGAATCTTGCTGCAAATGCAGGCTCATCACCGCCGGCATAGAGATGCGACGTGTCTCCGAATGCTGCGCATCTAAACGACGCTATGCCCCTTTCACGTTCCTCTGTGTACAAGGTGGTTACTGAGCTTGGAGCGGCACAAAAGTTCTGTCCTAAAACTACCGGTGATATTCCCAAAATGTGTCCGAGCATCTGACATTCAATGCCGAAATGACAGAACATGACTATTGTATCTCTGTTCGGCTCGATAACGTCGTAGTACATTCCGTGTCTTCTGTAGCCGTGCTTTTCAAGAAGCGCATCTAAATTGTCAGTGACGTTTTTGTAAAGCTGAGGATAGTTTCCTTCCGCCATGAAATCAACGTTCTTAAACTTATCCTTATCATAAAGCTCATCGACTGATGTGAAGAAGGACGGCATAAAATCCCATGTGAGGTGTGTTCCCTCTTTTATGTACGGCGGCTTAACCTGACAGTAATAAAACTCCTTGAGCCAATCAAGAATTTCAGCTTCACGGTTCATTTTCTTTAATGTCAGCGATGCTGTGTCTTTTGCTCTTCCCAGCGGCGAACAATAAAATGCCTTGACATCAAGCTTTGATATGCGTTCACTTAAAAGCTGAGCTTCTCGCCAGCCCTTCTCCGTCAACGAGTCTATTGAGTAGTCGGGGTCACCGTGTCTGATTATAATAAGTCTCATATATATCATTCCTTTGCAATATACGTTGCTGCAATTATAGCATTAAATTGCGCCGGTTTCAATACAAATGCTCGTATAAATATATTATCATACAGCGGCAAAGGTGCATTAACATATTAAGAATAATAAGCAGTCAGAAATTCTTCATTTGCCGAGACACTATAATGTATACGCGCACTATTCATATTATACTCATATTGCCGCGACACATTAAATTCAGCATAGTCTTTAATGCGCTTTCGGGATAATTGAAGCTGCACTGTAATAAATCAAAGAATCGGTACAAATCACTGATTTACAGAGATTTCGTACCGATTATCAATTGCATATTAGTCTGAGACTGTTTGCATGGGCTGTCTATTCGGCAACATCGGCGACGACAACTGTTACATCCTCATCAAGAGATCGTTCTATATCAACGCCGTTGAAGAAATAGGTCAGTATTTTACGGTATGTGAAGCCGTTTTTAGCCATTTCATTTGCGCCGTACTGTGACATACCGACTAAATGGCCGCTGCCTGAAACGTCAAAGTTAAAGCGCTCAAACTCCTCAGAGTAAGTAACCTCAAATCTCGCAGACGGAAGATTCAGCCACTGGGCAAATTGCTGACCGCTCACCTTTTCCCCGCCGTCAAATGTAACCTCTGAAACGTATCCGGTTGATGTCACGGAGCTTAGATTAATCCAGTCTTTAGGGTCTCCAAGCAAAACGGGAGCGTCAGTCTGCGTTGAAACCCTTGCGAAAAGCTCGTCCTTGGTCATGGTTGCCTGTGACTTAAAGCCCTCGTCATATGCACTTTTTACACTGCGCAGATACTCAACATCTGTACCCAAGACCGTCAAAGAGCTTTCAGTGATACCGCCGCAGGAGTAGCAATACGCCGGAACAATCGGCTTAGACTTATAAGATACATACTCCCCCATCACTGATTTGACAGCCTTTCTCACCTTATCCGTGTATTTGTCGGCGTTATCCTTAAACACCATGCTGACCTCGTCCGCTGACAAAATTCTTATATACTTATTTGAATCTGTACTTATATCGCATCCGAAAAGCTCAGGTGTAGGGTTTACTGACTCATCAAGCCGTCTTCCGAGTATATAAGTATACATAAGAACAGCCTGAGCCTTAAGAAGCTCCGCTTCCGCATTAGGCGATACCGCCGCCATAACAGTGTACACTAAAAAATCCTCGCAGGAATAATTAATTCGCTTCCCTACGGTTACATCGTAGACACTTACTGTATCTATGAGTGAATAAGGAACAAGCACAGCTTGGTCTGAAATCACAGGCAGTGCATTATCGTTTATATTCTCATCTGTGGCATCATTTCCTCCCGTGAATAAAAGCGGAATGAGCGGCACAATAACAAGCGAAACTGCAACAACAATAAGTCCCTTAATAAAATTCTTCACATATTACACTTCCTTGATTCCGATTGGCATTTGTGACTTGCACTGATTTAAGTGTAATCACAGACGACACTGCTTTCTGTCGAAATCGGTTATTCAAAAAAATCAATCGTTTGCTATTGATTTTTTTTATGAGTTAGTGTATAATGTTGAAGTACTTTTGAGCTTCGCTGATTTTTTACGATATCAGCCACTTAAAAGTGCTTTATATCTGCCTCCTTAGTTAAATGGATATAATAAACCCCTCCTAAGGGTTAGTTGTGAGTTCGATTCTCGCAGGGGGTGCCAATACTGAAACTAAAAATATCCTCCGGATTCCGGGGGATATTTTTGTGTTTTGTGTTGAGATGAGGGGAATCATTCGTTGCTGTGCGCATTGTTATCATAAATCCTAACTATTTAAGACTCCAAATAATTTCCTGCAAATACTATGAATATCAACTTCATCGTTTACCGTCATAGCAAGGATTCGCATATCATCATCTTTTGCCGGTTCATAACCGAATGTTATTTGATTTACAGTTCCAGATAAGATGGAATTATATAAGTGCCTAACAAAATTCATGCACTCATTTAAGCTAAGCCTAAAATCACATTTCTTAATATTTAATGATATTTCGACTCCATTAAAACCTTGTACAATACAAATAACAACTTTATGTATTTCAATTCCACAGTTTATAGAATCCAAAAACATCGATGAAGGTGTAACATTTTTTGAAAAGAAACCGCACAAGTCATCTATTTCGTCATATGCGACATCACGCATTTGTAAGTCATCATAAAAATGTGCATTAATGATATTACCACACTTGAAAGTCAACACATCTTCAAAAAAACTATTTATCTTACTACTGTCAAATAGATTAAAAACAATCTCGATATCATCCATTAGAGCTTCCTCATCATTTCTTAACAACAAATCCCTTAAAAGTACCATCCATATTCAATCGAAGACCACGTCCATCAGATAGATACTTTTCTAAAAACATTTTATTGCCGCTACTTATCACTTCAAAGCCTCAATCCGACTTTAAAATATCAGCTATATGTTGAGATGCGATATTATTGATGCTATCAGTGTTTCCTTTTAGTACGCCCCAAATATCTGGATCTCGACCTGCATGCTTTTGAATTGAATGACCCGCTTGCGTTTCGCCATATTTATACTCAGCAGATGCAGATTTATATACCTTTTCTGAATCTATATGCCTGCTATATTTATATGATTTCCCCAGCCCCGGATTACAAGCCGCCAGACCAACAATTCCAGCCGAAGCAACAGCCAAAGTATTCCTTGCTCCATCATATGCCTTTTGGTTTCCTCTGAAAATATCATCTCTTATCACATTAGTGCCGGTGAATATTTCACCCACATCGCTGGCACCGAATGCGGCTACAGCGCCCGCCACTGCATAGCATCCTGATTCAGCCATTTTGTTTGCGATATCTTTTCTATCACAATAAACTAAACTTTTACACAGGCTATATCTTTACCAAAATAGGCTCGTGAGCCGAAATTAGTTCAACTACCGTATCTATATCATCAAAGATGATATAATCCTTAAGCAATACTTTTTCACGAGTATATGACGATTGTTCATGAAAGAACCTAACATACTCTGAGTTTTCAACGATATACATACTGTTGAGCGTTAAATTCTCCGATTTATTCTTTTTGAGTTGAAAAAAACGCTCGATAAAGCCGTTTTCAATTGAGTATCTCATGTCAAAAACATAATCGAAAACGAGTTTATACCTACAGCGGTCAGTTTTTGACGTAAAGAATATCTCAAACTTTTGATCAGAGCCGCTTATATTGTAAATATGATCTATGTACAAATTATACTTATGATTAACTAATTTTTCCATACAATCAGTCTCCCAAATACCTAATTTTAATGCTTGTTTTATTAATAGTATCGTATATTTCGAGCGATGGAGCTCCTCCAACAGTCTTTCCCGCATGAAGATTAACTGTTTTACCATCTGGCAAATATCCCACAATTGTACCATTACCATATTGTTTTACATTAGTCAAATTCATTTTTTCAAAATCACGCATTGCACTATTATAATCACCAGATTGATTAACATAATTATATGTTTTTCCTGTGCTATTTGTAAATTCTTTGTTCTTTAATACATTTCTCACTGGCTTACTTAGTGACTTTGCAGGCTTCAGCCCCGGATTACAAGCCGCCAGACCAACAATTCCAGCCGAAGCAACAGCCAAAGTATTCCTTGCTCCATCATATGCCTTTTGGTTTCCTCTGAAAATACCATCTCTTATTACATTAGTGCCGGTGAATATTTCACCCACATCGCTGGCACCGAATGCAGCTACAGCACCTGCCACTGCATAACATCCTGCTGTCGCTATTGTTGTTATTGTCGCCGCAGTTGCTCCCGATGCTCCGACTGCCATTGACACTCCAAGCCCTATTGCAGCCCCTGCCGCTCCTGCTGATGCTACCACAGCAGTAACAACTACTGCCGTAACTGCTACTGTTACAACAGCAGAAAGTATCTGCCCCCAAGATGGCCATAATCCATTCCTATCAACAAACGCAACCGGATTATCATTACAATAAGCATACCAGTTCAGTCCATCCTTAGCAGGGTCAACAGTTGTAAACCTACCCACCATCGGATCATAATACCTTGCCCTGAGATAAATAAACCCGGTCTCGGTATCATAGTATTCACCGCAATATCTAAATGGATTGGTATCATTAAGATCACGGGTTATTTCATTACCGTAAGCGTCATAGTCATACGTTTTAAGTAGATTTCCGCTTGTATCTACGAGCTGAATTACATCGCCGTGAATGTTATACAAGTAATAAGCTGAATTTGATTTAATAAGTTCAAGACCGTACGCATACTTATTACTTCCGTCACTTACTACTTTGCCGTTTACATATGTATAGGAATTAGTCTTTCCGTTGTTTAACTTGTATAATCTCAATCCATTAGGCTTGTAAGCATAATATGTATCGCCTGCAGAAGTCATTCTTCCGAATGTATCATAGGTATAATTGGTAGTCTTTATGCCTTCGGTTTTAGCAGTAAGGTTTCCGTTCGCATCATAAGCGTAAGTTTTTACCTCAGAAGTTTCTCCGTTGGTTGTTGTCTCGGTTGCAAGCTGACCCTTATCGTTATAAGTATAAAGTACCTGAGATACACCGTCAACAATTACTTTTGTTCTGTTTCCTGAATTGTCGTAAGTGTAATATTTAGAGCTTGCTCCGCTGACTTCGCCTATCAGTCTGCCGAGCATATCGTAAGTATAGTTAGTTGCTACACCGTTATGGTTGGTTTCAGAGGCAACATTGCCGTCAGGTAGATATGTATAGTTAAAGCTTGAAAGAACATTTCCGTCGTTGTCTCTGTTGACAAGGCTTGTTGCAAGACCGGCTAAGTTATAGGTATAATCAGTTTGGGTTATTAGACTGCCTTCATAATAATTCTTTGTGCTTGTTCTTAAGCCTCTTGGGTCGTAGGTATAATTAGTCGCACTTAAGCCATTGACTGCTGAAAGCATTCTTCCTGCTCTGTCATAGGAATATGTTGTTACATCTGAGCCTATTGTAACAGATATGAGGTTTGAGTTTGCATCATAAGCATAGCTCGCTGTGCCGTCGCTTATCTTTCTGCTGTAGCTGTCGTAGGTATATGGAGTTGCTATTCTGCCATCAGTCTCATAATAAAGTAAACTATTCTTATAATACCCATAATTAACAATCTGAGAACCAGTTGACATTATTATCAGATTGCCAAGAGCATTATACGAGTAAGACTTAGTGACACCATTTCTATCCGTACAAGATCTTATCTTTCCATCCGCACTATAAACATAAGTCTCAGGCGTTGTTTCACCCGGGTATGTGCAGGAGGACAGGTTTCCATGGCTGTCATAGGTATAGCTTGTTACATATCCGCCGGCATTAGATGAGGTCATTAAGCCCCTTACATCATAGGTGTATTGGGCGGTTATGATGTATTCGGTTTCTGATGTATACTGCTTTACCTCGGTGAGCAGGTTTCTTTGGTTATAGGTATAGTCTGTCCGTCTGGATAAATATGCGCTTGTGCCTTGTGGATATACTACCTCCTGTATTTTGTTGCCGTTGCCGTCGTAGCTATATAATGTTACCTTCGTATTTGAAGAGTCTATCGGTACAGTTTCCGTAAGTACTCTTCCGAAATCATCATATGTATAAGTGACAGTTGTTCTCGACGGGTCTGTCTTTGAAGTAACATTTCCGAGCCAGTCATATGAGGTTGACGAGGTATTTCCGAGTGGGTCGGTTGTTCTTTTCAGTCTTCCTGCATAGTCATAGGTATAGCTGTTTGTTGAGGTACAGCCGTTTTGAGCGTCTAAAGGCGAAAGGTCGGTAAGCTTGTTGCCCAATGCGTCGTAGGTATATGATGTCAGAAGCTCGGTTGTGCCGTCGGACTGTCCTTCCTTCACAACTCTGTCACGCATATCTATATAGCTGACGGTTATGAGTGATGGCGAGCTGCTGTCGCCTACAATGTCTTTGTGTTCTTTTTGATCTTTAGGTCGCAGTCGAAGTCATAGACATACTGTTCCTCATAAACAGGAGTTTCGCTGTTTGTGAAGCTGTATACCTTTTTAGATGCGACATCGCCCTTGGCGTTGTAGGTGTATCTTGTTATTCCGTTGAGGTCTTGTTCGGAGGCTATGCGCCAGTGGTCGTCATAGACTATTGATTTGACGGTTATTGCGTTGTCGACAACAGTCAGCAGATTGCCGAATTGGTCGTAGTCGTATTTTTTATAATATCCTGCCTCATCGACTACAGTCATACTGTTTTCACTTGTTGAAACGGTATAATATCTATTTTCGCTTGTGCCATCGGGGTTGGTCTTTTTGGTTATTCTTCCCTTTGAGTCGTAGGTGTATGAGGTTAGATAGCCGTTTCCGTCGGTTTCAGTGAGGACTCTTCCCATGCTGTCGTAGGTATAGCTTTTAGTTACACCGGCAGTTGTTGTTGAAGCCAACCAGCCCGATGGGTTATATGTATTTGTTGTAAGGACATAGCTTTCGCTGCTTTTGTACTCCTTGGTTGTCAAAACGCAGCCGTTGGAGTTGTAGGTATATTCGGTTTTACCGCTGAGAATATTGTTTACATATATAGACTTGGTCTTTATGTTCTTTTTATCCGCAGTCAGTGTATTTACTTCTTTGACAGTCATTCCGCCCGATGTGTACTGGCAGGATGTCATAATGTGGTATGTTGGGTCGTAGGTGTAAGTGTATTTTACTCCGTTTATGGTTTTCGAGGTGACGCAGCCGTAGACATCGTAGGTGCAGTAGTCCTTGACTGTGGCATAAGAATCAAAATCGTAAATCGGATGCCCGACATAACAGCCCAGTTCGCTGTCATAGTGACTGCCGGCACCAATTATTGTACCATATCTCTTGCCATAGATTTTTTTCTCGAAACCGGATAACTTACCTGTTTTTGAAGAATATAAATCATACGAATAATCATTTATATATTTAAGTCCGTCTAAGAAATACGTTTCATCAATAACATACCCCGTATCCCAATATGTATATGTATTACTTAAATCTCCCTCAGTTCTGACAGTTGATGAAGTGTCATAGCTGTATGTAACCTTACCGGTTTCTCTTCCCCTGTCAATGTCCTTTCGCTCTGAAACGCCGTTAAAGGATCTGTTTTTCCCCTTTGCATAGGTATACTCTGTAACCGCGCCTGTCGGATGTGTAACCCTGTTTATATAATTATATGTTAAGCGATTCAAAAACTCGTGTACATATTCATAACGGTATACTAAAACGCCTAACCCATTATATTCTTCATGACAATTACCATAGATTTCGGGACCGTCTACAACAGAGTAGTATTCAAAGGTTGTTGTAAGTCCTTCTGCGTCTGTTATTGATTCAAGCAGATAGTCATCGTGACTTTTTGTGAACTTAAAGCGTATTACCGAGCCATCGGGCATGGTTACCCTTTGATTTGTCAGGCTGTAGTCGATATTGACAGTTGAAGTTCCGTTTGAAACGGTCATTCTTTTAGTGAATACATCATCTGAGCCGACAATATCCACAGGAATACTGATGTCTGAATATACAAAGGTCAGCCTGTTGCCGAATCTATCGACCTTTGCTGTTATGTATCCGTCATCATTGAAGTATTCCTTTGTTCCGTCCTCAAATGTAAGCTTATATTTTGAGTCATAGTATGTGCCGAAATCCGGCTCAAGGCTTAGTCTTTTTGAATTTATTCCCGTAAGAGAATATGTAACGGTATCCGATGTGTTTTTAGAATTAATCTCACACTCGCTTCCGTCTGTAAAGACTATTTTAGGAGTACTGAAATTCTTTTCTATTCTGTCGAGGTCAAGTCTCCAGCCGCTTGCAGGCATAAGAGCAGTTTTATTCGACCAGTCATAGTCACCGTAAGTAGTTGTGGTCTTTGAACGTTCACTACTTCCGATACGATTTCCGCTGCTGTCAACTATCGGATCAGTTCTATACTCACTCTTTACCGTCTCCTTAACCGGTATAGAAGAATAGGCTGAGTCATACTTAAGCGTAAGGTCTATATCCATGCCGTTTACGCCCGGTATATGCGCTATATCGTATTTATATATCAGCGAACCGCTTACCACTGACACGGCTTCGTTTTCGGACGAGTTTACATAGTAAGGCGCTGCCTTGGGTATTTCCTCTTCATCTGCTGCAAGCGCTTCTATTCCGCTATTTGGGTAAAGCTCCTTGAAGACATCGTTAAGCAGCTGAGCCGTAAGCTCAGATGTCATACCGGTTTCAGCGCAATACTCCCTAAAGCACTCGGGACTCAGATAGTATACACCGGCAAGGTAGATAAGGTATTCGTCAGTCAGCTCGTAAAGCTCGGGGATTTCATCGTCACTGAGCATTGCGTCTAAATGATTGAGTCCGAGTATTTCGGACGCCGCATAGCTATACAGTGCCCTTTGCGCTCCGACACCGTTTAACACCAAGCTTTTGACAGTTTCGGGACAGCTTCCGCCGTACATATTGTTTGAAAGTGCCCAATACTCCTGTGCTTCATAAACCGCCTGAGCAGTGTCGCCGTATGAGCCGAGCATTACATAAGCCTGCGATTCATTGACATCCATCAGCCACATTATCTTTTCGATATCGCTTAAAAGGCTGTAGGTTTTATCCGGCTCTCGGAGGTTTACAGGATCGAATAAGGCTTCATAGTCTGATTCCGGTATGTATGCTTCTTCGGGGAGGTATACAGGGTCGTATGCACCGTGAATGATGTCGGTGGGAGTCATTATGTTGGAAATTTGAGATGCATTGACGACTAAGGTTAGCTCAAGACTCTGAAACAGCAGTACAACCGTCAGCATTGCCGCAAGTATTCTCTTAAATTTTGTCATTGCATTCAACTCATTTCATACGGAAATTTTTGAGTGTCGATGTAAATAGCTTTTTCACAGCAATGATGTTTAAATATAAAATTTCAACAAACATTACCATCGAATTTAATCAGGTTTTATAAAAATCATGTCATATATAACATAAATATTATACAAAATTTCTACGGTTCTTGTCAATAGAAATAGAAAACTTTTCTACATTTGCTATGCAGCAATTAAAAACAGTGAAATAGCAAGCATAACATATTGTTATTGTTATTAGAAAAACTATTGATACGACCGGCATATTTATCAAAAAACAATCCCCTTAAAGCAGACCGACCATTCAAGCCTGCAATAAGAGGATCATATTATGAAGATAAGATTACGATTTAATTACTAACAGCTCTGTGAGCATATAAGCTTGTTCGCAAACTGTGAGCGCAAAATCATAGCTTTATACAGACTCAACAAAGTCCAAGTCACACTTGTCAATTTGATTTTGACCTGCAACAACGCAGATTCCTCCGTTTTCCAACGCAGACGAAATCTTGCCTGAAATCTCAATCAGCTTTTCAGGAGTTGCCGACAAAATCTCTTTAATTAGCTTGCAGCGTTCTTCCCTTGTTCTGCCCATGAAGTAATAGGTGTCGCCGATTGAGCCTTTCATCCTGGGTGTCATAAGCGGTGATACGTCGGCGACTGTACCTATTATAAAGCCTGTCAGGTCGACGTCCTGTGAGCACATATCCTTTAAAAAGTCTCCGCATTTTAAATAGCTTTCCAAGGACTTTGCACCGCTCGGGTCACGATAGGAATAGCAGGTTAAAAGACCTGAATTCCTTGCGAGCATACCTGTGCCGTATGCGCCGCCCTGAACTCTTATGACGTTCCACAAGAAGCTGTAGCTTATTATCTTAGCCGCCAAAAGAGCAATGCCGCTGTACTGCGAGTTGAAATCCAGCAAGCTTGCTCCCCTCTGCGCGAACGCAATGTCGGCAGGGATTACAATGCCTTCACGTCTTATACCGAGCGGCTTAATCTCAGCAGGCTCAGAAATTACTGCTTCCTTTAAGCTCTCGGACAGCTTTTCGGCGACTTTGCCCAAATACTCTCCGCTGTGTCCTGTAACAGTAAGAGTCAATCTGTTCTTGGAGACGACTCTTGAAAGAAGCTCCTCTAAATCAGCGCTCAGCTTTTCCCAATTCCGGTTTGTCTCATTTTCCTTGAGCCACTTATAGAAGGTGTAGCCGCTTGTGTATTCGTCGGCTGCTCCTGCCGACGAAACCTGGGCGTTAATTCTCTTTATACCGATTGAATTTCCGCCCATTACAAGACTCTGGAACGCTCCGAGCTTTGTCTGCTTCAAGATGTCAAGCACAGACGATTCATCTTTAAATACAGTCTTAGTTAAAATCTCAATAACCAAATCGGTTGCCTTAGAAACATTCTTTTCAAGTGCTGAGAAGGTCGCAACAAACTTTGTTCGGCGCTCTGTATTGCTGTTAAAGGATGTGAATGTCTGAACATAGAACGAGACGTTTCCGCAGAGCAGGCGTGAGCGGTCGTTTAGCTCCTGAGCTGTGCTGAGCGTAGTGTCTACATCAATAAGCAGTCTTGACATAAACGACAGCTTTGAAAGCTCGTCGGCAGAAAAATCATCAGCATCAAAGTAAAGGTTGATATATGCGATTCCTGAAGTATCAATGTCATGAACAATAGTCTTGATTCCTGAACACTCGGTTATTTCTGTTGGAATGTCCTCCGGCTCGTCCGAAATATCGCTCAGCTCAAGACGCGGGAGCGTTGCCAGCTGCTCGGGGGTGTCCTCGCTGTTTTGCCATTCAATAAGAGATTTCTGCTGTGAAAGAAGCTCCTGCCTGTCTGCCTGAGTCCAGCTCAGCGACTCGTCGCTGAGCCTTTTTGCTTCGAGACTGCGGCGTTCTTCACCGGCTGTGTGCGACGGTGTCAGCTTGACCTTGCAACGATGCGGATTAGACAGAAATACATCGTCAATGAGTTTCTCAAAATAGCCCTCTGACAGCTTTACTTTCAGTCTTTCAAACAGATCGCCGACCTCAAGGTGTGCGCTCGGTTCGCCGCCATAGAGCCAGCTCTCCAAAACAGTCATACCGAAAATCAGTCCCTGAGGATATGAGCCGTAGTCACGCTCACGCATCTTGAACTCAAGGTTTGCCATTGACGCTTCAAGCTGCTCGTGGTTAAGACCCTCTTCGGACAGACGTCTTAACTCGTCGAACAAAACCTTTTCAACCTTTTCTGCGTTTTCAGCCTTGATATTTTTAGCTTCAAGCCTTATCCACGGCTGAGATACCTCGTCGTAAATGCTCAATATGACATCCTCAGCCAGTCCCTGAGACAATACAGCCTTGCTGAGCGGCGACTGATTACTTCCTGCCAAAACATCCGTCAAGAGTCTTACGGCTATAAGCTTCTCAAACTCATCATAGCTTCCTATGACGCTGCCCCAAGCAAGCCTTGTCTTGCCGTCGGGATTTTCCTCTGCGGATATTTCGTACATTACCTCCTGCTCGCCGCCATCGACTGCTTTTTGAATCGGTGGGGGTGCCAAGCGCTCGGTTTTTTCACGACCGGCTAAATACTCTTCGTCTATTATGGACAAAACAGCGTCTATATCCATGTCGCCGTCCAGATAAACATAAGCATTCGACGGTGAATAAAACCTTCTGTGGCTGTTTATGAACTCCTCATATGTTAAATCAGGAATCTTTGCCGGATCGCCGCCCGAAACGTATCTATACGGTGTGTCAGGGAACATGGCAACATTCATAGCGTTGACCATAAGCTCGTCTGCATCTGCAAACGCACCCTTCATTTCATTAAAAACTACTCCCTTGTAGCTCGGGCTGCCGTTTTCATCGATTTCGTAGTGCCAGCCCTCCTGGCGGAAGATTTCGGGCTTTGTATAAATGGACGGGTTAAAAACGGCGTCAAGGTATACACGCATCAGATTGATAAAATCCTTGTGATTTCGGCTGGAAACGGGATAAAACGTTTTATCCGGGTATGTCATTGCATTTAAGAAGGTGTTCATCGAGTTTTTAATAAGCTCGACAAACGGCTCTTTTACCGGATACTTAGCAGAACCGTTTAAAACAGAGTGCTCTAATATGTGAAAAACTCCTGTATCGTTCCACGGCAATGTCTCAAAGGCTATTCCGAATGTTTTGTTCTCCTCTGCTCTTCTCAGCCAAACAAGCTCAAGACCTGTTTTTTCATGTGTCATGCGGACCATATCCGCTCCTAACTCCTTTAGCTCCGTAATCGAGCTTACTAAGAAGCCGTGCAAATAATCGTTTACCTTCATACGTTTTTGTCCTTTCATTTAAAAGTTATATCAATCCGATTTATCAAATTTATAAATCGGCGAATAATTAAGCTTGATATATTGTTATCAAAATACTTTAATAATTAAAAGCTTTCCCTCTTTTAAGCTGACTCTTGCTGACGCTTTGCCCTGTAAAACCTCATTGCTTATACCGTACTGATAAATCGGCTCTATAACTGCATTATGAAGCGGAAACTTTGCATTTTCTATGCAAACTCCTCTCGCTGTGCCGTCTATGCTGACAGTTGAGAAAAAGGAAAATGAGTTGGGAATCTCAATACAGTCGGATATAACCTGCATTTCGGAATAATCGTCTATAAGCCTTGCAGTTAAGCCGAGACTGTTTAAATACATCAAAATTGATATATTGCCTAAAGTATGGTCAAGTCTGTTCCCGACTGCGCCCAAAATCGTGAAAGCTATAAATCCCCTTTTCACAGCCTCCTTAACTGCGAAAAATGTATCCGTGTCGTCCTTTTCCCTCGGCAATACTATCGTCTCAACCGAAAAGCTCGGCTTATCGTGCGAATCAAAATCTCCGACAACCAAATCAGGCATAACCGAGAGCTTTTCAATGTGCTTAAGTCCGCTGTCGCAGCAGATAATAAAGCACTTATCATTAATATACCCTTTTATCCTGTCGTAATCAACTATATCGGCTCCGCCTATTATTACACATTCCGTTGTATCGCAGTGCTCATCGTTAATAAAATTTTCTGTCAAAAAATCACACCTCGGTCTCATTTAATGTCTTCGCCGTTCTCTTGCAATCTATGGCAACCCAAGCAGGTCTGAATCCGCACCTTACGGCATTTCTGACCGAAGGCAGATTCGACCACACTGCTGAATAAAAAGGCACCTTGCCGACGTCGATTACAGCCTTTGCCAAGCGGGACGTCAAGCAAGACGCTATCCCGTTTCGGCGGTACTCCGGCAAAACGTCTATGCCGATTTGATACATATTCTCGCAGTCGGCAGAGCATCCCGCCAACGCTGCAAGCTTTCCCGAGTCATACGCTCCAAAGCAGATTATGTCAAGGTTTTTGCGTTTTTCGCAAAGAGCATTTGACCACTCTTCCCTATATAAGTCTGCAAAATCCTTCTGTTCAAGACGCCTTATTTCGTACTTACAGGATAACTCGGGAATCGAATCGGAGTCGGGCAGGAAGCGCACTGCTTCATACTTGACGCAGTAGCCTAAGGGTCGGAGCTTTTGTTCAAGACAAATCAAACCCGAATGCGAAAAGCACTCATACCAAGACCGAGTGCTTATATAATCCTGCGCAATATCACGAAGCTCTTCGCAGCATGAAGCTACAATTCCGCTGCCGAAGCTTAAAATGCTCAGCGGCAACGGAAGGTCTAAAAAAGCACTCGCCTTAGAGCTTGCCTTTGATATCACAACAGTCTCTTTGCCGTTTAGCATATGCTCAGGCTCGCAGGACAAATCAATCGCCGACTGATTTATTGCAATATTCAAATAATCTTTATATGTCATAGCTGCTCTCCAATATTAATAATCAAAAGCTATATTAACACCCATCTTATTATTCCGAGTATGACTAAATGCAAAGGGTAAAAAACATAGAAAAACCATTTATTGATTGGGTTCTTGCTCCCCTGCTCTCCGTTATAGCAAAACTGAATTAAAAACGGAGTTAGGAATACGCCCATCATGAATAAGCTCGTCCACCATGGTATTGACATCAAGAGCATCATCAGGCAACAGGCAATCGCTACTATTGTATAAGCCGTCCACTTCTTCTTAGCGTCGTCCCTGTAAATATGGAATAACAAGCACCAAAGCACTAAATAAATCGGCCAATCGCCTACAAACGACAGTATACACAGACCTATAACTCCGAGAACCTTAAGCCATTTCGGACGGTTTTCGTTGTCCCAAAGCCTGATAGCCATAAGCCCTAACAGCAAAGTGTAGATAACACCGAACTGAGGATAAATCCAAAAGCCGCCTTCAAACGACACAACAGCGCATCCAAATTCAAAGTACACAAATGCCGGCCACGATATCACCGCAAAAATCAAAAGACGACGAATGTACTTATTAATATTCTTGGTGTAGTGATATCCTTCGGCGAGAAAATATGCCATAGTCGGAGCAGTGAGTCTGCCAATAAAGTGCATTATCTGACCCAAAACTGATTCAGTCGGCACAAAAGCCCAGGCTATATGGTCGATCAGCATAGCGGCTATTGCAATCCATTTAATTTGATTTCTGTTTAAAAATCCGACATTCGTTGATTCGTTCATATTGTCACCGCCGTTAAAAATGTATTATCAAATACTTGCTTCAAACTTAGTGATGTTTTTTCTTGTGCCGCACACCAAAACAGCGTCCCCGTCCGCTATAGGAGTGTTGGGACCTATTTCGGTTATTACTGTGTCGTCATGCTTGATTGCGATGACATTTAAACCAAACTTATTTCTGAAGCCGATTTTGCTTACTGTCATATCTTCACCGATATGCGCAAGCTCAAACTCTGTTATATCGACCTCACCGCTTACGGTTATATACTCCATGATCCTTGAGGACGTCAGCTTTTTCGCCAAAACAACCGCTCTGTCTCTTTCCGGATAGACAACCTCCGCTCCCAGCTTTTCGAGCACTGCGCCGTGCTCAATGCTTGACGCCTTTGAGATAACCTTTTTAACCCCGAGCTCTAAAGCGTTCAAGGTTGTTAAAATGCTTGTGGCAATGTCCTCGCCTATGCCTATAACGACGGTGTCGCAGTTTTGTATGCCGCATTCAGTGAGGATTTCCTTTGACGTTCCCGAAACCGTAAACGCATTATCGGTAAACATGAGCGCAGCCTTTACTCTTTCGGGACTTTTGTCTATGACGACAATCTCGGCGCCCGTCTCGCTGAGAGTTTGAGCCAAAGCAAAGCCAAATCTGCCCATGCCTATAATTCCGTATAATTCCTTATGTTCTTTTTTTGTCTTTTTCAATGTGCTTCCGCCTTTCTTTTGTAAAGCTTACTGTAAGCTAAAAACAACGCTCGTTCTATACACTTTTCTGCATTAACCGACAGATATATTCTCCTCAGCCCTTGAGACACTCGGTGCGGGGCTGACCGCCAGCAAAGTAACAGCCGTAAGCGGACCGATTCTTCCTATATACATCGTTATAATTAAGATAATCTTGCCGACTGACGATATACCGGCTGTTATACCGGTTGAAAGACCTGCTGTGCTGAACGCAGAAACAGTTTCAAAGAATATCGGCATAAATCCAATCTCAGGCTCACACAGGCAAAGCAGATATGCCGACACCAGGCATATCAAAATCGACGATATAAAAATCAAAAATGCCTTAAAAACAGTATCTCTGTGGAATTTTCGCTTGAAAGCACCCATATCCTTATTTGTCATTATTGAGAATACCGAGCTTATCAAAACAAAGAAGGTAGTGGTCTTGACGCCGCCGCCCGTAGAACCGGGTGAAGCTCCGACAAACATCAGCATAATGACGATAAGCAAACCGGCATTTGAAAACTCGCCGAGCGAATAGGTTGAAAAGCCGGCGGTTCTTGCCGTCATGCTTGTAAAGAACGCTCCGAGCCATGTTATATTTTCCGACAGCTTTAATAATATTGTTCCTATAACGAGCAGTGCCGTCGTTGTTGCCAGCACAACCTTGGTTGTCAGGGTCATTCGCCGCTTTTTTCTGTACGACATTATCTCCTTGAGCGCAAAAAATCCCAAGCCGCCGAATATAACAAGCAACGCCGTCACGATATTCATATAGACATCGCTCTTGTACGACGAAAGACCTGCTCCCGCGCCCAAAATGTCAAAACCGGCATTGTTAAATGACGCTATTGAGTGAAAAATACTCAGCCAGACAGCCTTACCGAAGGAATAGTCCCTGATAAAAACGAAAAAGCTCAAAACAGCGCCGGACACTTCAAAAGCAACCGTGGTTATCAAAACCCATTTGACTAAATCCATGATTCCGCCGAACGAGCTGTAATTAAGAGCCTCTTTAACTAAGTATCGCTCCCTCATATTAACCCTTCGCCCGGACAAAGCCATTATGCCTATGCCTATAGATGCTATTCCCAGTCCGCCTATTTGTATCAGTAAAGCTATTATGCCCTGACCGAGTACGTTAAAGGTGTCGGCAGTATCGAAGGCTACAAGTCCCGTGACGCAAACTGCGCTTGTCGATGTAAACAGCGACTCAACATAGCTGACCTCAACACCGTCGTTATGCGTTATCGGAAGGTACAAAAGAAGTGAGCCGAACAATATCAAGCCCAAAAAGCCCAAGGCAAAAAATCGCCCCGGAGTTAAAAGCTTATGTGTAGCTGCCGTTCGGTATTTTCTGTTCAGCAAAAGCCTTACGCCGATAAAAATCCCCGACGCTATTATCACTGCCGTAATAATATAGCAAATAATATATTTTAAATTGTTTGATGTCGTTAAAGTTAAAAGCATTTATATAACCATGTCTTTCTTTGAAGTAAGCTTTTCTTAAGAGATTAGTCTTTGATTGTCAGATTAATGCAGCTCAGAAAGCTTAGATATTCGGCAAAACATATTGATTGAACTTATTTGTCAAAACTACAGTCAGCAAAGCGGCGCTTAATTGCGTCGAACGATTTGTCGCTTATGCTGTGCTCCATCTTGCAGGCGTCGCATGAGGCGGTTTCCTCGTCGACGCCGAGCTTGATTAAAAAATCGGTTAAAAATGTGTGGCGCTCGTATATCTTTTCCGCTATTTCCAAGCCTGCGTCCGTTAGATATAAATAGCCGTCCTTATCAACGGTTAAATACTCGCCCGTCTTTAAAAGACCGACCGCACGGCTGACACTCGGCTTTGAAAAACCCATATGCTCTGCTACATCCAAGCTGCGAACATACCCAAGCTTTTTTGAAAGTATATAAATTGTCTCAAGATACATCTCACCGGATTCTGCAATATTCATTGTGGGACCTCCGCCGCTTTGATTGATGTCAGCTAAAAACAGATCATAAAAAGTCATCGATTAAGCCGACAATATGTATATAAATCATTTGCCTTTTATAATAGCACTTTTTCATATTAATTTCAAGCTTACAAGACTATTTTAAATCAAGCATTTATATAGCACACTAAAAAGGGAGTACCTTTATCGTACTCCCTGTATATATTTAATTTTCCTATGCAGACCGATATTCATCTGCTAAACTAAAGTCTTCTTTGGACTCACCCTTTCACTGCGTCATTTTTAATAGCTATTTTAAACAGTTTCATGGGAATCAAATCCTTTGCACTTTTATAGTTTCAAAACGCTGTTTACAGCTTTCATAAGACCTTTTTGGGACTCACACCTTTACTTCTTGATCTAAAGCTTGGGACGTTTCTTTATCTCCCACATGAGAATCATCTCCGATGTATCAAGCTTATTAATAGGTTAGCTGATTAACTGCTGTTTTTCTTCCTTGTAGCAAGCTATGCACAGAATGCCGGACTCACACCTTTCATATTTATTTTATGACTCTTGTTCCGCTTCTTGCTGCTTTCATAGTGCATCATCCTTTTTAAAAGTATGTTGACTTAGGTTTGCCGGTTTGTTTTTGATGAAGGGGCTTACCTCTTCATTGGAAACACTCCCTTGTCTGTAGTTTTAACTAAATTCCACTTCTTGCCACTTTCATTTTGCATCATCCTCTTCTGAATTTCAAAACGGTGATGTTGGCTGCTTGGCTGTTCGTTAAACCTTAAGGGGTTTGCTTAGTTCTTCATCGGAACCCTCTCCTTTTTATTTTCCATGACCTTTATCTCTCTTCTGTGTCTATAATATAGCATACTATTTGTGCATTGTCAATAGTTTTTTTAAACTTTTTTCAGATTTTTTATTTAATATTTTATTAATAATTGTTTACAAACGAGTTATTGAC
>DKWG01000007.1 GCA_002491605.1 Ruminococcus sp. UBA7158
GAGAGAGAATATGCTCTGGTTCCGCACACCTGAAAAGGTTTACATAAAGAAGGGCTGCCTGCCCGTAGCGCTCGATGAGTTAAGAAGCGTTAGAAAGGCTAAGAAGGCATTTATCGTTACCGACTCCTTCCTTTATCAAAACGGTTACACCAAGCCCATAACAGATAAGCTTGATGAAATGGGAATACAGCACACCACCTTCTTCAATGTTCAGCCTGACCCGACACTTGCAAACGCAACAGAGGGAGCTGCTCAGATGCGTGCGTTCCAGCCGGATACTATAATTGCCCTCGGCGGCGGCTCGGCAATGGACGCAGGAAAGATTATGTGGGTTCTTTATGAGCACCCCGAAGCTGATTTTATGGACATGGCAATGCGCTTTATCGACATCAGAAAGCGTGTTTACACCTTCCCCAAGATGGGTGAAAAGGCTTACTTCATCGCAATCCCGACATCGGCAGGTACAGGCTCCGAGGTAACACCGTTTGCAGTTATCACAGACGAAAAGACAGGTGTTAAGTATCCTCTTGCCGACTACGAGCTCTTGCCTAACATGGCTATTATTGATACAGACTTCCATATGTCTGCACCGAAGGGACTTACAGCAGCATCCGGTATTGACGCTGTAACTCATGCCCTCGAAGCATATGCGGCTATGCTTGCAACCGACTACACCGACGGTCTTGCTTTAAGAGCGCTCAAGGTTATATTTGAATATCTCCCCAGAGCATATGACAACGGACAGACCGATGTCGTAGCTCGTGAGAAGATGGCAAATGCCGCAACAATGGCAGGTATGGCATTTGCAAATGCGTTCTTGGGTGTATGCCACTCTATGGCTCATAAGCTCGGTGCATTCCACCATCTGCCTCACGGCGTTGCCAACGCTTTGATGATTGAAGAGGTTTTGCGCTTCAATGCAAGCGAAGCTCCTGCAAAGATGGGAACCTTCTCTCAGTATGACCATCCGCATACTCTTGCACGCTATGCAGAGGTTGCAGATTATCTCGGACTCGGCGGCGAAACCGATGAACAGAAGCTTGAAAACCTCATAGCAGCCGTAAACAAGCTCAAGGCAAGAGTCGGAATCAAGGAGACTATAAAGGATTACGGAATAGACGAAGCAGACTTCCTTAACAGACTTGACGACATGGTAGAGCAGGCGTTCGACGACCAGTGCACAGGCGCTAACCCGAGATATCCTCTCATGAGCGAGATAAAGCAGATGTATCTCAATGCTTATTACGGCGGCAAGCACTTTACCGAGACCAAGAAGCCGACAGCAGCAGACGTTGAGGACGGCGGCAAGGTCGATGAAGTTAAGGTTATATATCGCAAGGGCAAGAAGGCTTAATAAGGGAGGAAACAGCAATGAAACTTGACAGAGTTATAGCAGTAAGAAATAACAAAACCATATACCGTGACGGCGATAAGTGTATAAAGGTTTTCAATCCGGACTACTCGAAGTCGGACGTCTTAAATGAAGCACTCAATCAGGCGAGAATTGAGGAGACAGGCTTAAACATCCCTAAGATTTTGGAAGTAAGCATGATTGACGGCAAGTGGGCTATTGTTTCCGAATACATTAAAGGAAAGACCCTTGCTCAGCTCATGGCAGAGAACCCCGACGACAAGGAAAAGTATATGAATATGTTCGTCGATTTGCAGCTTGAGGTACACTCAAAGACTTGTCCCAACCTCAACAAGCTCAAGGATAAGATGAACCGCAAAATTGCTCAGGCAGAGCTTGACGCTACTACTCGCTACGACCTCCACACACGCCTTGAGTCAATGCCCAAGCACGTTAAGATTTGCCACGGTGATTTCAACCCGTCGAATATCATAATCACAGAAGACGGCACTCCATATATCCTTGACTGGTCGCACGTAACACAGGGCAACGCTTCGGCAGACGCTGCGCGCACATATCTTTTGTTCTGGCTCAACGGCGATATCGACGGCGCAAAGCAGTATCTTGATTTATTCTGCCAAAAGAGCAACACAGCCAGACAGTATGTTCAAAAGTGGATGCCGATTGTAGCGGCTTCTCAGTCCGTAAAGGGCAACGAGCACGAAAGAGAGTTCTTACTCTCTTGGGTTGATGTTGTCGACTACGAGTAAATGTTGCTTTTACGGGGCGGTAGGATTATTATTCGTTCGATTTATTGATATGACATTAAAATGAAAGGTACGGTTAAAACGATGAAAGTTACAGTTTGCATTGGAAGCTCCTGCCATATCAAAGGCTCAAGACAGGTTGTCGAGCAGCTTCAGTACTTAATTGCTCAGAACAATCTCGGCGATAAGGTTGAGCTTGGCGGAACATTTTGCATGGGTAAGTGCCAGCAGGGCGTTTGTGTAATGGTTGACGATGAATTCTTCTCAGTATCTCCTGAGACAGTATCGGAATTCTTTGAAAACAACGTAAAGGCTAAGGTATAATTAACGGCTTCAGCGGCTGTTGTACCTAAATATCAGACATCGGCTTCAAGGTCATGCGGCTTTTCAATACATCTGCATCGGCCTTGAGTCGGCGTTAACTTGAAGATATCCTTAGAATTTGCTGATAAATGCGTTTCATATTATATGAACTGCGAAGCGGAATTTTTTCGCTTGAATAGGCAAATTTTTAATACTTACTGAGCTTTGCACGTTTTGACGTTTTGGCTGTTACGTTCAGGGCTGCAATATAAAGAAATGGCATTAGTCCGACAGCAGATTTTGATTGCAGGATTTTTGCCTTTCTTGACGTATGTGATGTGTTAAGAAAGGCTTGCTGTTTGCGTCGTTTTGCTTTGAAATGCGTTCAATACTTGACTTTATGTCAGAAAGAGGAATATAATATGATTATTCAGATTTGCGTCGGCAGCTCTTGTCATCTCAAGGGAGCGCCTGAGATTGTTGAGCTTTTACAAAAAGCAATAGAGGAGCATCATCTTGAAAACGAGATTTCGCTTGCAGGAAGCTTTTGCACCGGCAAATGCAACAGAGTGGGCGTTACAATATCCGTAGACGATGATGTTTACACAGGTGTGACTAAGGAAGGCTTTAAAGAATTTTTCCAAGAGAACGTGTTGAATAAACTTGAAAGGAAATAATTGAATATGCCTAATTGTTTGACTTTAAAAAAATCAAATTGCAAAAACTGCTACAAGTGTATACGCCATTGCCCTGTAAAGGCTATTCGCTTTTCAGGCAATCAGGCTCATATAATCGGAAACGAGTGCATACTTTGCGGACAGTGCTTCGTTGTTTGTCCGCAGAACGCCAAGGAAATTGTCGATGAGACAGAGAAGGTAAAGGTTTTGCTTCAGGGAGACGAGCCTGTTATCGTCAGCCTTGCACCCTCATTTATTGCAAATTACGACGGCGTCGGCATAAACTCAATGCGCAGAGCACTCAGAAAGCTCGGCTTTTACAACGTTGAGGAAACAGCTGTCGGCGCAACGATAGTAAAGAGCGAATATGAAAGAATGCTTCGAGAGGACAACAGGGACGTTATTATATCTTCCTGCTGTCACTCAATAAATCTGTTGATACAAAAGCATCATCCTGCTGCACTGCCGTATCTTGCAGACATTCTGTCACCGATGCAGGCGCATTGCCGTGACATAAAGCAGCGCTTCCCGAATGCAAAAACCGTGTTTATCGGTCCGTGCGTTGCTAAAAAGGATGAAGCTGAATACTATAAGGGAATTGTAGACGCTGTTTTGACCTTTGAACAGCTCACAGAGTGGCTCAAGGCAGAGAATATAGAGCTTGAGCAGGAAATGGACAGCGACGTTTGCAGCCGTGCCCGTTTCTTCCCGACAGTCGGCGGTGTGCTGAAAACTATGGTTCAGGATGTACCCGGATATACATATTTAGCACTCGACGGAGTTGAAAACTGCATTGCCGCACTTAAGGACATTGAGGCAGGAAGGATTCACAAATGCTTCATTGAGATGTCTGCCTGCGTCGGAAGTTGTGCCGGCGGACCTGTCATGGAAAAGTATCACAACTCATCTACTGTCAAGGAGTATATGGCGATATCGAATTATGCAGGTGAGAAGGACTTTGAGGTTTCTCAGCCCGACGCCTGCGACTTAAGAAAGCACTTTGACGTTATTGAACAGCAGGCACTTATGCCGTCTGAAACTGAGATCGCTTCCGTTTTGCGTCAGATGGGCAAGTTTAAGCCATCTCAGGAGTTAAACTGCGGTTCCTGCGGCTACAATACCTGCCGTGAAAAGGCAATTGCAATTTGTCAGGGCAAGGCGGAGATTTCAATGTGTCTGCCGTTCCTCAAGGACAGAGCAGAGAGCTTCTCAGACGCAATTGTAAAGAACACGCCTAACGGCTTGATTGTTTTGAACGAGCAGCTTGAGGTTCAGCAGATAAATGATTCTGCACGAAAGATTATGAATATCCGCTCGGCAAGCGATGTTTTGGGCGATCAGGTTATAAGAATACTGGATCCCAAGATCTTCTTAGAGGTTTTAAAGACAGGCAACGCCGTCCGCAACGAGAGGGTATATCTTGCTGAGTACAAGCGCTATGTCGAGCAGACAGTTGTATACGACCGTGATTCAAGGCATCTTATCGGAATCATGCGTGACATAACCGACGAGGAGTCGGAGCGTGAAAAGAAGGAAAGCATCAGCCGACAGACAATAGATGTTGCCGACAAGGTTGTTGACAAGCAGATGAGAATCGTTCAGGAAATAGCTTCACTTTTGGGCGAAACTGCTGCCGAAACAAAGATAGCGCTGACTAAGCTGAAGGAGTCTATAACAGATGAATGATTTATGTGCTGATATCGGCTACAAAAGTATCAACCATGATGGTGAGCAGCTTTGCGGCGACCATGTTGACATTGTAGAGCCGAGCGACGATTCCACCGTTATCGTTTTGTCCGACGGACTGGGCAGCGGTGTAAAGGCAAGTATCTTGTCGACACTTACATCAAAAATAATCTCCACCATGCTTGCCGAGGGATTGTCTTTAGAGGAATGCGTTAAGACGATTGCCGCAACGCTCCCGGTTTGCTCAGTTCGCGGAGTTGCATACTCAACATTTACCATTATCCACCTGATGAACAATCAGACCGCAGAGGTCATCCAGTATGACAATCCGCACGTCATTGTGATTCGCAACGAGGAGATTTGGGATTACCCCAAGACTGAGATGAACATCGGCGGCAAAAAGATTTATAAATCGCTCATCAATCTACAGGAAAACGACATTTTTGTTGCCATGAGCGACGGCTGTCCGCACGCAGGAATCGGAACGGCATACAACTTCGGCTGGAAGCGTGAGGACATTGCGCAGTTCATGGAGGATTTGTCGCACGTCGGATACACTGCGAAAACGCTGTCTACCATGCTTGTCGACGAATGCAATAAGCTGTACGGCGGCAAGCCGGGCGACGACGCCACAGCCTGCGTTGTAAGAATAAGAAAAAGAGAGCCGATGAATATGCTGTTCGGACCACCGTCTAATCGTGACGATGCTAACAGAATGATGTCGCTGTTCTTCTCAAAGGAAGGCAAGCACATTATATGCGGCGGAACAACGTCGACAATTGCTGCGAAGTTTTTGCGCAAGCCTCTTAAGGCGAGCTTGAACTTTGAACACAGCGATATACCGCCGACGGCTGAGATTGAAGGAGTCGACCTTGTCACTGAGGGCGTTATAACCGTCAACAGGGTTGTCGAATACGCAAAGGATTATTTAGGCGAAAACAAGCTCTATGAGCAGTGGGGCTTTAAGAGGGACGGAGCGTCGCTTATCAGCCGCCTTTTGTTCGAGGAAGCGACAGACATCAACTTCTATGTCGGACGTGCGGTAAACCCTGCACATCAAAATCCGGATTTGCCTATCAACTTCAATATAAAGATGAACCTTGTTGAGGAGCTGTCTGCTTGTCTCAAGAAAATGGGCAAGAGAATAAAGGTAAGCTATTTTTAAACATATAATTTTGAATCAAGCGGATTTAAAGCCGTGTGATTAATACTAAGCTCATATATATTCGGCAAACGAGCTGCGGCGAATAATTCCTTGGCTGTAATGAAATAAAAGACTCTTGATTCAAACGGTTGAGAAAGGAAAGGTCGAAAACATGAGAAAGTTTGACACGAAGGTGCAGCATTTAAAATACAAGGTGCTGCGTGAAGTTGCACGTCAGGCGTGGAACGACACACTTCTTGAAAATGTATTGGATATTCCAAAAACGATTGTGCCCGGAAAGACTCCGACCATGAGATGCTGCGTTTATAAAGAACGTGCCATTCTTTCCGAAAGAGTAAAAATCGCCATGGGCGGCGATGCTAATAACCCCAATATCATCGAGGTTATAGACATAGCCTGCGATGAGTGTCCTGCTGCCGGCTATGAAGTCACAGACTCCTGCCGTGGCTGCTTAGCTCACCGCTGTGAGGACGTTTGCAGAAAAGGAGCAATATCCTTTGACCACAACCACGTTGCCCACATCGACAAAACCAAGTGCGTTGAGTGCGGACAGTGCTCAAAGGTCTGCCCGTATTCAGCTATTGTAAACCGCAAGCGTCCCTGTCAGATAGCGTGCAAGGTCAAGGCAATTTCTATCAACGACGATAACGCAGCGGCTATCGACAACGACAAGTGCATTCAGTGCGGCGCCTGCGTTTACCAGTGTCCGTTCGGTGCAATAATGGATAAGTCGTTTATCTTAAATGTTATTGACATGATAAAAAAGAGCGACAACAATCAAAAATACAAGGTTTATGCCGTTGTTGCTCCCTCAATCTCCAGCCAGTTTACATATGCAAAGCTCGGTCAGGTTATATCGGGACTTAAAGAGCTTGGATTCTTTACGGTTGTAGAAGCGGCACTTGGTGCAGATATGGTTGCTCAGGCTGAATCAAAGGAGCTTGCAGAGAAGGGCTTCTTAACAAGCTCGTGCTGTCCTGCGTTTGTCAGATACATTAAAACAGCGTTCCCTGACATGGAACAGTATGTGTCTCACAACCTATCGCCTATGGCAACGCTTGCTAAGTACTTAAAGAGCACAGATGATAAGGCTAAGGTTGTGTTTATCGGTCCGTGTACAGCTAAGAAGGCTGAAATTCAGCTTGAGAGCGTTAAGCCCTATATCGACGCCGTCATGACCTTTGAAGAGCTTCAGGCACTGTTTGACAGTAAGGATATTGACATAACCACACTGGGCGAGGATGTTTTAGACAACGCTTCATACTTCGGAAGAATTTTCGCTCGTTCAGGCGGACTTTCCGACGCAGTCGCTCAGGGTCTTAAAGAGCAGGACATCGATTTTGACCTGAAGGCTGTAGCGTGCGACGGTATAGAGGCTTGCAAGATGGCACTTCTTAAAAAGAGCAAAAACGTTCTTGACGGCAACTTCATCGAGGGCATGGCGTGCATAGGCGGCTGTATAGGCGGCGCAGGATGTCTGACGCACGGCGAGAAGAATAAGGCGGAAGTTGATAAATACGGCAGGGAAGCTTATGAAAAAACTATAGGCGATGCTGTCGGAATGCTTAAGTAAGCAAAAAGCTTTATTTGTAAGTCAAAATTGGTTTGCATATTTCGGTACAGTTAAAAAACGACCTTGCCGTATTTTTCGGCAGGGTCGTTTGTACTTGTGTATATTGTGATTGGGTTGATACTGATTGATAATGTTCCGAGCTGACTAATGCCTGTATTGCATGGACACAAAAAGCTGTGAAAAATATTAAAAAACACTTGATTTTTTGATTCAAGTGTGGTAACATATCAGGCATGGGGTATTAGCGCAGTTGGAAGCGCGCCACACTGGCAGTGTGGAGGTCACGGGTTCGAATCCCGTATGCTCCACCAATCAACAGCAATCGCTATATATAGTGATTGCTGTTTGCTTTATTCGTACATATAGGCGTTTATGGAAATATAGTTTTACTTAATTCTACTCACTTTCACTTACAATGTTACTATTTTCGTTACTAAACTTTATTCTCCGAGTATATATGCCAAAACTAATTTTATATGATATCATAACTTGAAAATGCAAAAATTATCTTTATCCCATAGCTCGCACATAAAAGCCTTAGATACTGCTACAGTGTCTAAGGTTGAATTTATGTCTGCTAAATATATGAAAATGGCTGATATTGTTTTGTAAGGCTTCACTTGCTGCATTATTGTTGTGATCTATATGTCCGATTACAGTAAAAGAAATATCAAAAGATGACAGTAAAAGAGATATCCAGATTAATCTACCGGCTAAGGACCGGCGGACAAACGGACACGCAAATTATAGAGTGCATCCGGTACATAGCGCAAGACAACACACGCAGAAATAAAAAGGAGCCGGATACAGTCCTCAGCAAAGATTAATGCAGCAAGCTAAAACCAAAACGGGCACAGCGGCAATATATCAAGTTCGAAATTGTCAAGGCACTAAAGTAACAGCAATGCCTTAGACGTAGGACACGCAAAACCAACATCTAAGGTGCTTAAGGACATGAGCGGAGATAAATTTGCCGCACTCCACTGTCATTTAGTTTATCGCATTTTCGGCAAGATGTCAAGGAGGGTAATATAAAATGACATACGAGAAAACAATGCCAACATGATAAAAAGCAGTTCCCGATAAACTCAGGAACTGCTTTTTTCGTTACTTTAAGCGCAAACTATCTTCCGAAACTTTTAAATCAATCGATGAACATCTTGATTTTAAGGCTTACCTCAGGGAGCTTGATTCTGTATTTATCTCTGAGTGCAGGACCGCAGGAGGCTGATCCGACGCCTGCCATTTCGCCGTCTACGCAGATGACATTGTTTTCGCATCTGGTAAGTTCGAAGTTGTGGCGCTTATAAGCAAGCTCTTCTTGAGTGTACTCTGAGGCGTTGAAGCTCAGATCGCCGTCTGCTTCAAACCTAAGGGTTGTTTCACCGTCCGTAACTATGGCATACTTACAGCCGTAGTGAGAGGAGTTCTCCTGCGGACGGACGTAGTCCTCGTGCATATTTTCGATCTTATCCTTGAATAAGCCCATGTATGAAGCTCTGTGCTTGTCGCTGTAGCTTTCCAAAGGACCGTAGCCGTAGTACTCGGCAGTGTCAAACGACTTGTCTACGAACAGTCTTATGCCGAAGCGAGGGAGCATTTCAACCTTATTTGTTGTTTTAAGCTCACAGTTTATGTCAAGTGTTCCGTCAGGGTAGATGGTGTATACTGCCTTTGCATAGCCAAAGGGTTGGTGCATACTCCAGCCGAAGGACTCATCGACCTCGATTATTGCCTTGCTGTCCTGAACGCTTGCGTTTACATCATAAACCTTAACGATGTAGTCGTTTAAGTGCGCACGGTACCAGTTTCCTCTGTCGGCGTCGTTGTCTGTCGGTGCACGGAAGAAGTTTAAGTTTATCGGATTCTTGATTATATCCTTGCAGTTTTTGACTATAGATACAAACTCAGCCTTTCGCTTGTCAAAGACATATGTGACACTGCCTGCCGAAACTGTAACTTTAAATCTCTCATCGGCTATGCTTACATCGCCCTCGCATGACGGTACGCGCTTGATGTTTTCTTCCTTAAGACAAGCTTGGTCAAAGCAAACCTCATAGCCCTTTTCGCACCATGCTGTGTCCTCTTTAGCTGTGAAGCTGAACCTGATGTAAACGCTTTCGCCGTCAACTTCCTTAGCTTCCGGGATGGTGATAACTGCTCTTGACTTGGCAGGAACGCTGAACGGGCATTTTCCGCTTGCTATAACCTTGCCGTAGTTTGTAATCTCATAAGAAAGGTCTAAAATCTGACCTGCATCGACGAAGTTGAGTAAGTTCCAAAGCTCGAATTCACCGTCGTTTTCGGTTTTCGATACTCTTACAGGGCGGTATACCTGCTTGACTTCCTTTAGGCCTGTGTGAGGTGTTCTGTCGGGGTAGACAAGACCGTCCATGCAGAAGTTGCCGTCGTTGTGGCGTTCGCCGTAGTCGCCGCCGTAGCCGTATTTCGGCTTGCCGTCCTCGGTGTAACCGATGATAAGACCATGGTCGCACCATTCCCAGATGAAGCCGCCCGGGAAGCGGTCTGATTTGTAGAAGTTTTCGTGGTAGTCCTCTAAGTCTCCGGGACCGTTGCCCATTGCGTGGCAGTATTCGCAGAGAAGGAAGGGGCGCTTTTCTTTTTCATCTCTTAAAACATCGTCAAATGTGCCGTCCCATGAATACATTCTTGATACGACATCAAAGACGTCCTCGGTGTCGTCAAATTTATGAGCAACTCCTTCATAGTGCAAAAGCCTTGTGTCGTCAAGCCTTCTGATGTTGAGGGCTTCGTCTCTGACGTTTTCACCGTAGCCGGCTTCATTTCCCATCGACCAGAACAAGACGCAGGGACGGTTAATGTCTCTTGTGACAAGCTTTTCGCCTCTGTCAACAATAGCTTTATTAAAGCGTTTGTCCATAGATATAATTGAGATAGCACTATAGGTTTTGTATAGCTCTCTAAAACCAAACATTACTTCAACACAGCCGTGAGTCTCAAAGTCGGCTTCGTCTATAACGTAAAGACCGTATTTATCGCAAAGCTGATAGAAGATAGGGGAGTTTGGATAGTGTGATGTGCGCACTGCGTTGACATTGTGCTGCTTCATCATAACAATATCTTTTGTCATCTGCTCAACCGACGCAACATAGCCGGTTTCAGCATAACTGTCGTGGCGGTTTACACCTCTGAACTTGACTGCTACGTTGTTGACAAGAACAACGCCGTCCTTAACGCATATGTCCCTGATACCTACCTTTTCGCCGATGACTTCGCCGCTGGATTCAATCAGGAGGTTGTATAAATAAGGTGTCTCGGCTGTCCAGAGCATTGGAGAGGCAACGTCAAATACAGCCTCTTCGCCGTCCTTTGCAGAGGCTGAGCATAGCTTTTTGCCGTCTGCGTCGCAAAGTGTAAGCTCGGCGTCAGCTCCTTTAAGCTTAACGACTACCTTTGCTGTGCTGTTTTCGTGATCGATAGGAGTTTTAACAACATAATCCTTAAGTCTTTTTTCGGGACGAGAGAGAACATAAACGTCTCTGAATATTCCGGAAAGTCTGATTTTGTCCTGGTCCTCAAGATAAGTACCGTCGCACCACTTTAAAACAACGCAGGTTATTTTGTTCTCACCCTCGTTTAAATAAGGTGTGATATCAAATTCGTTCATCGCATGGGAAACCTGAGTGTAGCCAACAAGCTTTGAGTTGACATAAAGATACAAGCAGCTGTCGACGCCCTCAAAGACAATTATTCTTCTCAAGCCGTCGCTGACGTAGGTGTAGCTTCTTGAGTAAATGCCGACCGGGTTGTCGTCCGGCACATACGGCGGGTCGAAGGGAATGGGGTAGACAACGTTTGTATACTGGGCAATGTCATAGCCGTGAAGCTGCCAGTTGGAGGGAACGGGTATGGTATCCGGAAGCTCAATACTGTCGAAGTCATCATCTAAATCTATAATGCTCGAATAATACTTAAAGCTCCAGTCGCCGTTCAAAAGCTCAAAGCGAGAGGAAGCTGTTCTTGCTTCAAACGGATTCTCGCCCTTGGCAAACGGAATGTGATAGCTTCTTGACTCGAGGGTATTGATATGCAAATCATCAAAGCTCTCGTGGTATATCATGCCGCTTTTTAATGACCCCGGAGATGATATCTTTTTAATGTCCATAAAATCAATTCCTTTCCGCACGCTAAAGCCGCTCAATGCGTATTTCATTGCAAAAGGCAATATGTGAATATTGCTGCATAAAAGCTGTTTGTGTGTTTGTATATTTTAATACTACCACATAGCTTTACTAATATCAATAAGATAAATTAGCTTGTTTTTCATATTTGCAGTTTAATTTTTTCGCTTAAGGTAAGATTAAATAAACTATACGCAAAGCGGCTTTGGGGACACTGCTATTCATAAAAACGAAAAGCTGCGCAGGACTGTTCTTTGCCTGTCCTGCGCAGCTTTATGAAAAAGCGAGGGCTTTTATTCAATTTCCCATGCGTTCATCGCAACATCGAGCGATTCTTCGGACACATAAACGCATTCATCCTTAACGACAAAGTAGTCGACATCGCTCACGTTTATAACAGGTGAGTCGGCAAGGCTTTCCGAAGCGGACATATAAGCAAACTCAATGCACTGTCCTAAAATAATATCCGAAACCTCAACTGCTTCCTTCTGCTCGTTTTTTATAAGTCTTTTGGGCACTGAAATTTCGACAAGGTCATATACTCCACCGTCTTTCATATAAGCATAAGCTAAGATTGTGGCATTTTCACCGTCCCAAGACTCTTCGGCTCGCAAAACGTATGCGTCTTCAACTATATAGGCTAATTGCTCGTCGCCCTCTGACATCAAGTCGTCGTCAAAGCTGAACAGCTTTTCGTATTCATCCATCTGTTCAAAGGTAACATCGACGGAATTTTTGATGATAACACGATTAACGGTTCCGAGCTGAGCAGGGTAGCTGTCCATTATTTCTCCGTCGAACTCAATGTCGATTGAAGTAATCGACTCATTTTCGGCGTCCACGGGTTCTCCGTTCTCATTAACTATATCCGACAGCTTGACCGACAGCGTAAACGGCTCAATGCTCCCCGAGCCGTCAAGGTCGCTCACGCAGGAAAACGAGCAAAGATCAAGCTCATGAAGAACGCTTTTGTAGACAACGACGGCGTTGCTTATGGTTGCGCCCTGCGATGGGTTTGTATCATCTTCCTCTCCGAGAGTGTTTGTCACGTTCGGGTCTGAAACATCCTGATTGTTATCGGAGTCAGCGGCGTCATTCGGTTCAGACGCATTTATGCGTCCGGGTTCGGTTGTATTTTTAACGTCGCCGCCGTTATTTTGTCCGCACCCCGACAGTGCAACGGTTGACAGTATAACCGCCGCCAAGGTGAGTGCCGACGCTTTTGAGATGAGCTTGCTGATTAATGTACTTTTCATGTTCAAAACTCCTTTTTAAGTATTGTTCATGTTTCATAAGTAATACAATCCTGACTCAAGATAAATTGCAATGATATTGAAGCTTTATCAAGCTTATTTTATGTATGTTAAACAAATCTTGAAAAACATCTTGTATTCTTTGCCTGTTTGATGTATAATACACTCGTATTTATTCGCAAATCTTTACATCTGAAGCAGTCGGTTGATTATGCTGACTTTGTGCAGGCGTTTTATTTCGCTTGCAGGTTTTTAAGGCTGATTTCGGATGCAAAACACTTTTGAAAGGAGTAATTACCACTATGAATTATTCACACGAAGTTGAACAGATGTGCTGTGTGGCAAAGGGTCCTAAGCACGGTCCCGCACCGATTCCCGAAGAGGGCAAGTGGGTGCAGTCTAAGGAAATCAAGGATATTTCCGGCTTTACACACGGTATCGGCTGGTGCGCACCCCAGCAGGGCGCCTGCAAGATTTCTCTTAACGTTAAGGAAGGCGTTATCGAGGAAGCTTTGGTTGAGACAATCGGATGCTCCGGTATGACTCACTCAGCAGCCATGGCAGCTGAAATCCTCCCCGGCAAGACCATTTTGGAAGCTCTCAACACCGACCTCGTCTGCGACGCTATCAACACCGCTATGCGTGAGCTGTTCTTACAGATCGTTTACGGCAGAACTCAGTCTGCTTTCTCTGAGGACGGTCTTTTGGTCGGCGCAGGTCTTGAGGACTTGGGCAAGGGAACAAGAAGCCAGGTCGGTACAATGTACGGAACCAAGGCTAAGGGTGTAAGATACCTCGAAATGGCTGAGGGCTATGTAACAAGAATGGCTCTTGACGAAGACGATCAGGTTATCGGCTACGAGTTCGTATCCTTGGGCAAGATGACCGACTTCATCAAGAAGGGCGACGATCCTACAACCGCATACAACAAAGCAATGGGTCACTACGGCAGATTTGAAGAAGCCGCTAAGTATATTGACCCCCGCAAGCAGTAATAGGAGGTTAAGATCATGGCTTTATTTGAAAACTACGAAAGAAGAGTTGAAAAGATCAACTCCGTTTTGGCTGAATACGGCATTTCTTCAATCGAAGAGTGCAAGGAAATCACACTTGCTAAGGGTATCGACTGCGATAAGATCGTAAGAGAAACTCAGCCTATCTGCTTTGAAAACGCAGTTTGGGCTTACACTGTAGGCTGCGCTATTGCTATCAAGAAGGGCTGTGTTAAGGCTGCTGACGCTGCTGCTGCAATCGGTATCGGTCTTCAGTCGTTCTGCATCCCCGGCTCTGTTGCTGAAAACCGTAAGGTTGGCTTGGGTCACGGCAACTTGGGCAAGATGCTCCTTTCCGAGGAGACAGAGTGCTTCTGCTTCTTGGCAGGACATGAGTCCTTCGCTGCTGCTGAGGGCGCTATAAAGATTGCTCTCAACGCTAACAAGGTAAGAGTTAAGCCCTTAAGAGTTATACTCAACGGCTTGGGCAAGGACGCTGCTTTCATCATCTCAAGAATCAACGGCTTCACCTATGTTGAAACCGAGTTCGATCCTTACTCCGAAGAGGTTAAGGTTGTTTATGAGAAGGCTTACTCAAAGGGACCCAGAGCTGACGTTAAGTGCTACGGCGCAGATAACGTTCCCGAGGGCGTTGCAATAATGAAGCTCGAAAACGTCGGTGTTTCCATTACCGGTAACTCAACCAACCCGACAAGATTCCAGCACCCCGTTGCAGGCACATATAAGAAGTGGTGCAACGAAAACGGTGTCAGCTACTTCTCTGTTGCTTCAGGCGGCGGAACAGGCAGAACCCTCCACCCCGACAACATGGCTGCAGGTCCTTCAAGCTACGGCATGACCGACACAATGGGAAGAATGCACTCAGACGCTCAGTTCGCAGGCTCATCCTCAGTTCCGGCTCACGTTGAAATGATGGGACTTATCGGCATGGGCAACAACCCGATGGTTGGCGCTACTGTTGCTTGCGCTGTTGCTGTTGAAGAGGCTATGAAGTAAGGCATACTGCTTTTCTGAACAGAAATAAGGTATTTAAAACCCGTATGAAATTCGCTTAATGTGGATTTCTTGCGGGTTTTTTGTTTGCTTTACTTTGAATCAGTATCAGCGTCAGTATTCACATTCAACACGTTTTCACTTTGTGTTTGTACTTTTTGGTTGTGCAATAGTGCTACGCATACACAACAGACAGTACAGCTCACTGGGAATTGCTCGATAAGGGTATAAAGAGCCTTCCCGACGTCGGAACGAATTGGACTGCGACTAACTGGAGCGAGCTGAACGGCAAGGCTCCCGGTGCTTCATATACATTCAGAATCGATGAGCCGGGCGATTATTACCTCTACGTCAACGTAACCTGTCCCAACGACGCAGCAGACTCATATCAATGCGATAAGCGCTCTTGAAAACAGTCAGTATGCAGGCTACAGTGCCGCATCCGACGATCACACATGGACTCAAAGCGGAGTAGGAATGCAGGTTACCCCTGATACCAACGATCGCTGGGAGTACAGAACATGGGAAGAGCTTAACGGCACAGCACCCTGTCTGCAATTTAAGTTCAAGGTTGAGACTCCCGGTGCATACTATGTATATGTTAATATGTCTAACCCCGATAACGGCGCAGACTCTTATTACATAGCTATGGACAGCAGATACGAGTATATAGGCGCAACCGGCGAACAGCTTGGAGACACCAAATGGTTCGGCGAGAAGAGACCTATTGAGCTTTCGGCAGGCGAGTACACCTTGACGGTATTTGCAAGAGAGGACGGACTGACTATCAACCAGATTTTGATAACTCAAAATGCTGAGTTCACTCATGCAGATGAGCTTTTATGCGACATCAGCCCGAGAGAAGGCGACAATAAGCCGGTAAAGCCCACTGTCAAAAGCAAGAAGGGACAGTTTATAGGTCAGATCTACATCAACGAGCAGCATCATGCGGTTATAGGAACAGGCGCTAACAGGGGAATAATCTTAACATATCCTCATGAGTTCGGCGCTGACGGGATATGTGTTTGCGGCTATGAAAAGCCGGATGACGGCAATGACACGGCAAACGATGCTGATGAGATTGTGATCGAAGAGTAATTTCATCATTTCCTTCATAAAATATGTAAAAAGCTGCGTGGAACCGTATTAGGCTCCGTGCAGCTTTTTACATACTCACATATTTATATCGTCTTGTTGAGCTTCTCAGCACATTATTTCATCGAGGCACTCAAATACTTTTGCTTTGTTGCCTCTCCGCCTCTTATATGTCTTTCCTGCTTATTGATATCAAGAACAACCTTAACCTCTTTATACAACGACGGCTTTACTTTTTTTAAGCGTTCACTTACGTCTTTATGCACCGTAGACTTACTTATTCCGAACTCACGAGCCGCCTGTCTAACGGTGGCTTTATGCTCGATTATGTACTCGCCTAAGATGACGGGTCTTTCAGCGTCCCAACGGTTCATTGGTATTTCCGTCATAAGCTCACTCCTAATTGCATTTTACTAATGTATATTATGAGTAGGGACGAAATAGAAGTGCGAGTGTGCATATTAGACTCATAATTGTGTTCAAATAAACCATTAATGCCGCTGTATTTATTCTGCTGTTTTGCGGATTCGGCGGATTGTATTGTGCGCCGTTTTACCGCTGCAACATCATTTCATCACAATTTGCACATTTTATACTGTAAAAATTCACGATAATCATATATATTTTTTGGATAAACTACTTGAAAAAGCGTTGGATATAGTGTAAAATAATATATGCAAAATAATTGGGTAATTTATGCGGAAGAATAATATCATTCTCTCGCCGGTCTGCTTGCAGACTGAACTTACTCAATGAATAATAGGAGGAAAAACCAATGTCAGTAAAAGTTGCAATTAACGGATTCGGAAGAATCGGAAGACTCGCTTTCCGCCAGATGTTCGGCGCTGAGGGATACGAAGTTGTTGCTATCAACGACCTCACCAAGCCTTCAATGCTCGCTCATCTTCTCAAGTATGATACCGCTCAGGGCGGCTACTGCGGAAGAATCGGCGAAGGTGCTCACACAGTAACAGCTGATGACGAAGCCGGTACAATCACTGTTGACGGCAAGACACTTAAGATTTATGCTGAGAAGGACGCTAAGGATCTTCCTTGGGGCGAGCTCGGTGTTGACGTAGTATTAGAGTGCACAGGCTTCTACTGCTCTAAGGAGAAGAGCCAGGCTCATATCGATGCCGGTGCTAAGAAGGTTGTTATTTCTGCTCCCGCAGGCAACGATCTTCCCACTATCGTTTTCAGCGTAAACGAGAATACTCTTACCAAGGATGACACTATCATCTCTGCTGCATCCTGCACAACTAACTGCCTCGCTCCCATGGCTAAGGCTCTCAATGATTATGCTCCTATACAGAGCGGTATCATGTCCACCATCCATGCTTACACCGGCGACCAGATGATCCTCGATGGTCCTCACCGTAAGGGCGACCTCAGAAGAGCAAGAGCAGGTGCTGCTAACATCGTTCCTAACTCTACTGGTGCTGCTAAGGCTATCGGTCTTGTTATTCCTGAGCTCAACGGTAAGCTCATCGGTTCTGCTCAGAGAGTTCCTGTTCCCACAGGCTCAACCACCATCCTCACCGCTGTTGTTAAGGGCGAGAATGTTACCAAGGAAGGCATCAACGCTGCTATGAAGGCTGCTGCTTCTGAGTCCTACGGCTACAACGAAGATCCTATCGTTTCTTCTGACGTTATCGGCATGAGATACGGTTCACTCTTCGATGCTACTCAGACCATGGTTGCTAAGATCGCTGATGACCTCTATGAGGTTCAGGTTGTTTCTTGGTACGACAACGAGAACTCCTACACCAGCCAGATGGTTAGAACCATCAAGTACTTCGCTGAGCTGTAATTTATTTGTCAGCTGAATAAGTAACTTAAAGCCCTCCTCGGGAATTCTGAGGAGGGCTTTTCGCATCGCATTGCTTTACTGAATATAAATCTAATCCAATTGTAGATAAAGACCGACAGCTTTGATGCTGTCGGTCTTTATGAAGAAGTATAGGTGGGAAAGATATGACGTCTCACTCGCACTCCCACTCCGCACAATCCCTAATCTCGCCCAAATCCTCAAACGAAGCCACAGCCTCAATCCGATTCAGACCGTTTAAAAGTTCAACATCCTTCCACTCAAAAACTGTTTTATCTTCAAGCTCATCGCTGCGAACAGAGCCGTAAACAGCGCCGTTGACAATCAGCGTGACGCTTTCGGCGTTGGAATAGACCTTGATCGCCGGTACAAATCTGCTGCGCTTATTGTGGCGCTTTTCGGTTATATATACCATCGGCTCGGGATTCCACACTGACTTATAAAAATAGTAAGCATCCTTCGGGATTCGGTTTCGGGTGACAAGTCCCTTGTCGTTTTGACCGATGGTGTCTCCCTCACGTCTGCCGTTTGACGGAAAATCAAACATACACCAAACATAGTTGCCCCATAGATATCTGCGCTTGGCAAATTGCGACCATATTACTTCGTGCATTGCCGACTGGTAGTTTTCGTAGTGACGAAGTCCCCAAGGGTCTATCTCATCTTCCCATACAATATTGTCCTTGTGCATAGATGCTGCGCCACCGCCGCCGTATTCCGAAACGCAGATTGCTTGCTTAACGCCTTCGTGATACATATCAAGCCATTCGCCGAACTTTTCGGCAGGACCTGCGTCCTTGTACCATCCGAAATATCTGTTGCAGCCTAAAACATCAGTCGGCATATCGGTTTTAAACCTGCCCCAAAACTGGCTGTCCGCAAAGGTTGTCAGACGTGTTTTATCTTCATCTTTTGCAAGTCGGTTCAGTTCACAGTAAAAATCGAATATCTCGTCTGTCATTTGGTAAAGCTCGTTGGTTATTCCCCAAACGATTATACTCGGGTGATTGTAGTTTTGACGTATAAGCTCTGTGAGCTGAGTTTTGGCGTTGTCCTTGAACTTTTCCGACAGAGTATGCCTGTCCGAGTCGTCGGGGGACATTTTGTTGACGATTCCGATTTCACACCAAGCTGTTATACCCAGCCTGTCGCAAATATCAAGCTCATGGCTTGAGTGCTGGTAATGTGCCATTCTGACACTGTTTACGCCCATATCGAGCATCATTTGATAGTCACGTCGACGCTCACTGTCAGTCATAGCCCAGCCGTGTTCAAAGCTGTCCTGATGGTAGTTGACGCCATGGAGAGCTGTGTGTACACCGTTGAGGTAAAAGCCGTTGTCAGGGTCGATAGCAAAGCTTCTGATTCCGAACGTTTCATTAAAGCCGTCTAAAATTCCTTCGCTACCTTCAATGGTTATTTCAGCGGTGTAAAGATACGGATTTTTAACGCCCTGCCACAGTGTAATGTCGCACAGATTAAGCAGCAGGGTGACATCATAAGCTTCGTTTCCGCCGATCTGCTTTTTACAAACGCTTTGAGCGACCGCATTGTTGTCAGCGTCAATGATTTCAGCGCTGACGGTTACATTTTCTGCTGAGTCAGAGTCGTTTTTCAGCTTGACGCATATGTCGACATCACAGCGGTCATTGCTTATATTTTTAGGCGTGATGTATACTCCGGACGTTCCGAAGTCACAAAGGTCAATATGCGTTTTGCTTACGGCGATCAGCTTTACATCACGGTACAGTCCGCCCATTTTGGTGAAGTCGCCCTGATTTTGTATCGGAGCGATAAAATCAGTGGGGGAGTTATCAACAAAGACGACTATCTGATTCTCTGCGTCCAAGCGCACATATTTAGTTATATCAGCTCTGAATGCAGAGTAGCCGCCCTCATGTCGGCAGCAGTTCACACCGTTGACAAAGACCTCGGCGACGGTGTTTGCTGCTTCAAACTCAACAAATATCAATCGGTTTGAGAACTCTTCGGATTGCAGCAGAAAGCTTTTTTTGTAAACTCCCATTCCCTGAAAAAAGCTTGAGTCAGATGATATTCCGTCAGCCCATGCGCCGCAGCAGTCGTCCTTGTTCCATGTGTGCGGCAGAGTTACGTTTTCCCACTCGGCGCTTTTGATGTCAGAAGGGTTGACATCGGAAAAAGCTGTACCCGAGAGCTTTGAAAAGCGCCAGTCGTTATTGAAATTGATAATACTTCTGTTTGACATAAATTATTCATCTCCGTCTCATATTGTTTTGATGCGCTCAGAGCACATAAAGCTTTCTTAAAAGCCAACTTAGAGTGCGCACAGGCAGAATTCTTGCTAAAACCGATAGGAACTTGTAGTCGATACGGATAGCATATAAGGGCTTAACCTTTTTCTTTAAGGCAATCTTTGCAATATACCGCCCGGCTGACTGCGGAGACATTCCGTTTTTCTCGTCACGCTCCATTTTCTCAACTGAACGGTGTATTTTACCGCCGTAGATGTCATCTCCGATATATTCACTCTCACGAACGTCAGTGAAGCAGGTTTTGATGTCTCCGGGCATAATCGCAGTAACCGAAATTCCAAAATCTTTGACCTCGTTGCCGAGGGCAATCGAGTATGAGTTGATACAGGCTTTTGAAGCGGAGTAAAAAGCCTGAAACGAGATAGGCGCAACCGCTGCAACAGAAGAGATATTGACAATTCTGCCGCCGCCGTTTTTGCGCATATGCGGAATAACGCTTGAGCACATGGAGCAAAGCCCGAAGAAGTTGACGTTAAACTGCTTTTGTGCCGCTTCAAGCGGAGTAAACTCCGCTGCTCCGGAAATACCGAAGCCGGCGTTATTAATTAATATATCGATCCTGCCTTCTTTGGATATAACGGTATTGACTGCCGCTTCGATGTCTTTCTTATTCGTGACATCGCCGCTCAGATGGATAACGCCATCCTGATGGCTTTCACGGCGGCTCATTTCGTATACGGTTACGCCCTTTTCTCTCAGAGCGTTGGCAGTCTCAAAGCCAATCCCAGAGCTGCCGCCTGTTATCAGTGCTATGCTCATGATTAAATCATCTCCGTATGTTGAAATGTATTATCGAAAAACTCTTTTCTGTCCGATTTAAAACTGATGTAGTTTTAAACGATAATAAGTATAAAGTCTCAGCATAAACAGTCACAGCAATAGTGCGACGGCTTTGTGCTGCAATGCCTACCTGCAGGGTGCTGACCTATCAACATCATGATAAAAATCAAGAATGATACTATTCAGCTCCTTAGCCTGCTCTGTTACAAAGTGCGGACGATGTCCGCAGCCCTTAACTTCATATGTTTTTGCATGGGGAACCTTATCCTTAAGCTCGGAGCAGGTTCCGAACGTATCATTTTCACCGTTTATAAAGAACGCAGGACATTTTATCGAAGCCCATTCGGCGTCGGTTAAATTCGGATGAGCTTTCCAATCTGCGACGGTGGTGCGCAAATATGTCTGCCAGTCGCCTCTGTGGGCGTCGCTGTGTCTTATCTTGATGTCCTCAATAAATCCTGTGTCGTTATTTGCAATGAGCTTTTCAGGCAGAAAATCATCCGCTCCTTGCGGTCTTGGGTAAGCACCTCCGCCGATAGTTACAAGGCTCTTAACCTTTTCAGGATACTTAGCCGCCATATAGCAGCCGACATATGCTCCGCAGCTGTATCCGAGCAGATGAGCGGATTTTATCCCCAAAGCGTTCATGAAGTCTGACATATCGTCGGCGATGATTCTTGAGCTCCAGTTTAGACTTTCGCAGGTTGTCCGCCCGTGTCCTCTGAAGTCGGGGTACAGGCATCTGTAATTGGCGGAGAAGGGGAGTATCTGCGCTGAAAATGCCAGCAAGGCTCTGCTGAAATGACTATGTAAAAACAGAAGCGCTTCACCTCTGCCGAATTCCTCATAGTATATATTCAAGCTGTTAATATTTATATACGGCATTTAAAAACCCACTTTCATTTTGCATATTGCCCTCGGATAGACTGCGCCAAGCAGCACAAAGCCTTCGAGCTTGTGATAGTCCTATTCCGTTATTGTCGCTTTTGCTGCAATATAAAAAGTTCCTTTTATCAACGACGAGAATGTTTACTTTTATCATAAACTGCCGCTTAAAAAACGACAATGTGACACAATTAATGAGCCACATTGTTCGTTAAACACAATATAAACAAAGCCTTCGTTTGCTTATTCCTTGTCTTTAAGCCATTCAGCGGCTTTTGCCTTTGAAATTGACTTGATGTTTTCCTTCGGATATGGTGATTCCTCGCCGCCGTTGACATACAGGAAGTAAAGACCGCCCTCTGTTTGATAGAGTGATTCCTCATAACCGTCAGGCTCGCCGAACTCGCCGACCGTAACCTTCTTGACAAGTGATGCGTTTTCGGTATCGTATTCTCTCTTGCAAATAATCTTTTTCATTTTTTATTCTCCTTATAATTTATACCCTTAGTCATGCTGTTTTAATGATCTGCATTGCAGCCGACAGAGCGAATGCACTGTAAATAAATCTCTAAGTACAGCGTTATAGGCAAATAATGCAATTACCATTGCCGACGAATTGCCTTCGGTTGCAAAAGACAGCACATTTAAATAATCATGACTAATGTTTAAATTTATTATAGCCGATAGTAAGATGAATGTCAAATTTTTTCGGTTAAAAGTAAAATACAGTAAAAGTATAACTTTATAAAATGATACTATTGCTTTTTTGCCACACCGGTCTCAATTGCTGCGTCCACAACAGCTTTTGCGACAGCCGCCGCAACACGCTTGTCAAGAGCGTTGGGGATTATATTGTCGCAGCTAAGCTCGCTGTCGGGAATGAGCGACGCAAGGGCGTAAGACGTTGCAACCTTCATTTCCTCGTTGATACAGCTTGCACGGCAATCAAGAGCACCTCTGAAAATGCCGGGGAACGCCAAAACATTATTTATCTGATTGCAAAAATCAGATCTTCCTGTGCCGACAACTGCCGCTCCTGCCTCTTTTGCCAAGTCGGGCATGATTTCGGGAGTGGGGTTTGCCATCGGGAAAACTATTGCGCTGCTGTTCATCGAAGAAACCATTTCCTTCGAGACGATACCCGGGGCGCTTACTCCTATAAAAACATCTGCGCCGTTCATGGCGTCGGCAAGTGTTCCGTGCATACAGTCTTCGTTTGTCATATGCGATATTTCCTTGTGGGCAGGGCTGAGCGTCTCGTCGTCACGCGAAATAATTCCGAAGCGGTCTACCATTATGATATGCTTTAACCCGAGGTTCATAAGGTGCTTTGCAATTGCTGTTCCGGCAGAGCCTGCACCGTTTATGACCGTTTTGACGTCCTCAATCCTTTTTCCGACAACCTTCAGAGCGTTTATGAGCGCCGCTGCAACGACAATGGCGGTTCCGTGCTGATCATCGTGAAATACAGGGATATCGAGTATCTCCTTAAGCCTTCTTTCGACCTCAAAGCATCTGGGTGCGCTGATATCCTCAAGATTTATGCCGCCGAAGGAGCCTGATATAAGATAAATTGCTCTGACAAGCTCGTCGACGTCCTTTGTTTTAAGGCATATAGGGAACGCATCGACGTCTGCGAACTCCTTGAACAGTGCGCACTTGCCCTCCATAACCGGCATTCCTGCCTCAGGACCTATATCCCCGAGACCCAAGACGGCTGTGCCGTCTGTTATAACTGCTACCAAATTCGAACGCCTTGTCAGCTCAAACGAAAGCTCGGGGTTGTCCTTTATTTCAAGACACGGCTGAGCTACTCCGGGGGTATAGCAAAGTGATAAATCCTCTTTACTTTCAACCTTGGCTCTTGATATTACCTCAATTTTTCCTCCCCATTCATAGTGCTTTTTTAGCGATTGCTCCTGAATTGTCATTGTGCTCATTCCTTTTTATTTTAAATATTTCAGTAAAACTTATACGTCAAGTGTTTATATAAACGGCTCACACCATCTCTTCGGGACGGAAGTACTTATCAAACTCCGCTTCGCTCAAATAGCCGAGTGAAACGCAGGCTTCTTTTAATGATAAATTTTCACCGTGAGCCTTGTGAACGACTCTTGCTGCGTTTTCATAGCCGATGTGAGGGGTGAGTGCTGTAACGAGCATGAGCGAGCGATTTAAGTTGTCCTGCATTTTTTCTTTAATCGGTTTGATTCCGCAAACGCAGTTTTTCTCAAACGACAGGCATACGTCGGCTAAAAGGCGTATCGATTGCAGGTAGTTGTAAATGCACACAGGCATAAAGACGTTCAGCTCGAAATTGCCGGACGCTGCGGCGACAGACACTGCCGTGTCGTTGGCAATGACCTGAACCGATACCATCGTCACCGCTTCGCACTGAGTCGGATTGACCTTTCCGGGCATTATTGAAGATCCCGGTTCGTTTTCGGGGATGGTTATTTCGCCCAAGCCGCATCTCGGCCCGCTTGCAAGCCAGCGGATATCGTTTGCAATCTTCATCAAATCGCAGGCAAGCGATTTCAACGCTCCGTGCGCAAAAACAAGCTCGTCCTTAGACGTTAATGCGTGAAATTTGTTTTTTGCGGTTGCAAATTCTGTGCCTGTTATCTTGGATATTTCTGCGGCAACCGCTGTGTCAAATCCCTTCGGAGCGTTTAAGCCTGTTCCGACAGCCGTAGCGCCGAGTGCAAGCTCACGAAGAGGGGATAAAGACATTTCAATCAGCTCGGCGTCACGCTCAAGCGATGTTCTCCAGCCGCTTATTTCCTGACCGAAGGTGATAGGCGTTGCGTCCTCAAGATGAGTTCTGCCGCTTTTAACAATGCCGCCATACTCATCCTCAAGCGTTTTAAACGAAGCTATGAGATTGCGCACTGACGGAATAAGCCGATTCTCGGTCGCCAAGACCGCTGCAATGTGCATAGCGGTAGGAAATGTGTCGTTAGACGACTGAGACATATTTACATCGTCGTTGGGATGGAGAACCTTTGCCCCTGCAAGCTTATTGCCGTAATTTGCAATAACCTCGTTGACGTTCATGTTGCTTTGAGTACCGCTGCCTGTCTGCCAAACAACCAAGGGAAAATGCTCACTCAGCTCGCCTGAAATAATTTTATCGGCAGCGAGTGAAATGAGACGGCACTTTTCATCAGTCATTCTGTTCGGAACAAGCACAAGGTTTGTTTTTGCCGCAGCAAGCTTAAGTATTGCAAAGGCATGGATAATCTCTGACGGCATCTTTTCAGTGCCGATCTCAAAATTTTGGAAGCTGCGCTGAGTTTGAGCGCCCCAAAGCTTGTCCGTCGGAACTAAAACTTCTCCCATGGAGTCGTGTTCTGTTCGATAATTCATTTATAACTCATCCTTTTTATACTGCGGAAAACAATAAAGCCTCCCGTTAAAAAATCACAGAAAAATTATATCATTGTTGCCGCTCGATTTCAATATATATTGTAAATTTTTAGCTTTTAAATGGCATAATATGAGAAATAGTAGTCAAAAATTTAAATCATACCGTCAAATAGCGGCGACTTTCTTTAATACGGTTGCAAATTAATAACAATATGATATAATTAATTAGCGGTAATTTATAAATTTTGCGTTTATTATCGCAGTATATTTGTTTTATATGACGGTATTTTGTTTGGCACATAAATTTATGAAAATGAATATGTCGGATAAAAACGCTGTCATATCAAAAATTATTTGGAGGTAAATTATGAAAAAGCTGTTTTCTGTTGCAGTTGCGGTTTTACTTGCGCTTTGCATGAGCATTTGCGTATTTGCCGCAGACGAAATTGAGATTCCCCTCGATGCTGAACACGTAGGAGCAAGCTCTTCAGGCGGACCCGATGCTTTAACCATCGAAAACGGAACTCTCACCGCTAATGACATCGCACTTTTCTCACTCGTTCTTCCTGAAAATGTTCCGCTGGGCGATACTGTTGTCGTTCATTTGAAGGGTACTTCCGACGGCGACTTCCGTGTTTGGCTTTTAGGTGCCGGCGAGACAGACGAAAAGGGTTCTGAGGCAACCTTCTCAAACCAGTGGAAGGCTTCCGAAAACGGAGCTGAATTCCCCGGTGAGTTTGAAAAATACATCGAGCTTACCGCTGAGGACTACGACGGACAGAGCTTGACCGAGGCTGACCGCCTTGCTTTGAAGGGTCCTTCCTTCGGCACTAACCTTTCTAACACCAAGCTTACATATGTCGGTATTGTATACGGCACAGTTGCTGACCTCGAGGCTGACGCTGTTGCTGAGGCTCAGCCCTTTGCAGATGCTGCTGCAGCTGCTTTAGAGACTGCTAAGTCTGCTGAAGGCTCAGATGCTCTTAACGCTGCTCTTGCTGACGCTCAGGCTGCTGTTGACTCACTCACCGAAAAGGCTGCCAGCGGCTTCCCGGGTGTAAACGCACTTCTTTCTGACGCTAAGAACGCTGTCAAGGAAATCGAAAAGCTCATCGAAGCTTCTGCTGCAGGCGACGCTTTGGCTGCTGTTCAGGCTGATATCGATGCTGTTAACAACGCACTTACAGCTGCTAAGGATGCTAACGGCGATGTAGCTGCTATTCAGGCTGCTCTCGACGAAGCTAAGGCTGCTGCTGCAAAGATAGATGAAGCTGCAAACGCTGCTGATTATAAGGAACTCAAGGCTGCTTCAAAGTCTGCATCTGCAACCGTAACCGAAATTGAGGGCGTTTTGAAGGACGCTGAGGAAGCTGTTAAGAAGGCAGAGGCTGCTAAGAAGGCTGAGGAAGAAGCCGCTGCGGCTTCCAAGAAAAAGACTACTACAATCGTTATAGTTGTTATCGCTGTAGTTGTTGTAATTGCTGTTATCGCTGCTGTTTTGCTCAAGGGCAAAAAGAAGAAGTAATCGATTAGCTTAACAAGCTTATAATTGAACATGACGTTAAAAGCCGGCATTTTGCCGGCTTTTTGCTTGCTGTCCTGTTTGTCACTTCCAATGAGAATTAATATTAATTGTGCGTTGTATCGGTATAATAACGCTTTTTCAGCTGTTCCAAAGAAAAAGTCCGCTCATGTCAAAAAGTGACTGACACGAGTGGACTTTTGCGCTGCGATTATCTCTCGTAAGCGGCTATGACGGCATATCCGCTTTACTTGTACAACTATCTGTCAAAGCTCGGGTTAAACGCATAGAAGTTCTTTGCGTCAAGCTGATCTGTTACCATGCGCATTGCTTCGCCGAAACGCTGGAAGTGAACAATTTCACGTTCACGCAGGAACTTGATGACGTCCCTTACGTCCGGGTCGTCGACAAGCCTTAGGATGTTGTCGTAGGTGAGTCTCGCCTTTTGCTCTGCTGCCAAATCCTCGGTGAGGTCGGCAAGCGGATCTCCTGTGGATTGGAAAATCTCGGCGGAGAAAGGAGTTCCGGAGGCGGCAATCGGGTACAGACCCGTTGTATGGTCGACGAAGTATGTGTCGAAGCCGGAAGCTTTGATCTCTTTCGGAGTCAAGTTTTTAGTGAGCTGATAAACTATTGCACAAATCATTTCCATATGACCGAGTTCTTCGGTTCCTATGTCGTTCAAGACAGCCTTGACCTCGGGACACGGGGCGGTATATCTCTGCGAAAGATATCTCATGGCTGCGCCGAGCTCGCCGTCCGGACCGCCGAACTGAGTTATGATGATTTTTGCAGTTGCAGGGTTGGGGTTTTTGATTTTAACAGGGTATTGCAGTTTCTTTTCGTATTGCCACATGACTTATGCCTCCTCGTTTGCGCTGAGTTCCCATGGCCATGGAGCTTTAACCCATTGCCAGCTCTTGTTATTTGCGTCTGACGCTGCGGTCAAAGGACCGTATTTATCTTCAAACGACTTCTTGGCTTCGTCACAGAGCTTTTTATATTTGTTATAGTATGCCAATGCTTCGCTGCAATCGGGGTGGGTGTCCAAAAACAGCGACGCTTCTAAAACAGCGAACGAATACTGCTGTACTGCTTTTAAAAGCTTACTGCGCTCACTCATACTGTTCGCTCTCCTATAAACGGTTTGTCAAGCTCTTCAAATATTGTGCCTCTTTCAAGTCCCACCTGAGGCTCATAAAGCTTTCTCCACGCCTGATACGGAACATAGAGCATGGCTATAGGAGTTTCCTTCGGAAAAGCGGTTGTCGGCTCTTCACATTCCATACATGGCGCATCGGATACCTGTGCCGAATTCATAACTATATCTTGTATGTTCATTGGTGCGATTCCTTTCTTAAGCTCAGGTTCTCAAAACTGAGCTTCTAATAGGGATTGATGTTGATTTGCGGCATTGCCTTATGCTGACCTTGTCGGTGAGGACAATGCTCATTAGTATAGTATGAATTCTTAGGACAATTTGTGACGAGCTATAGATATGCTTGCAATCGCTGATTTTGGGATTGGAGGCATGAGCGTAATATTTTAGGGGCATTGCAGATCAGTGCAATACCCCTAAGCGTGTTTTATACAGATTAACATTTGAAACCGAGGACTATGATGTCAGGTTATCGAAAATATCAGCAGTCCAGATAAAATATAATGTCAGCCTTGCCTTCTTGAACGGTTCCTTTATAAACTTCGGTATCAAGACCGCCTATGCGGAAGCCGGATTTTATATAGAACCGGCAGGCAGCTAAGTTGTTGTCCTGCCCGATAGTATAGATACCCTTGCAGCCTTTTGAAATCGCTGTTTCCTTTGCTTTATCTATAAGCTGCTTTGCAATTCCCATGTGTCTGTAATTAGAGTCGACCTTTAAGTCGTAAAGATACATATACTTGAAAAATCCGTCTTGAATGATTGCAAGACCAACGCAGACGTCGTTATCATATGCGCCGATAAAGACGGTGTTATTTGACATCTCATCGTAATCATAGCATTCATCAGGAAAACACATTTCGGTTTCCTGCTCAAAGCGTTCAACGGTATAGCTCCAGCTTTTGTCGACGTAGCTCGGTACCATTCTGCCGAAGATGGGAAACGGCTGATTCGGGATGTTGATGTCTGCTTGATGTGCTGAGTCAATTATTTTAATTTCAATCACTTTTTTCACTTATATTTTATATTAGTTTACAGTCGCCGATAAAAACTGAGCTGTTTCTTCAGCCTGTTCCTGAGCTTCAATCGCATATGCCTGCTCCAGCTTTTTAAGGAGCTTGAGCATATCTTCGCTTTGCCTTGCAGTTTTCTTGCACTTGCTTAAGGAAACTACTATTGCTCTTGCCTCGTCCTTTTGGTGGCGCCTTAAATAAATAAGACCTGTATACATTCCCGACCAAACACGCATTTCCGTATTCTTAGAACTCAGTATCGGCTTAAAGCCTTCAAGTGCGGCGTCATAGTCGTGCTCGGCGTATGCCAAAAGTGAATTGACAAAATCAGGCTCGGAACGATCCTTCAGCTTTTCTGCAAACGGAACGCCTAAGTCAAGAGCAAATCTCGCGTTTTTCAGGTTGCCGAGGAGAATGAATATGTAGGCGTAGAGGGAATAATATCTCGATGCGTCCTTTACGTCGAAATTGTCTATATCTATGTTGCGAAGAATTTCCAAAGCGTTTTCATATCGTCTGCCGTCGCAGTATTCCTTGGCAAGGCAGAGATCGTTTGTAGACGCTAAAGCAGTACCCTTTAAGTGCTTGCTTTTGCGCTCAAAGATTTCAAAGTACTCCCTTGAGTAGCCGTCACGGCGGAGAATTTTCGCGGCTTTATGCCTTTGAGCTCTGTAAATATTCAAAACGATTACATATACAAGATGCGCAATCAATCCGATTAACGCCAGAAGGCATATGACTCCGAGATTTATTTCGGTTTTAGGTATCGTAATGCCTAAAATCGTTCCTTCTACCTTCAAGCCTAAGTCTAAAGAGGGGACAAGCTCATAAATGAAGCTGTAGTCAACGAGTCCTAAAAACGGTGCGGCAATGATTACTCCCCACAAGAATACCGTAATGCATAAAAGCCAAAGCCTTAGATTTTTTGCTTCAAGTCTTGCTTTAATCATGATAATACCATTCCTTTTTATTAAATCGCAGGCGCTATGCTTCTTTAAGAATCAGCCTGCTGAAAACCCACTATCAGTGTAACATAATTTATTGAAAATTACAACAGGTTTTTTATGAGCGTGGCAAATTTGTTGCACAGGTAAAGCTATTGCTTTATGCTAAAAAACAACGTGCGCAGCTTATCAGAAGCATCGCACGTTGTTTTTTATGTATTTAAATATGTAAGTGCTGAATTACGTCTTGCGTTTTATGCGCACATCATCCGTTTTCGACGAGATTATTGACCCATTTTTTCTTTTTGACCAGCACATACCCGACGATACATTTTACGATATTGGACATCTGCTCGATAAACATTATCCATACTACCGATATTCCGGGTGCGTAGCGTGCAAGAGTGAAAACGATTGTATAGTTGACTGCCCAGACCATAACGCTGTCAAATAAGAAGGTGATAAGTGTTTTTCCTCCAGAGCGCATAGTAAAGTAGCAGGCGTTTAAAAATGCCTGAAGGGGAGTTCCGGCAGCGACGCAGAGGATGAACTTGGTCGCTAAGACCTTTATCTCAGGCTCGGTATTGTACAGCTGCGGAAACAGCGGTGATATCGCCGCCAAAAGACCTCCCGTTACCGCACAGCTTAAAACGGATGTGAATATAAGCTTTCTGTCGAGATCAACCGCTTTTTCGGTTTCACCCGCGCCCAAAGCCTGACCCACTATAATAGATACAGAAAGACCTAAGGACATGAATACAACGTTAAAGACGTTTGAAACGGTTGTGCAGATATTTTGTGCTCCGACAACCTCAAGCCCTCTTGTTGAATAGCTTTGTGATATAGCAGCCATTGCCATGCTCCAAAGAGCTTCGTTTGCAAGAAGAGGGAAGCCCTTGACGGTTATTTTCTTTACAATATCCTTGGGTATGTAAAGACTCTTGTATAATCCGACTGCAAACGGATTCTTGTCCTTATGCGTGTGCGTCCAGATAACAACGATAAGCAGCTCGACGTATCTCGAAACGACTGTTGCGATCGCCGCACCGGCAGCGCCAAGCTCGGGACAGCCGAGCTTTCCGAATATCAAAAGGTAGTTTAAAAACAGGTTGACGACAACTGCTGCAATTCCGGCAGCCATGGGCAAAACTGTTTCGCCTGTTTCACGCAGTGTTCCGGAATACGCCTGCGACACGGCAAACGGCAGCATTCCGAAGAGCATTATGTATAGATACTCAGAACCGTATTCAAGAGTTGCGGCAGGGTCGCAGCCTTGGGTCATGGAGTCGGTGATATAAAGCGATACGAGCGATTCACGGAAGAAATAGAATATCGCAATTCCGGCGACAGCCATACCTGTGCAGATGATGAGCTTGTATCTCAGTGCGAATTTGACGCCCTCGGAATTGCCGCTTCCATGGTACTGAGAACAATATATTCCCGCACCGGCGACTGCACCGAAAATAACAAGGTTAAAAACAAACATGAGCTGATTTGCGACGGAAACGCCGGACATGGGGTCGGTTCCGGTTTGTCCGACCATTATGTTGTCTAAAAGTCCGACAAAATTCGTTATTGCATTTTGAGCTATAATAGGGAGTACAACGGCTAAAAGCATTTTGTAAAAGCTTCTGTCTCCCAAATACTTTTGTCTGAAGCCTGACATTTTGATTTCCTTTCACTGAATAAATATATGTACAGGATACAGGTCGGAGAATAGCATATAATTGCCGACTCAAATCCTGCAAATAAGCAGCATACATTATTCTATCAGATGGACGCTCAAAATGCAATTGTCGCAAGTGCCGATTTAAGCCGAATTGATGTGCCTAAAATCAGCATAAAAGCTATAACTGTGGGTGAATGCTGATTAATACTCTTTTGAACTGCTTGGTAATAAGCTTTTTGCTGTCTGTATGCTTTGCTTTCGCATCAGTCGGCGACATATTGCCGCATTTATCCGACATCACGGCTGTTAAAGCCGCCGATCCAAAGCTGACTCGGTTCAAGATATTCCGATTTAACTGCCGGGACATAATAAGCTATATATGTGTTTAACTGCTGCCCCTGATATTCGTGATGGTAGTCATAGGATTTAACATAGAACTTATAATACGGCATGAAGTATCTGTCCTGACGATATACAAGCTCTATCTTTTCTACATTCTCGGTATCGATTTTTTTGATATCGTTGTTATTATCATTAATGTACTCGCCGTTTTCAAGCATGGCCCGGGCTTCCGAAACGGAGATTATAGGATAGTCTCCGACCTTTTGCGTCAGGTCGGGTGACATTATGCGAATGCCATGGAGCTTTTCATCTTCATAGCAGGAAAATGTCACTGTACTGAAGTTGTAGTTTAGGATTCTTTCAAGATAGCTGTCTGAATTATCATAAAAGCTGACAGTGAGCTTTTGCTCGCCGTAGATATCTCTGTCTCCGCCGTTTATGTTTATTATCGGGTCGCTGAAGCCGATGATATTTTCAAACTCAGCCTTAAAATACTCTGCGGCTCTTAGGCAATCCTCGTAGCTTGAGTTGAATGAGCAGTGTATGTCCTTAGGCAGCTCAAGAGCCGGCTCAAAATCTATCGATACGCTCAAATCTGCAAAGACCTTTATTGTCATTGAGTCGGTTTCGGCTATAAGATATGTCGGGTCGAAGTACCCCTGCGGAACGATTCCGCCGGCATCTATTAGCTTTTTTGTTATTACCTCTTTGCGTTCTTCGTCAGGTGAGTCATCCGAGATGGTGTAGTCCTGCTCGGAAAGTCCGAAACGCTCGGCGATTTCTTTTAAACGCTCACGCATTTTGTCAAAATCCGCATTTGCAGGACGCTGCATTTTATTGTATGTCACCGGATTCTTGTATACTGGGAGGGCTTTAAGGCTTTTTGCTTCGTCCCAAGGATTTTCGCTTACAAGCTCGGATATGTTCAGTGCAAGATACCCTTCGAAGCCATTGCCGTTTGATATGTCATTTTCCACAGACAGCATGGGCAGGGCTTTGAGCTTTGAACCTTTATAAATTCGATGAGCTCCCACGGCGCCGGCAAACAAAATTATAGTAAGGCTTGCGGCAAGGCAGGCAAATTTTATGGCTTTATTTTTCTTTTGAACGGTCATTCCTCTTAATTTATCTGCTTCTTCAATATATTCTTTACTGACATAGCTCATTGCTGTGCAAAAATCTATACCCTTCATATTGTAAATCCCTCATTTCTTAAGTACTCGGCAAGACCTTGTCTTGTGCGGAACAAAATGCTTTTTACCTTTGACCGACTGAAGCCGAAGCCGTCAGCGATATCTTTAACTGAGTCGAAGAAGTAATACCTTCGTATAAACGCCGTGCGAGACTGCGGCGGAATAGTCGACAGGTATTTATCGATTGCTCTTGCAAGCTGTTTATAATCAAGCTCGCTCTCCGGACTGCCCTGAGCGGACAGCATATTGCCCAGCTCATCCAATGACGAAGTCAGCTCGGAGGGTATGCGCTTGCTGCGATGGCGTGAGCGGTATACGTCTAATGCTGTGGTTCTTGTGATTGCAGCTAAATATGCGGATAAAGCATCCGGTCTTTGCTCGGGCATGGAGTTCCACGCCTTTAGGTAGGTTTCGTTGACGCATTCCTTTGATTCTTCAATATCGTTGAGTATGTTTTTTGCTATAACTGTCAGATACCGTTCGTATTTATCGGCTGTATGCTTTATAGCGGCTTCATTTCGCTGCCAATACAGCGATACGATTAATTCATCAGTCATATAATCCGTCCTTTCCGGAAACGTGCCGATTAATGAACAGTAAAATAATCGGCATTTTCCTAAGCATCAAAACACTGTCGCTGTTCTGTGCTCTGCAATATATAACGACAAAATAAGACGTCGGTTGCAGGTGATATTGAATAAAACTAAAATATTTTTCGCAGCAGCATATAAATGAGGTCGGAATCTATTGCAAAGCTGTGAATAAGGGCTTATAATATTAAAAAAGAGGTGACAGTACGGCATTTTTCACGTCTGATACAATAGCTGTATCGATTTATTGCAGTTACCACCCTGTATAATCTGTATTTTACATTTAATCGGGCAATGCTTATAAATAAGTATGTAAATTTTTTGTGAATTTTTTGTTACCGGTGTTGCAATGTATACTATAATGTGGTATAGTTTTTAAGCCGCTTATGTTCGGTTGACAAGTCGGAGTGCGCATATTTGAAAATAATATACGCCAACGCACCGAAGCGTAGCGAGTTTTATAGTAAAGGCAGGTGCCGAAAGTATAATGTACGCAGTAATTGTAACAGGCGGAAAGCAGTATCAGGTTAGAGAAGGCGATATCCTTTTCATTGAGAAGCTCGACGTTGAAGCAGAGGAAAACGTAACCTTTGATAAGGTAATAGCTCTTTCCGACGGTGAAACAACCTCAGTAGGAGCACCCTATGTTGACGGTGCAAAGGTTGAAGCTAAGGTTTTGAAGAACGGTAAGGCTAAGAAAATCACTGTTTTCACCTACAAGCCCAAGAAGGGTTCTTCTCACAAGAAGCAGGGTCACAGACAGCCCTATACTCAGGTTAGAATCGAAGCCATCAAGGCATAATGATTAAAGCCGAGTTTTTTACGACCGAGTCGGGAAGCATTAAAAGCTTTCGGATAAAAGGTCATTCGGGCTACAGCGACTTCGGAAGCGACATTGTTTGTGCAAGCGTTTCCTCGTCGGTTATGCTCGCTGTTAATACCGCAGTTGAGTTCTTTGAGGTTAAGCTGAGCCTTGACGTTGAAGAAGGCGACATTAAGTGCGGTATCAGGGAAATTTCTTCGGAATCGGACAGGCTTTTTAAGAGCCTGATGTCTCATCTTTGTGAGGTTTCCAAGGAGTTTCCGAAAAATTTAAAGGTTGTGCTTTCAAGTGTTTGATTTGAAAGCGGGTTTTGCTGATAGTGATTAAAAGAAAGTGGTGAAATAAATGTTAAGAATCAGTATGCAGTTCTTCGCCCATAAGAAAGGTGCAAGTTCTACAAAAAACGGTCGTGATTCCGAATCCAAAAGATTAGGCGCTAAAAGAGCAGACGGTCAGTTTGTTTTGGCAGGCAATATTCTTTACCGCCAGAGAGGAACACATATTCATCCCGGTGAGAATGTCGGAATCGGCTCTGACGATACATTGTACGCAAGAATCGACGGCGTTGTAAGATTCGAAAGAATGGGACGCGACAGAAAGAAAGTCAGCGTTTATCCTGCTGAGTAATTTACAGCCGTGTTTTCTGAGCCTTGCGCATTAGGATAGAGCTGTCCTTTTGTGTACAGAGCTTAACAGGAAAGTATGACCCCAAGCCTTTAAACCGCTTGGGGTTTTCAATTAAAGTTGGTGATATAAAAGTGTTTGTTGATGAAGTATATATAAGCGTTGCGGCAGGCGACGGTGGAGACGGCTGCGTTTCCTTCCACCGTGAAAAATATGTTGCGTCCGGCGGACCTGACGGAGGAGACGGCGGCAAGGGCGGAGACATAGTATTTTTAGTCGACGACAACATGAATACACTTATCGACTTCAGATATAAGAGAAAATACAGTGCCGAAAGAGGTCAAAACGGCAGCTCAAGAAACAGCTTCGGCAAGGGTGCGCCCGATATGGTCATAAAGGTTCCGAGGGGAACAATTGTGCGTGAGCGTGAGTCGGGCAGAATAATTGCCGATATGTCGGGCTCTGAGCCTGTTGTAATTGCCAAGGGCGGCAAGGGCGGCAGGGGAAATGCGCATTTTGCAACTCCCACAAGGCAGATTCCGAGGTTTGCAAAGCCCGGCTTTAAGGGTCAAAAGCTTGAACTGAAGCTTGAGCTTAAGCTTTTGGCGGACGTCGGCTTGGTCGGCTTCCCGAATGTAGGAAAGTCCACCCTGGTGTCGGTCGTATCGGCGGCTAAGCCTAAGATTGCAAACTATCACTTCACAACTCTGACGCCTGTTTTGGGCGTAGTCAAGGTTGCCGAGGGTGTTTCGTTTGTCATGGCAGACATCCCGGGACTTATTGAGGGAGCAAGCGACGGCGTCGGCTTGGGTCACGAGTTTTTACGCCACGTTGAAAGATGCCGACTCATTATTCACATTGTCGACGTTTCAGGCTCCGAGGGCAGGGACCCGATCGAAGACTTTGAAATTATCAACAATGAGTTAAGGCGATTCAGCGAAGACTTAGCAAACGCTACTCAAATTGTCGCCGCAAATAAATGCGACATGGCAGAGCGTGAGCAGATTGACAGGTTTAAGGAATACATTGTCGGCAAGGGTCTTGACTTCTTCGAGATATCCGCCGCTACAACCATGGGTACTAAGGAGCTGATAGGCTTTACCGCTAATGAGCTTGAAAAGCTTCCGCCCCTCAAGGTATTTGAGCCTGATCCCGTTCCTCTGTGGAATCCCGATGAGCTTGCCAACGACAGGAGCTTTGACATAACTTTCGAGGACGGCGTTTACTTTGTCGACGCCGAATGGCTTGAGGATATCTTGAGAATGGTTGATATGGAGGACTATGAGTCGCTCCAGCACTTCCAGCTGGCACTGAAAACGTCCGGAATTATAGACAAGCTCGAGGAAATGGGCATCAATGACGGCGACCCTGTCTGCGTGTGCGGCTTTGAGTTCGACTATGTCAGGTAAAGACATAAAGGAAAGGGATGACGGTAAAACGCAGATAAATCTGAGCAAGAGAGAAGCTAACCTTTACAGCCCGCTGGCGTTGGCTTTTTTGGGCGACAGTGTTTACGAGCAGCTGGTGAGAGAAAAGCTCATTCTTCACGCCAATATGCCCGCAGGAAAGCTGCACGGCTTGGCTGTTAAGTATGTGTGCGCAGAGTTTCAAAGCGCAGCCTGCGACACTATATCCGACATCCTAAGCGAGGACGAGCTTGACATCATGCGCCGAGGCAGAAATTCCAGCGGAATAAATCCGCCGAAGCACTCGAGCGTTTTGCAGTACAGACGGGCGACATCCTTGGAGTGCCTTTTCGGATATCTTTATCTTTTGGGCGAGAAGCAGCGCATTGAAGAACTGTTTGAAAGGATATGGGCAGGCGTAGTAATAGAGTGATTTTTGACGCTCATTTAAAATAAAGTAAAAAGCATTTTTGCATTAAGTATAAAATAAGTTACATGAACAAATCAAGAGAGGTATAATTTATATGTCAGGACATTCAAAGTGGAACAATATCAAGCGTAAAAAGGAAGCCGCAGACGGCGCAAAGGCTAAGATTTTCACAAGAATCGGCAGGGAAATAACAGTATGCGTTAAAGAGGGAGGACCTGACCCTGCTTCTAACTCAAAGCTTAGAGATTTGATTTCCAAGGCTAAGGCAAATAACGTTCCGAACGATAATATCGACAGAGTTATCAAAAAAGCGGCCGGAGACAGCGACAAGAACAGCTACGAGACAATGGTATACGAAGGCTACGGTCCCGGCGGAGTTGCCGTTATAGTAGAGTGCTTGACCGACAACAAGAACAGAACCGCAGGCGACGTCAGACATTACTTTGACAAGTTCGGCGGAAACATGGGAACAACCGGCTGTGTTTCGTTTATGTTTACAAGAAAGGGTATTATCATACTTGAAAACGAGGGCGTAGATGAGGACAAGCTGATGGAGGACTGCTTCGAGGCAGGAGCTACCGACTTTAACGTCGATGAGGAGGTCATTGAGGTTACAACCGAGCCTAACGACGTCTATAAGATTGCAGACGAGCTTAAAAATATGGGCTATACAGTTGCATCGGCAGAGGATACAATGATTCCGTCTACTTATACTACTCTTACGGATGAAACTCACTTGAGATACATGAATCTGCTTCTTGAAAATCTCGACGACAACGACGACGTTCAGCAGGTATACCACAACTGGGATATGCCGCAGTCAGAGGATGAGGACTGATTTTATAACGCATTTCTACTTTTTAAACAAGCTCCGCCGATGTGCGGAGCTGTTTTTATGCACTTTTGAAAAATGATAAAAGCTGCGCCTCTGGCAGTATGAAATTCACCGTCAATTGATACATATTGTCGGGCTGCATATAGCTTTATATAGTGAAATATGCACAATCAACGCGTGACGTCATGCAGAAAATGTAAATTTGCTTTATTCGGATTTTGGCTGTAGAATACTGTCATAGCTTAAATCTTTGGGAGTTGGTATTAATGAAAAACAAAAAATTATCGTTCATAATCTCGGTCGGACTTATGGCGGCATTGGTGTTTGTCGGAAATTACATTCAGATAAAGATTCCGAACGGCGTCTTGATAACAAGAATACATTTCGGCAACTCAATGTGCCTTTTGGCAGGACTTTTGCTCGGCGGACTCGGCGGAGGTCTTGCGTCCGGAATAGGAGCAGCAATCTATGACGTTTTAGACCCTGTTTATATAGTGTCTGCGCCGTTTACGTTTCTTGCTAAATTTGCAATGGGATTTGTATGCGGAATTTTGGCACAGAAGTACCGCAACAGTCAAAAGACCAATAAGGTTGTAGGCGGTGTTGTGCTGAGCGCTGTTTTAGGTCAGCTGGCTTACATATTTATGTATCTTTCTAAGACATACATTTTCCAGATTCTCATGGGCTATGAGCACGAAACTGCACTCACGGCAACTGCTACAAATGCTATAACCTCATCGGTAAATGCAGTTATTGCCGTTGCAGTGTCTGTACCGCTGTTCTTTGCACTCAAAAAGCCGCTTATGTCGACAGGCTTTAAGGATGTCCTGACGTCTGAGCCACCGAAAGCAGGTAAGTGGTATGCGTGGGCAGGCGCAGTGGTCCTGTTCCTCTTGGTGTCATTCGGAGCTGTTTACTTCTATGCTTGGTATAAGCAAACCCATTAATGCGACTGTTTTCTATTCTATTCGGCAGTTAACGATTCTACACGTCGTTTGATACGTTCTACAAAGCGTCGTATGCAGTATTAATTTTTGCATATGACGCTCTATTTTTTCATAAGCGATTGATAAGGCGAAGCAGTTGTGCTATAATAACCGCAAGCGACTGTTACAGTGATTTTAATTTGCCGTTTTCTCGCTGCTTAAGCGGCTGTGGAAAACGATGCACGATATATAAGAGGCGAAAGGCTTTAGAAAGCTTACTATGTCGGCAGTCTGAAGGCTTTAACAACAGCGTTATACTTTGGGGTGATTACTTGACCGAAAGATTTTTAAGAGCACAGCTCAACATTTTAAAACCATATATAACAGGCTCAACCCTTGAGTCAGTCAGAAAATCTCAGGACTTAGTCGGCGAGCTTATGACGTTTTCGTCTAAGTCGTCGGTGAACTTCGTGCCGAAGAAGTTTGACGATTTTGACGCAGAATGGATTATTCCGAAAAACGACACACCGGGTGGAGTTATTCTGTATCTTCACGGCGGCGGATATACCTGCGGAAGCCTTGACTATGCCAAGGGCTTCGGCTCAAAGCTTGCGGCAACATACGGATTAAAGGTTTTGTGCGTTGCTTATAGGCTTGCGCCTGAGAATAGATTTCCCTGCGCTGTGGATGATGCGTTAACGGCATACAGATTTCTGCTTAGCGAGGGCTTCACGGCTGACAGGATTGTTTTAGCAGGCGAATCGAGCGGCGGCGGACTCTGCTTCAGCCTTTGCATTAAGCTTAGTCAGCTGGGAATAGACAGACCTGCCGGGATTATTGCCATATCCCCCTGGACCGACTTGACCTCGTCAGGCGAATCATATGAGCAAAATAAGGATAACGACCCGTCAATGACAAAGGAAAGGCTTCAGTTCTTCGCTGAGTGCTATACCGATGATAAGAGTAATCCGCTGGCGTCGCCGCTGTTTTTTGAGGACATGAGATTTCCGCCGTCGCTTATTTTTGTCGGCGGAGATGAAATAATGCTTGATGACGCTCGGAAAATGCACGACAGGCTTATAAAGAGCGGTTCAAAATCAAAGCTTATCGTTGCGCCGAATATGTGGCACGTTTATCTGCTTTACGGAATGAAGGAGCATAAGCCGCACTACGGTGAAATAGGAAGATTTATAGATATGGTCATGCCTGCATCTGCACCGAGGTGGGTTAAGCTTGACAATGCCGCTAAGATTTTTCCTGCTTCAAGGCGCCGTGGGTGGTACAATATGTTCAGACTGTCGGCTGAGCTTAGCGAGCCGGTTGACAAGGACGTTTTGCAGTCTGCTCTTAATATTACGATAAGGCGTTTCCCGACTGTTGCCGCAAAGCTAAAAACAGGCTTTTTCTGGTACTATCTTGAGGAAATAGAGTCTGCACCGAAAGTTGTTCCGGACGGATATCAGCCCTTGATGCCAAGACCATTCGGTAAGGTCAGAGAGTGTGCAATAAGGGTTTTATACAGAAACAATAGAGTGGCGGTGGAGTTTTTCCATGCCGTAACCGACGGAACAGGTGGGTTGGTCTTTTTGAAAACACTTTTGGCAGAATATCTTTGTCAAAAGTACGGCATTGAGATTGAAAATGAAAAAGGTGTTCTTAACAGGCTTTCTTATCCCGACCCTGAGGAGCTTGAGGACAGCTTTTTGCGAAGCACCGGCGAGGTTGCGGCAAAGCGAACCGAGGGCAAGGCTTATCATTTGACGGGAACACCAGAGCGTTACGGCTTTTTGCACCTCACTGCCGGCACTGTCCCGTTAGATAAGATAATGGAGCTTGCTAAGAGCTATGGGGTTACTCTGACAGCATTTTTGTCTGCTGTTATGCTCAAGTCAATCATCGAGATTCAAAAGCGCAGGGTCAGAAATAGGAAAAAGCGTTTGCCGGTTAAGATACAGATCCCAGTCAACCTCAGAAAGCTGTTCGGGGGGCGGACTATGCGCAACTTCGTCATGGTTGTAAATGTCGGCGTTGACCCGAGAATGGGGGAGTACACCTTTGACGAGCTTATTTCTGCGGTGCATCATCAAATGGCTTTATACATCACAAAAAAGAATATGCAGGCGGTGTTTACAACAAACGTAAATTCGGAAAAGGTGTTTGCTATAAAGGTTGTACCGCTGTTTATAAAAAACATGGTTATGAAGGCTGTGTTTGATTCGGTCGGTGAGTCTCAGGCTTGTCTGTCTCTTTCTAATTTGGGTCTTGTCGATATACCCGGCGCTATGAGAGCATACGTTAAAGGGTTCGATTTTATCATCGGACCGCAGGCTAAGGCGTCTTATAACTGCGGAGTATGTTCATTCGGAAATGATTTGAGAATTAATTTTATAAGAAAATCAACCGAGCCTGAGCTTGAGCGTGAGTTCTTCACTAATCTTGTCAAGCTTGGACTCAAGGTGACGGTTGAGAGCAACCAGATCGGAGGTTAACGGAAAATGTATTGTGTCAAATGCGGAGTTGAGCTTAAGGATTCCGAAAAGACCTGTCCCTTGTGTCAAACGCCTGTTTTTCATCCTGACATAAAGCAGGGGGAGTGCGAGAAGCCGTACGGCGAATATGAGCCTGAGGAAAAGGGATTTTCAAAGAGGGGAATACTCTTTGTTGTCAGCGTTCTCTTTGGTCTGACGGCTTTGCTTACTCTTTTAATAGACCTAAGAGTTACCCCTACGATTGCGTGGTCGGGTTATGTAATCGGAGGGCTGATACTGGCTTACTTAATCTTTATATTGCCGCTGTGGTTTAAGCATCCGAATCCTGTTATTTTTACTCCTGCTTTCTTTGCAGCCGTGGTTTTGTTTTTACTTTATATAAACCTAAAAAACGGCGGCGGCTGGTTCTTGAGCTTTGCATTCCCAGTTGCGGGAATAGCAGGACTCATTGTCACAGCGCTTGTAACGCTGCTCAGGTACTTAAAAAAGGGACACCTGTTCATCTACGGAGGAGCGCTTATTGCAGTCGGAATATACACCGTGCTGATTGAGATGTTCGTTTGCATAACATTTGAAGGCGTTAAATTCGTCATGTGGAGCTTATATCCTTTCGTATCATGCGTTGTCATAGGACTTATGCTGATTGTCATAGGTATATGTAAGCCGCTTAGAGAGTCGCTTTCAAGGAAGTTCTTTATTTAACAGTGTAAAATAAAGGTTCTATACTAAAA
>DKWG01000032.1:0-18126 GCA_002491605.1 Ruminococcus sp. UBA7158
GCCGAGTTTTGCTCAAGGCTAAAATTTATATATTCAGCATTTATTGCCTGCGACTATTATAATGTATTTTCAGCAGCTTGGCAATGGTTTCGGTCAAAAATCAGCGCTTCAGGGCGGCTTCGGCTTCCCTTCTGTGGCTTAGATGAATCCCGATATGACCTATACCCAGTATCACAGCGGCAATCCCCAAAAAGATATTTTTGCCGTATATTGAAAGGCAGAAAAACGCTGCAACAGGAAGCGTCGCCCCTGCAACGGGAACACCCAAAAAGCTTGAATAAAAATCCTTCATTGTTTTTTCACTCTTAAAGTAGCGAATCCAGTATAGCTCATACATAAGCATAAGCAGCATAGAAATCAGCAGCCAAACGCTCCACGGACGTATTTTATTTATATTTAGATCCGAAAAAATCAAGCTGAGCGCCGTCACGGAAATCTCGCCGATTCTTTCGAGCAGCAATAAAATTTTATTTTCATTTTTTGAATACTCATCATAGCCGAGGGGCTTGTTTTTTGTCCAGAACGCATTGGGGATAAAAAGACCTGCCAGCATTATAAGTCCTATATATGAAAAGCCAAAGTGCATATTAATTCCCCCGTGACGTTATAGTTACAGTAACAGTTTACAGAATAGCGGCTTTCAAGTCAAGGCTTATACGCAAACAAAATCAGCGTTCCGTATAGTGTGCTTAATCACTACGATGAAACGCTGATATTTGTCAAAGCATTAATTCACTTTACTTTTTACTTAAAGAACAGCGGAAGCTTCTCCAGGAAGAAAATATCCTGTCGCTGGGCGGCATCGCCCTCTGCCAAGACTGCGCACTGACCGACAATATTTCCGCCGGAGTACTCAACCAGCTTTCTTACAGCTTCAAGCGACTCTCCTGTAGATATAACATCGTCGACAATCAAAACTCTCTTGCCCTTGAGATATGCCGCTTCGTCGCCGGAAAGCCAAAGCTTCTGAACGGTTGCGGTTGTTATAGATTTTACATCGATTGAAACGGGATCTCTCATATAGAGCTTGTGCATCTTTCTTGCAACTATATATTTCATTCCGCCGCCGATCTCTCTTGCCATTTCGTATGCAAGCGGTATTCCCTTTGACTCGGCGGTAACGATTACATCGCACTCGGGTATCTTCTTAACAAGCTCCTTTGCGCAGGCAACCGTCAGCTCAACGTCGGAAAACATTACAAATGCGGCAATGTCAAGATGCTCATTTACCTCACATATCGGCAAGTCCCTTTTCAGACCTGCAACTTCTAAAGTGTAAAAATTGTCCATGGTATAACCGTTCCTTTCTATGATTATTTATAGCTTTTCGTCAATTAACACATCTTAAGCTCGAGCTTCTTGCCGCCCAAGAGATGGAAGTGAAGATGAAAAACAGTCTGACCGGCATTTTCGCCGCAGTTGTTAACTATTCTGTAGCCGTCTTCATCCAAGCCCTTTTCGTGGGCAACCTTAGCAATAGCTTCATAGATTTTTGAAATAACTCCGCTGTTTTCGCTTGTTATTGCGCTTGCCATGGGGATGTGTTCCTTGGGCACGAACAAAATGTGAACGGGCGCTTGCGGCGCAATATCCTCGAAGGCATAAACATAATCGTCCTCATAGACCTTTTTCGACGGAATTTCGCCGCTGATTATCTTGCAGAACAAGCAGTCAGTCATAAATATCAAGACCTTTCTATATTACTTTTTAGCTTCAACAAACTCAGTGAGTATCTCGTCAGCCTGAGAAAGTGCATATTCAACCTTTGAAACGTCTGAAATTCCTGCCATTGCACTGTCGGGGCGCCCTCCGCCCTTTCCTGACGCAAGTGCTGCTATTCGTCCGACAAGCTTTCCTGCAAGCGCACCCTTAGCAACAGCTTCCTTGCCGCAGGCTACGCACAAATTGCCCGAATCGCCGTTGACGCAGGCTATAACGCATACTGAATCGGCAAGCTTATCTCTTATAGCCTCAGCCATTCTTCTTATCTCATCCGGCTTAGCTCCCTCAATCTTTGAAACCATGAGCTTCAAGCCGCAAATCTGCCTGCCCTGAGCCAAAATCGCACTTGATTTTGCTTCTGCAACGATGTTCTGCAATGCAGCTCTCTCTTTTTCAAGCTCCTTTATCTCAGCGGCTGCGCTGCGGCACTTTTCCGCAAGCTCAGAAGTATTTGCAAGCTTCAGGGCTGCTGCCGAATCGCTGATTGTCTTTGCGTTCTGTGCCATAACGTCAAGAACACCCCAGCCTGTAACAGCTTCTATTCTTCTGACGCCTGCCGCTACAGACGACTCTGAAACTATCTTAAAGAGCCCTGCCTTTGATGTGTTGTCAAGATGAGTTCCTCCGCAGAATTCAATTGAAGCATTGCCCATCTTAACAACTCTGACGGTTTCGCCGTACTTTTCTCCGAACAAAGCCATTGCGCCGAGCTTTTTAGCTTCGTCAATAGGCATTTCCTTGGTGTCAATGTCTATACCGGCTAAGATATATGTGTTAACTAATTGCTCAACCTTTTCAATTTCCTCAGTTGTCATAGCCGAGAAGTGAGAGAAGTCGAAGCGAAGTCTTTGTGCGTTGACAAGCTGACCTGCCTGGTGGACGTGATCGCCCAAAACAGTTCTCAATGCCGCCTGCAAAAGATGTGCGCAGGAGTGATTTCTCATAACGGCAAGCCTGTTTTCGGCATCGACCTTAAAGCTTGCCATTTCGCCGGTTTCAATTGCTCCCTCAACTACCTTAACCTTGTGCGCAATCTTACCGCCGACTGCCTTTTGAGTGTCCAGTACCTCACAGACGCCTGTCTTTGTGACAATTGTACCGATGTCTCCGACCTGTCCGCCGCTTTCAGCATAGAAGGGCGAAAGACTTGAAACAACATAAACCTCGTCGCCGACTCCTGCATTTGTCAAAAGCTCCTCTTCGGTTGCGATATAATCTATAATAGCCTCGGCAGTCAAGGTGTCGTAGCCGACAAACTTGGAGGAATAATCACGGCTGATCTTGTGGAATACAGTCTCATCTGCTCCCATGTACTTAGAGCCGCCTCTTGCCGCACGAGCCGTCTCCTTTTGAATCTCAAGTGCCTGCCTAAAGCCTTCTTCATCCGCAACAAAGCCCTTTTCCTCTAATATCTCCTTTGTCAGGTCTATAGGGAAGCCATAGGTATCGGAAAGAGTAAAGCACTTTTTACCGTCTAAGGTCTTTGAAATCTGGGAAACTGCCAGCTCATCGATATAGGTGTTGAGTATTCCCATACCGCGGTCTATTGTTTCGTTGAAGTTCTTTTCTTCATTTGTCAAAAGCTTGACGATGTAGTCATACTTTTCTTCAAGCTCGCTGTACTCGCCCTTAGAGCAGTCGACAACTGTTTTAACGAGGTCCTTAAGGAACAAGCCGTTTATGCCCAAAAGCTTTCCGTGACGAACAGCACGTCTTAAAAGCCTTCTCATGACGTATCCCCTGCCCTCGTTTGACGGCAGAACACCGTCCGACGCCATGAAGGTTACGGTTCTTATGTGGTCGGTGATAACTCTTATTGATACATCCTTTTTATATTCCTTGCCGTATTCACATCCGGCGATCTCGCATATGTGATCTCTTATAGCCTTGATTGTGTCGACGTCGAAAATGGAGTCAACACCCTGCATCAAAGCGGCAAGTCTTTCAAGACCCATGCCGGTGTCTATATTCTTCTGAGCGAGAGGAGTGTATGTGCCGTCCTCGTGACGTTCAAACTGGGTGAATACCAAGTTCCAGAACTCCATGTATCTGTCGCAGTCGCAGCCGATAGTGCAGTCGGGCTTTCCGCAGCCGTACTCCTCGCCTCTGTCGAAGTAAATCTCGGAGCAGGGACCGCACGGTCCGTCAATTCCTGCTTCCCAGAAGTTATCCTCCTTGCCCATTCTGAAGATTCTGTCCATCGGAACGCCGACCTTCTCGTGCCAAATACGCTCTGCTTCGTCATCATCCTGATAAACGGTAACGTAAAGTCTGTCCTCGGGAATTTCAAGAACCTTTGTGATATACTCCCAAGCCCATGATATTGCTTCCTCCTTGAAGTAGTCACCGAAGGAGAAGTTGCCGAGCATTTCAAAGAATGTGCCGTGACGGGCGGTCTTTCCGACGTTTTCGATGTCATTTGTTCTTATGCACTTCTGGCAGGTGGTCATTCTCGTTCTCGGGGGAACCTCCTGCTTGGTGAAATAGGGCTTCAAGGGAGCCATGCCTGCATTAATTAGAAGCAGGCTTTTGTCGTTTTGCGGAACTAATGGGAAGCTTTTGTGACGCAAGCAGCCCTTTGATTCAAAGAATTTAAGGTAGCTTTCACGAAGCTCGTTAAGTCCTGTCCATTTCATGATTTTTAAATCCTTTCAAAATTGATTTATTGCGTTGTTGGGGTAAAAGCCGATGATTTTCGTGGTATCACAGATTTCAAGGCGGTTTGCAGTTCAGGCGAAGCCGAAATTGGCAATATCGTTGCCGGACTAAATCTCGAAATTAATTGTCGGCATCGCTGTTCTTTCAAACACTAAGGCAGTTTTGCGGTTTTTGCAAAGCAAAAATTGACAGCCTCGCTGTCAAAGCGAAACCTGCCATTTTTCGCGGACTATGTCCGCAAAAAATTATACCTCACCCCACATACATGGGGCGAGGTAATTCGCTGTACCACCCAAATTCATTCCGCAAAGCATTTCATGCAACGCGAAACCTTTAACGGCTTTAACGAAGCCTTTCGTCACGGTTTACCGTGAAGCTCAGGGGGAGCACCCGTATTCAGCCTGCGGATTCGCACCTGCCATCCGCTCTCTTCAAGGCTTTTACTAACGGTCATTCCCGTCAACGCTGTTATGATGCAATTATAATCTTTTTGCAATTGGATGTCAACACCCTTACAGCAATAAATCGGCAGTTTCACTTAGCTTTGAACAGGTTTTTTGCAAAATTATAAGTCAAACTTGAAATCGCAGGCTCGCCGTGACCGGAATTCGGCACTGTATACCAAACATTTGAAACGCCGTGTTCATCAAAAAGCTTGTGATACTTTTCGGGAAACTCGCCCGACATACCGTCGCTTCCGCCGGAAGCAATCATAATAAGATACGGCGCTTCTTCCTCAAAAACAAGCTCGTCCTCGGTGTACTGACCCGGATGGTCAAAAAGCCAGTCCTTACCTGGAATCAGCCCGGGAGCAGGACAGGCTCCGCCTATGTAGCCGAACTTGTCGGGGTGGGCAAGACCTATTGCCAATGCCTCACGTCCGCCCATAGAAAAGCCGAAAACGGCTGTGTTGTCCTTGCCCTTGGCGATTGAATAGTTATCCTCGATAAAGGGCATTAAATCCTTTACAAGGTCGTTGACAAAGTTGTCATAGCCCTTGACCTCTTCAATGGTGTTATCGGTGTAGGCTTCCTTTTCCTTGCTGGCAAAGATGTAGGGAAAAACTATTATCATGTCCTTTGCGGTGCCGTCTGCTATCATGTTGCCTATAATTATCTGCGTGCTGACGTTTTTGCTGTTATAGTCCATGTTAGCCATGGAATCCTCATTGCCGAAGGCTCCGTGCAGAACGTACAAAACAGGGTATTCTTTATCCTCCGAGTAGCCGTCAGGCAAAACAACGTTGACGTTTCTTTCTCTGCCGCAGGTATTTGAATAATATCTTGCCTTTTCCATCTTGCCATATGTAACATCAGGCTTTCTTCCCATGTATTCCTCAGGGCAAAAGTCCTCCGGGACTATTTTAGACATAAATTCCTCCGCAATTTCAAACGAAGCCTTTTTTGCTTCCTTATCGTCAGGCGACGGCTTGTCGGACTGACAGCCGAAAAGCGAAAGCATTAAAGACATCAGCAGTATTGTGCATATAAATCTTTTCATTTTTACTCCTTCATATTTACAAACGCCCCCAAAACCGTCTTTATTGAGCCTTGGGGACGTTATCATAACAAGATAATTATTCTGCTACTTCATACTTAAAGATATTTGCGGCAAAGTTATAGCAAACGCTCCAGATTGCAGGACCGCCGTGCCATGAACCCTTGACGTCATAATAAATATGCTCAACGCCGTTTGTATCCAAAACGTTGTGATAGTCTCTCGGCGTCGACCATACCATCTGGTCGTTGTCGCCTGCGCCTATGAGCAATAGATACGGCTTTTCATCCTCTGGGAAGACAAGCTTTGCGCTGTCGTCAAACTGAGGAACATGACTACCGTTTGGTACAAGCCCGGGAGCAGGACAAGCTGCGGCTATATATCCGAACTTGTCGGGATGGGTAAAGCCGATTGCGAGCGCTTCTCTTCCGCCCATTGAGAAGCCGAAAACAGCGGTGTTTTCTTTGCCCTCGGCAACTCTGTAGTTCTTCGACATGTAAGGCATGAGGTCCTTGGCGATTACGGTGACAAATCTGTCGTAAGCGTCAACGCTGTCCTGGTCGTCAATGCCCCATGCGTTCTTTTTATTTGTGTCCGTAAACGCAAATATATGCGGATAAACAACTATCATTTCCTCTGCAAGACCGTCTGCAATCATGTTTGAGATGATAATATCGCAGGGCTCATCTGTCATCATAGAATATCTGTGACCCCAGTAGCCGTGCAAAACGTATAAAACAGGGTACTTCTTGTCCTTATTGGCAGGGTCGTCATAGCCCTGAGGCAAAACGACGTTGAGCGGTAAGTCCTGCTTGCACACGCTTGAATAGTAAGACTCTCCGCCGTCAAGCTCGTTTCGTCCGTCTGTGCATTCCTTCCAATCCTTTGCGTATGTAACGCCGTCTCTTTTCTGCCTTAACTCCTCCGGACACTGGTTCTCAAGCTCTGCCTCAACCTCCGGCATCGGCTTAACTGTTACAGCCTTGTTTTTAGCACAGCCGCAAAGTGAAAGTGTCAACGCAAATGCCAAAACAAGTGATATTGCCTTTTTCATATAACCATTCCTCACTTTCTTATTTAAGACGAGCGTTTTTAAGTCATTGCCTGTGTTTTAAAACGCCCGTCAAATATCTTTAATTATTCTTGAATATATTTGCTGCAAAGTTATAGCAAACGCTCTGGATTGCAGGATTGCCGTGTCCCGAATCCTTTACGAAGTAGAACAGATGCTCAGTTTTGTTCTTATCCAAAATTTTATGATACTCCTCCGGGAAGCTTCCGACAACACCGTCGTTATCAGCCGCTCCTATAATGAGAAGATACGGCTTGTTCTTCTCGTCAAACACCAAGTCGCTTTCCTTTTTGAACTGACCCGGATGGTTATTTGCCCAGTCCCGAGCGGGAACAAGTCCGGGAGCGGGACAAGCGGCGGCTATATATCCGAACTTATCCGGATGGGTAAAGCCGATTGCAAGCGCTTCTCTTCCGCCCATTGAGAAGCCGAATACAGCGGTATTCTCTCTGCCCTCGGCAACTCTGTAGTTTTTCGCCATGTAAGGCATCAAATCCTTTGCTATTACCTCGACAAATCTGTCGTAAGCCTCTATGCCCTTTTGGTCATTGAAAGCAGACGGCTCCAGATAGTTGGAATCCTTGGAAGCAAAAATGTCGGGATAAACAACTATCATTTCTTCGGCAACACCTTCGGCAATGGCGTTTGTAATAACGGTATCGCAGGCGTCGTCTGTCATCATTGAATATCTATGACCGAAGAAGCCGTGCAAAACATATAAAACAGGGTATTTTTTATCCTTGTTGGCAGCGTCGTTATAGCCCTGCGGTAAAACAACGTTTAATACCAAATCCCTGCCGCATACGCTTGAATAGTAGGTCTCTCCGCCATTGCGTTCAGTGCGTCCGTCGGAATATTCACGCCAATCCTTTGCATATGTTAAATTGCTCTTTTTTCTTGTATACTTATTAGGGCAGTGATTTTCAAGTACAATTTCATTCATAGCTATCGCCTTTTTAACAGGCTCAGTTGCCTGTGTAACCTTTTCAGTTTCTTTCGGGGCAGTGGTTGCCGCAGTTGTTACGACAGGCTTGTCCTTTACAATGTAGCTTTCGCCGACAAATCCCTCGCCGCCTTTAAATTTGATCCTATACCAGCCGTTTTCACATATTCCGGTGACGTCAACGGCGTCGCCCTCGTCAACGTGTCCGAGTCTTTCATAAGATGTTGCAGGACCCGAACGAACATTTGCAGTAGCAGTTACATACATCTTAGCCGACATTTTCTCAACCTTATATTCAGGCTCGGTGGGTGTCGGCGCTTCGGTTTCGGCAACAGTTGTTGCAACGGTCGTCGCCTCGGTTACAGCCTCCGTTTCGGGATCTGATGTGGCTTCCGATACCGTTGTTACCTCCGGCTCGGTTTCGTCAGTAGTTGTAACCTCGGGCTCATCGGAAGCTGTCGTCTCGTCGGATACGGGGTCGGTTTCTGACGGCTGAGTTGTCGATTCATCCGAAGCTGAGGTTTCATCTGCCTTGGTAACATCGGCGTTTGTGGGTTTATCCTGCTTATCCTTTTCACCGCTTGCACATCCGCAAAGAGATAATGCCAGCGCAAGTGCGAGCATGAATGATAAAATTCGTTTCATTTTGGGGTATTTCCTTTCGTTTTTTGCTGCGATATTCATCACTCAACAGTGAATATGTATTTGCAGAAGTTATAAATTCCGCTCTGAATTGCAGGGTTGCCATGGTCAGAGCCGGGAATTTCATACCAGACATGAGTTATCTCGTTCTTTTCAAACAGCTCGTGATAGCTCTTGGGGAACGCTCCGACTGTGTGGTCGTCATCGCCTGAGCAGATCATGTACAGATACGGCATAATTCCGTCCTTGAACTTTACGTCCTCCTCGGAAAACTGTCCCGGGTGCTCCATTGCCCAGTCTCTGCCGGGAACAAGTCCGGGAGCAGGGGCAATACCGCCGACATAGCCGAACAGCTCAGGCTTCAACAGACCTATAGCGAGCGATTCTCTTCCGCCCATTGAAAAGCCGATGATCGCTGTATTCTTTCTTCCTGTTGCAACCGAGTAGTTCTTCTCCATAAAAGGCATTAAATCGTTTACAAGGTCGTTTACAAAGTTATCATAAGCAGCAGAGTTTTCAACGTCTATTCCGGTGCAGACGTCCTGAGTCTTGCTGGCATACATGTACGGGAATACAAGTATCATTTCCTTTGCCTCGCCCGAAGCGATGAGGTTTTCAATAGGAACAATAATATTGGGGTCCTCTTCACCTGTCATAGAGTTTTGATCCCCGAAAATACCGTGAAGTATATACAAAACAGGGTACTTCTTATCCTTAGTATATCCATCGGGGAGTACAATATTAACATTTCTATCCTTTTCTAACGTCTCGGAGTAGTAGCCGGTCTTGACCAGCTCGCCGTAGCCGACGCCATCTTTTCTGTACTTCAAACCGACAGGGCATTCAATTTTATATTCAAACTTTGACATGAACTCCTCAGCCTCCGCCATATAGTCGATATTTTCATCAACTTCATCAACAACATCACCGTCATCCGGTACACCTGCGTTGTCGGGTGCTCCGCAGCTGCTCAAAAGCACACATGAAGCGGCAATCGCAAGACAAGCTCTTAAAAACCTTTTCATAGTTATTTTCTCTTTTCATTTTATTTGCAATATCACAAATACTGCAAATATGCGTATCATTAATGATACCATCTGATAAAACTATTGTCAACATCTATTAATCAACTCAGCATAAATGGTCAATGTTACATAATGAAAAGACATTGTTTTAGATTCTGATCAGCATCACCGACCTTCATTCGTCATAATTCATGCATAAAAACATCTCCCCAAGGCAGTACGAATATCCTTGGGGAGACATTTTTCAAAACGCTTATAATATCAGCATTCAATATCGACGCTTCCGGAAACAGTGTCGATATCAAGCTTGACGCTTCCGTCTCCGATTTTTGTTGTTGAATTCTTTTCAAGCTTTTCGTCGTTGCAGCGAATGCTTCCCGACACTGCGCTCGACTTTATCGTCAGACCCGTGTCCTTGGGCAGGCTTATATCAGTGTGTCCGCTGACAGCTTCAACCCGAATCTGACTCGGAACGCAAAGCACATTCAAGGTCTTTGAGCCTGATACTGTTTCTAAATCTATAATGTCAAAATCACCGTCAGCATCTATAGAGCCTGAAACAGTTCCGATATCAAGCTTTCTGAACTCGCCTTCAACATCTACCGAGCCTGATACGCCTTCAATGTCAAGCTCATCGGCTTTTCCCGAAACGTTTACCGAGCCGCTTACAACCTCAATTGAGATTTCATCCGAGGAAACGTTTCTAAGCTCAATACTGCCGCTCACTCCGTCTATATCTATATCCTGAGCAAGCAAATCATCAGCTGTAAGCTTGCTTGAAACAAGCTCGACGTCTAAATCATCAAGCACCAAGCTTTCGGGCAGTGAAATATTGAGCTGCTTGCCCTTGTATTTGCGAAATATTCCGAAATAGCTGCCGCTCTTGCGGAACTTGATTGTAATCTTGCCGTCTTTAATATAGTATCTCAACTGCTCGTCTTCATCAAACGCAGGATCCTCGCTGACAATTATCTTATCGCCGTCATTAGTCGATATGTTGACGCTTCCCGAAATCCAGTCTACAGATATCTCATTAATACCGTCAGCTTCAACGCTGAAATCACCGATAAGATATTTTGACGAATCGGAATAGTGATAACCTCCTGCTCCAAAGGATGAGACTTCTACATTTACATTTTTGAATCCGCCCGAAAATGCGATTGCCGCTACCGCAATCAAAATAACCAGCACGCAGGACCACAGTATAATTCTAAATAAAGCGCTTTTTTTCATTTTATATAACCATCACTTTCTATGTCGATTAACCGCCGATAAATACTTTGAAGCAACAAAGCCTTCGCATTAATCAGCGGTTAAAATATTTATGCCGCCGTATTATACATTAAAAAGCAGGTTTACTCCTCTTCTTTGTCCTCTAAATTATTCCAATCAAAATAGTCAAACACGGCTTCAATCAGACTTGATGCCGCACCGGCTATTATAAATATGATCCAAGTTATATGCCAAGCGCCGGTTAAAAAGCTTACCAGCAGATACACTGCAACTACAATTGTCCACATTGCGCTCATAACATTCTTTCTTATAATGCTTCTCTTTTTTTCCTCTTTACTGATCGGCTCGACGAACGGAACAACTGTCGGTGCGCCCTCGACTGTATAAAGCTTTTTTGTTGCCGAGCGGTAAATTATAAGTCCTGTCGCAACTGCTATCATGACAAACATCAGGCAAACGCCGAGTATTTCATTACCCGACTCTCCTAATACAATAACAGGAACAACGCACATTATATAAAGTGCAACTGCTACCGACAACAGCATAGCCTGCCTTGCCTTATGCTTTTCAACCGACTGTCTCATCTCAATCGCATCCCTATCCTTTGAATACTCATTTATAAGCTCGCTGACGTTTCCTATGTAGGAGATTGCAATTGCAAACGCAGTTTCGTCGTCCTTGCCCTCTGCTTTAAGCTCGTTGAACTTTTCAAGAGTGTTGCTGAGGATTTCGCTTTTTACCTCCTCTGCCTGAGGGGTCTTAGGAGCATACTTAAACAGCTCGTTGATGTGGTTTTCAATTCTTTTATCCATATTTATGACCGTTCCTTTCCCGAAAACGTTTGTCTGAAAATTTATTCTCAGACTTGTCTTAACTACCTTTCACTCATTTCGAGGCTTCTTCGATTGACAAAATCGCGTCGAGCATCTGCTTTGCCGTTTGCCATTCTTCAAGCATTCTGTAATAGGCGTCTTTGCCGTCGGTGGTGATTCTGTAATACTTGCGTCTTGCGCCGACGTCTCCCCCGCCCCAATAGGTTGTTATATAGCCTAAATCTATCAGACGCTTAAAGGCGGTATAAAGCGTTGCCTCATTCAGCTCATATCTGCCCGATGACTTTTTAAGGATTGATTTGTTGATTTCATAGCCGTAGCTATCACGATTCATGAGGTTCGCCAAAATAACAGCGTCCACCCTGCCTCGTATAAGCTCGGATGCCAAAGACATCTGATCACCGTCCTTTCGTGTGTTAGTATAGCATAAGATACCTTGCCTGTCAAGGTATCTTATTGAGAAATAATATACAAAGCGCAGGCGCTGCATTTGTTGATTTTTACCTATTAAATCGTATAAAATTCCCCCAAGCTCTAAAGCATAAAGCCTTAGACTTGGGGGAATCCGTTATTTAATCAATACAATCACTTTCTCCAAAGACCTGCCAGCTCATCAATATCGTCACTTGACTTATCAAACGGAACGATAGTGTATGAATAGGAATAATCTCTTCCGTCGTTTAAAAGCCTATACTTATCCAAAGTTCCGGGGCCGCAGGATGCTCCTCCGGTTCCTCTTGAGCCGTAGTCGATATTAAGATATGTCTTTGTAATATCGGGAAGCTGATAGGTATACCTTGCGTCGTTTAAGTCCTTGACGTTGTAATGCAGGGCAGACGCTTCAAGCAGCCCGTCGGCAGCTATCAAAATGCCTGTATTCTTTTCGTCTGACGTAATCGCCATGTACCTTACATCGGTTTTATTGCCTGTGTCCTGAGGTGTCGGGTACGCAAAGAAGCTGTCAGTTACCGTCTGATTGTACACGCCTGCCAAAGCTCCGCGCTTTCTGTCGTTATACGTCTCGACCTCGCCCCTGCCGTAGTAGGTGATGTTTTCATAGTCCTTGCCGAGCGTTATAACATTGCCGTATCTCATCAGCTCTTCAACACTGCTTGAAAGCTCCAGCTTACATTCAACCCTTATTGCGCCGTTTGAGTATATTGTGTATGTCATATTCTCATAACAGCCGTTAGTTGAAACCTTAAGCCGTTCAGTGACGACAACGGTCTTTTTGTCACCCGAAAGCTCAAACTCGAATTTTTCAACCGATTTAACCGAAGCATTGTCCAAGGTAACTCCCCAAACATTGTCGTTGGCAATTCTTGCACGCTTGTAATTCGGTACAGGACCGCTTAATAATACGTCCTCACCGTTTACCGTGTACTTAACGATGCTTCCGTCGGACTTCTTGAATACGACACGGAAGCTGTCAGAGAACACTTCAAGCTCGGCGTCGCCGTCTGTGCAGCTCAGTGATGACAGCTCAGATGTGTCAACCGATTCCTTCTCAGAATCGCTTTCGACCTCAAACTGCTCAACTGCTATGCGGTAGCCCGCCTTGCTCCAAGCCGTGTCGTTTTTAAGGCAGGCATAAACATTTAAAAGATATTCGCTGTTAGGCTCAACGGCATCCAGCTTAAACGGAACTTCAACGCTCACGGTTTTAAGCGGCTCGCACTCAACATCAAAGCTGCCTGAATCAACTATCTTGCCGTTTCTTAAAAGCTCATACTTAAAATCGTATGCGCTCAGATTTGTAAACCTAAACTCATTGTAGATATCAATTTTTCTATTGTCTGCCGATAGCTTTTCATTAGTGAACCAAACCGACTGGTAAACATACTTAACCTCATTTGCCTCCGGCTGGACTGTTCTGTCGGCGCTTACTATACCGTTCTGGCAGAAGTCGCCGCTGTTTGGGTTGTCGCCCCAGCATCCGCCGTATGCTAAATACTTTCCGTTTCCGTAGTAGTCGTATTTGCCGGACGGTATCTCAGTCCATATCGACTGGTCAACATAGTCCCAGATGAATCCGCCCAAAAGGTTATCGTACTTTCTTATCGGTTCCCAGTATTCATAGAGATTTCCGACGGAGTTGCCCATTGCATGAGCATACTCGCAAATCAAGAACGGCATCTTATTTTGTACCTGACCTCTTGCTGTAACATCGTCAATGGATGAATACATTCGGCTGGAAACGTCAACTCCTCCGCCGGCGTCCTGAGATTCAAAGTGAACGGGTCTTGTCGGGTCACGCTGCTTAAGCTCGCTTATCGAATCTATAAACGACCTTGTGCCGCCTATCGTTTCATTGCCCATCGACCACATAACAACACAGGTTCTGTTTTTGTATGCGTTTGTATGCGCTGCTATTCTGTCCCTAACAACCTTGGAGAAATAGGTTTCGGTGTCGTCACCGCCGACATTGTAGTGAGTTTCAACGTTGCATTCTGCCATAACTAAAATGCCGTACTTATCGCACATATTATAGAAGTTTTCATCATCGGGGTAGTGAGACGTTCTGACAGCGTTGATATTGAGACTCTTCATTGTCAGAATATCCTTTTCCTCAAGCTCCATTGAGACATATCTACCGGTTTCGGGGTCGTTTTCATGCCTGTCAACGCCCTTGAATATAAGCGGCTTGCCGTTCAGCAAAACGGTGGAATATTCCTCATTCGGCTCTGTTCCGACGGTGGGAGTAAAGCTTATCTCCCTGAAGCCGAGCTGCTGTGAAATACTGCCGTAGTAAGCGCCCGACTTGTCATACAGTGTTATGACGAGTGTGTATAGATACGGGTCTTCATCTGACCAAAGTCTCGGAGCTTTAACCGCTTTTGTCAGCTCAATATTTATCTTTTCGCCCGATGCCACAGCGCCTGCTGACTTTCTCAGAGGACTTGAAGCAAATATATTATTTCCGTCTGCGTCAAACAGCTTAACGTCAATGCCAAGCTCTTTTCCGCTGACATCATCAGCCGTGGTGTTTTCAAGCTCTATGCTCAGTTTAAGGTCTGCGTCCTTATAATTATTGTCGAGGTCTGTAACAACAGTGTAGTCCGAAATTCTGACGCCTGTGGTGGAATAAAGATATACGTCCCTGAATATGCCGCCAAGGCGCAAAAAGTCCTGATTCTCATAATAGCTGCCGTCGCACCAGCGATACACCTTAACGCACAACAGGTTGTCCCTGCCGTCGGTGTTCAAATAGGGCGTTATGTCGTAATCTGCGGCGTCGAAGCTGTCCTCGCTGTAGCCGACCTCATAGCCGTTTACATAAACATAGTATGCCGACTCAACGCCGCCGAAGGAGATATAAACTCTTCTTCCCTCGGATATCCATGTCGGGTCAACATCGAAGCTGTGACGATAGAAGCCGATGGGGTTAAACGCCTTTGGAGCAGCAGGCATAAACATCTTTTCAATGCCGTATGCGCCGTCGTTCCAAGGGTAGGTAAAGTTTGTGTATATTGGGAAGTCAAAGCCCTGAACCTGCCATGATGCAGGAAGAGTTACATCCTTGAAGCCGCCGTAGTAGGCATCCTTAGAGGAATAAATTCTATCCTCGCCTTCATATTTTGGAGCTGCGGACATATCATAGGATGTCTTATAAAACTCGTCGAACACCCCTGCGGACTTAGCGTCCTCCTCATTCCTGTACACAGCTAATTGCCATGTGTCGTCCCTGCCGGTAAGGAGCTTATAGTAGGCTGAGCCTGTTCTGTCGTATGACTTAGCTCCCTCAACTGCCTTTTCTATGCTGTCATACACAACAGTTCCGACAGAATGATAGCCTATTGTGTTCACTCTGACAACATCGCTCTGACAAACCATGTTGCCGTCGATGTCCTTAGAAAATTGCTTGCCTGTCCATTCAAGTCCTGTAAACAGCTTCTTTTCCTTGTCGGTTGAAATCAGCTGAGCTGCTTCCGGCTTTTTGTTGCTGTCCCAGGGGTCGCCCTTAGACGTACCGCAGGAGCACATTAAAGCTGAAACCGAGATACTCGCACACAGCAAAGCAAGCGCTTTAATAATTCTGCGTCTGTTCATAGATTTTATCCTCCGTCATAATTTCATATACGTTTTCAAATCATACGAATGATTTCCCCAAAAACGAAAACGTCAATATACAATTATATATTAACATATTTCAATCAAAATGTAATTGATTTAACTTAATACATTTACGCTTTCCGAAAAGTCCCGTCAACCCTTTGCCTTTGCAGTCATATAATTATATGAATATTATTATAAATCAATAAGTGCATATATTGCAACGCAAAAACCGGCTCCTGCTCAGTGCAGAAACCGGTTTTAATATTATATTTATTCAGCTGAATTATCGTGAGCCTGTGCCAAATGTTCGGCTAAGGACTCATTTTTAACAACCTCAGCGTTGTTGTAAACTGTCATACCTGTACCGGCAGGAAGCAGCTTACCGATAATAACGTTTTCCTTAAGACCCAAGAGGTGGTCGGACTTGCCCTTGATGGCGGCGTCCGTTAACGCCCTTGTTGTCTCCTGGAAGGATGCAGCCGAAAGGAAGCTTTCAGAGCTTGAAGATGCCTTTGTGATACCCTGGATAACAGGACTTGTTGTTATAAGTCTTGCGGATTCATCGCCGGCGTCAATCTCCTGCTGAATCTCAGCGTTGATAGCTTCAATTTCGTGTCTGTCGACCAAGGTTCCGGGCAGCAGGTAGCTTGAACCTGAATCCTCAATCTTAACCTTTCTGAGCATCTGACGTGTAATAACCTCGATGTGCTTGTCGTTAACGTCAACACCCTGGAGTCTGTAAACCTTTTGAACCTCGGTGATGATGTAGTTTCTTACTGCCTCAGCGCCGAGGATAGCCAAAACGTCCGCAGGGTTCTTAGAACCTGCTGTCAGCTCGTCGCCTGCTGCTACCTCATCTCCGGGTCTAACCTTTATGCGGTAGTCCCACGGAACAGGATACTGATCTATCTCGCCAGTCTCGGTGTTGGTGACAACTATAACTCTTGACTTCTTTATCTCCTCGATGCTGACAACACCGCTTATTCTTGTCAATATAGCTGCGCCCTTGGGCTTTCTTGATTCAAACAGCTCTTCAACTCTGGGAAGACCCTGAGTGATATCTTCTGCCGATGCAACACCACCGGTATGGAAGGTTCTCATGGTAAGCTGTGTACCGGGTTCACCGATAGACTGAGCGGCTATGATACCGACTGCTTCACCAACTGAAACAATAGTCGAATGCGCCAAATCCATGCCGTAGCACTTAGCGCAGACACCCCTCTTAGACTTACAGCCCAAAACGGATCTTATGGCGATTTTGTCCCTGCCCTCGGCTTCAAGCTCGTCTATAACCTTCTTAGCGTCCGCTGCGGTCATGAGCTTGTTGTTTGACATTATAAGTTCGCCTGTTGTGGGGTTCTTTAAATCCTCAACCAAGAATCTGCCAACAAGTCTTTCGGCAAACGGTTCAATCATCTCGTTGCCGTTCTTTATTTCAAATACTTCAATGCCCTCGTGTGTTCCGCAGTCGTCCTCGGTTATGATAACGTCCTGAGAAACGTCAACCAAACGTCTTGTCAGGTAGCCTGAGTCAGCGGTACGCAAAGCGGTATCGGTAAGACCCTTTCTTGCACCTCTAGAGGAGATGAAGTATTCGAGGATGTTAAGTCCTTCACGGTAGTTAGCTCTGATCGGCATCTCGATAGTCGCACCTGAGGTATTGGCGATAAGTCCTCTCATACCTGCCAGCTGACGAATCTGAGCTATAGAACCACGGGCACCGGAGTCTGACATCATGTATATGGGGTTGTACTTGTCGAGGTTTTGCTGCAAAGCAGTTGTAACGTCGTCTGTAGCCTTTGACCATATCTCGATGAATCTCTTTGACTTCTCTGCTCTTGAGATAAGTCCTCTCTTGTACTGAATGTCAACCTTGTCGACCAGCTTGTCGGCATTTGCAAGGATATCCTTCTTTGCCGGAGGAATCTCGGCGTCACAAACGGCAACGGTTATTGCTGCCTTTGTTGAGTACTTGAAGCCCAAAGCCTTTATGCTGTCTAAAACTTCACTTGTCTTGGTTGTGCCGTGTCTGCGGATACATCTTTCGATAATATCGGTGAGCTGCTTTTTCTTGACAAGGAAGCTTATTTCAAGGTCAAACTGCTTCTCGGGGTCGGTTCTGTCGACATATCCTAAATCCTGAGGAATATTTTCGTTGAATATAAGTCTGCCGACTGTTGCGTTGATTATTTTTGAAACCTGCTGACCGCCGTAGGTGCGGCTTACTCTTACTCTGATCTTAGCCTGAAGAGATACGACTCCTGCCTGATATGCCATCATGGCTTCGTTGACATCTCTGAAGACCTTGCCCTCGCCCTTTTCGCCGTCCTTATCAAGTGTAAGATAATAAGAACCGAGAATCATATCCTGTGTCGGAACGGCAACAGGACGGCCGTCAGACGGCTTCAAGAGGTTACCGGCGGCAAGCATAAGGAATCTTGCCTC
>DKWG01000032.1:18323-18521 GCA_002491605.1 Ruminococcus sp. UBA7158
GCCCTCGCCCTTTTCGCCGTCCTTTTCAAGAGTCAAGTAGTATGAACCCAAGACCATGTCCTGTGTAGGAACAGCAACGGGCTTTCCGTCTGCCGGTTTTAAGAGGTTATTAGCTGCAAGCATCAAAAATCTTGCTTCTGCCTGAGCTTCAACGCTCAGCGGAACGTGAACAGACATCTGGTCGCCGTCGAAGTCGGC
>DKWG01000061.1 GCA_002491605.1 Ruminococcus sp. UBA7158
CTCACTTCTATTGTAACGCTACACCGGCTCTTTTGCTTTTTTTCGATTTTATATTGACTTTTCGGAAGTATTTGGCTATACTAATTAGGTGAATGTCATTTATGAGGCGTTGATTCAAACGAACACATATAAATGATGAACAAATAAAACTAAGGAGGCAACAAAAGTGCGGCACATTAAAAAACCGGTTTTCTTTATTGTTGTTGTGCTTATAGCTGTTTTTGCTTTTCTTACCTTTACAGGCGTTAGTACCTATTACGGTGACACTAAGACTACCATTATCAAGTCCGTAGACGATATTCGTTGGGGCATAGATATAAGCGGCGGTGTTGACGTAACCTTTGCTCCGCCGGAGGGTGTAGAAGCAACCAAGGAACAGATGGACGCAGCCCAGGCAGCTCTTGAAATGCGTTTGGTAAACCTTGGCATTACGGATTATGAGCTTTATGTTGATTATTCAAACTACGATATTATCGTAAGATTCCCTTGGCAGGCAGGCGAAGAGAACTTCGACCCGGAGGCTGCTGTTAAGGAACTCGGAGAAATGGCTGAGTTGACCTTTAGAGAAGGCTATGAAACCGATGATTACGGTCTTCCTACAGGTATAACCGCAGAAAATATCATCCTCAAGGGCGATATGGTTACTGCTGCCGTCCCCGTTATGTGGGAGGAAGACGGACAGTATAAGTATGCTGTTTCTCTTGAGCTTAATGACGAAGGCACTAAGGCATTTGCAGACGCTACAGCAAGACTCAGCGAGTCAAGGGGCGTTATATCCATCTGGATGGACGAAACCTGCATCTCTTACCCGACAGTAAACTCTGCAATTACCGACGGCAAGGCTCAGATTGAGGGTAACTTCGATTATGAATCCGCTAAGGCTCTGGCAGATAAAATAAGCGCAGGCGCATTGCCTTATAAGCTGGTAACCTCAAACTTCCGCACAATTTCTGCTGCGATGGGTTCGGGTGCAAGAAATGCAATGCTTATTGCCGGACTTATAGCGTTTATTCTCATCTGCATTTACATGATTGCAGTTTATAAGCTCCCCGGCTTTGTTTCGGCAATTGCCTTGGTGGGACAGGTTATCGGAACAATTGCCTGCATCACAGGCTTCTTCGGCAACATTCCGAGCTTTACTCTTACCATCCCCGGTATTGCAGGTATTATCCTTGCAGTAGGTATGGGCGTTGACGCAAACGTCGTTACCTTTGAACGTATAAGAGAAGAGCTGAGAAGCGGCAAGACACTTGATACATCCTTGCGCTTGGGCTACTCAAGAGCTTGGTCTGCCATCTTCGACGGAAACATTACCATTGTGTTCGTAGCTGTCATCTTGATGGGCGCATTCGGTCCTCCGGACAGCATAATGGCAAAGATTATGAGTCCTCTTTACCTTCTCTTCCCGGCGACAATTGAAGGAACAATATACTCCTTCGGCTACACTCTTCTCGTCGGTGTTATCTTAAACTTTGTATTCGGAGTATTCTGCTCACATCTGATGCTCGCTTCGCTTTCAAGGTTTAAGGCTTTAAGAAATCCTAAGCTATACGGAGGTGCTGAAAATGAAGAAAACCTTTGATGTAGTAGGAAAGAGAAAAGCTTTCTATATCTTTTCAATAGCAGTTATTGTTTTATCAATAATTCTTACATTTGTCCTCAAGATGAATGTAGCTATAGAATTTAAAGGCGGAACCATTGTCACATATTCATACACAGGAACACTCAGTGATTCAGCCATCGGCTCTGCTGCAAGCGAGATAGTCGGTCAGCAGTGCAATGCCACCTTGGGTGAAAGCCTTGCCGACGGAATGCAGACAGTTTCATTGTCCTTCCCGTCGTCTACAGGTATTTCCGCCGAGGTTCAGTCCGCACTGACAGAAGCCTTGAACACCAAGTTCAGCGAAAACGCCCTTGAGCTTTACAGCTCGCAGGACGTCAACCCCACAACCGGTAAGGGCTTCTTCGGTAAGTGCTTAGTTGCCGTTGCTTTCTCTGCTGTCATTATGATTATCTATATCGGCTTCAGATTCAGAAAGATAGGCGGTTGGGTTGCAGGCTGCTGCTCAGTTGTTGCGCTATTGCATGATATGTTCTTTGTATATGCCTGCTGCGTTATCTGCCGCTTTGATATCGACTCCAACTTTATGGCGGTACTTCTGACAATCCTGGGCTACTCTATCAACGCAACTATCATTATCTACGATAGAATCCGTGAGAACAGAAAGCTGTACGGCGCAGAAGCGAGCTTGAGCGACTTGGTTAACATGAGCGTTACTCAGTCGTTCGGAAGATCTCTGCATACAACTGTAACAACCGTTATCGCAATGGTTACAATTTGCGTTGTTGCCTTGATCGCAGGCGTAAGCTCAATACTCAGCTTTGCTTTCCCGCTTGTTATCGGTCTTTTAGCCGGCGTTTATTCGTCAAACTGCATCGCTCCTACACTCTGGACAATTTGGCAGGGTGCTATCGATAAGAAAAAGGCAGCTGCTAATAAGGCTAACTGATAATTAAATGAATTGTTAAGACGGTGCAAGTTTTAATTTGTGCCGTCTTTGTTTTTACTGTATACAGTTTAAAGCAAGATAAGAAAGGACAGCACTATGAGCAAGGCGGTATTGGAATCAACACGTGCTTTTCAGAAAGGAGTATACGATAATAAGGTGAACCATAATTTTAATGTCACCGATATCAATCAGGAGTTTCTTTTCCTCTATGGCGAGGTTGCAGAGGCTTATGAAGCGGCAAGAAGGACTCCTGATACCTTGGGAGGCGAGCTTGCAGACATTGCTCTTTATCTTCTCGGCATCGCCGAGATAAAGGGTATCGACCTCGGCGAAGAGATTAATAAGAAAATGGAAATAAACGAGGGCAGAAAGTATACAATTATCAACGGAGTCGAATTTAAGCAGTCGTCAGATGAAAACGGAGGTTAATTTATGCCGAGAATTTGTGCCGGCGTTTCCTGCGGATGTATGTACCCTGAGTACCCGGAGGTCGCTTTAAAAAGCTTGTGCGAAAGAGGAGTCTCAAGCTTTGAGCTTTTTTTGAACACTCATAGTGAGCTGGAGCCGGAATACATTCAATCATTAAAAGATATTCTCAAGTCGAACGGAGCAGAGTGCGTCTCGCTGCACCCGTTTACCTGCGTTGCCGATACATATATGCTTTATACAGGCTATGAAAGGCGCACAAGGGATTATATCGAGTATCATAAGCGCTATTTTGAAGCTATGAACATCTTGGGCGCTAAGTACTTTATCCTGCACGGCTGCCGAAAGGATCTGCCCGACAGCGTGGTGTTTGAAGGCTACAGCCGCTTGAATGAAACCGCCGGGACATTCGGCGTGCAGGTTTTGCAGGAAAACGTTTATCAGTGCGCAACGGGACGGCTTGACCGACTTGTCAGGATGAAAAAGGCACTTGGGGACGACGTCGGATTTGTCTTAGACGTAAAGCAGGCAGTGCTTGAAGACCTTGACCCGTTGGACTTTGTCGACGAGTTAGGAAGCAGCATTAAGCACGTTCACTTTTCGGATCACGGTAAAAAGGGAAGCTGCCTTTTGCCGGGTGAGGGTGAGTTCAGCACAGAACAGTTCGTGTTAAGATTAATGAAAGCAGGCTATACCGGCGCAATAATGCTTGAGGTGTACAGAAAAGCGTTTAAAGGATATGACGAACTGACAAACGGCGTTGCATATATACAGAGCGTAATAGATGGATTGTCTGTTTAGTGTTGAAAAGCAATATAAATAGCATAATAAAAAACCGATCATTCCGATCGGTTTTTGTTGTTTATATAAATAATCTATCCGTTAAGCTCGGTGATAACGTGAATAAAGCTTTCAAGGTCGCTGAAGTCCTTGTAAATAGAAGCAAATCGGACATATGCAACCTGGTCTATTCCCTTAAGGCTTGCCAAAACAAAGTCGCCTATTTCAGCGGTGGTTATCTCCGTGCGCATTTCGTTTGCCATTTTGTTTTCGATGTCGTCGACGATTTTTGAAATAACCTCAGGGCTGACGGCTCGCTTTTTTGTCGCCGAGGATATACCCGTTATTATTTTCGAACGGTCAAAGGGCTCAAAGCTTCCGTCTCGCTTGCAGACCATCAAAGCAGGACGTTCAACAATTTCATAGGTCGTGAATCTCTTGCCGCACTGCGTACACTCACGCCTTCGGCGTTTTTTGCCCTCACTCGGACGTGAATCAATAACCTTAGTGTCGTCATAGCCGCAAAACGGACATTTCATTGCTGCATCATCCCTTCGTTTTTTAAGACAAATCAGGCGCAAATGCCATTACAAATAAAGCAAATTGATTTATTTCGGGAAATGTCGATTAAAGCAAAGACGGCTCATACGAATATGCTGCCGAATCAGCTTAAAATACATTAACCGACAATCCCATAGTCTTTTTTGTTAGCATTACAACTATAGTTCATAATAATTATAGCACATTAATGCCAATATTGCAACAACAAATCCGTTTGGCTATATAAAATTGACAAAAAATGATTAGAAAATTCTATACCAAGCAGGCACTTCGTTTTTTTGAATCTTTGCAGCGTATGAGCGTATAACCTCGCATTCTGCCGTAAACTCATCCGAATCCGATTCATACATCGGCATGAGCCTTGATATAGACGCTGAAATGTCGTTCAGAGGTTCTTCGTTTACAATAATGCTCAGCCACTTTTCGTATTTATCAAAAAAACGGTTGAGCTCGCCGATTTCCGCCCTGAGCTCTGCGTCGTTTCCCTCGGAATATGCCGATAGTATTTCGTCAATGTGTCCGTACAGTCTGGTGTTGTTGGAATCAATGTATGCAATTGCCGAACAGCCGAGCGCGACTATCAAAGCTATTATAACTATGCTTACTATTATTCTTTTCATGCTTTATAAGCTCCTTTCATTCAGCTCGCTTGTGCGAAATCAGTCAAACGGTCTATACCCGTACGCACCTTTACCGTGAATCGGCGCCGTTTTCATTCTTGGGGATAATTTTAAGCCTGCCGTCTGCGTCAAGAAGACATAAAAGAATGTCCTCCGGGCTGTAATGCTTTTTCTTCAGCTCTTTTCTCAGTGCATTTTCATCTATGTTTGCCCCTGCCATGCCGCTTGCTATGATGTCGCCGTCGGATATAACCGCCTGCGGCGGGTTTTTGGCTGACTCGGGAACAGCGGCTGTTTTCTGCGTAAGCGGCAGGTAGTCGGCTTTTTGCAGGACGCTTATAGTTCCCGTCGTCTCTACAACTGCATACTGAACCTCGCTTATGTCAAAAATTCCGCTTGTGCGAAGCGATGCGCAAACGTCGTCTATGGTGAACCTCAACTCTTTCATAACCTGTTGGTCGATTTTTCCGTTTGATATTATCACCTTAGGGCGTCCGGATATTAAATGTCTGAGCTTTCTGGATTTCAGTACAGCGTAGGACGCTAAAATATCCAAGCACACAAGCGTCAATATAGGTATTATACCGGTTATTATCGGCATGGACGGGTCTTCCATTGAAAGCGTGGCGATATTTGAAATAAGTATTGTTATAACCAGCTCCGAGGGTGAAAGCTCGCCGAGCTGACGCTTACCCATTATCCTTGTCGCAAATATTACAAGGACATAAACTATGATACCTCTTATGAATACAATGAGCATATGATTTCCTTTCGATCAGTTTTAATGCTTTTAAAGCTTCAAGAGAATTATTACCCGTTTTCGGAATAATAATCTTGTTTTAAGTCAAAAATATCCTTGATATCGGTGGGACGGATTGTTGATAAATCAGCCGCTGAAGTCTATAGTGCGCCGCATCAGGCTGACAATAGGGGCTTTGCAGACTAATCGGCGATTTGAAGCCTGCATTATCAAGAAAGGGACTTATAAAAATGAACGATGATATTAATATAAACATATATCCGAGGCTTGAAAGGTCGATAGCTAAAATAAAAGAGATTTTCGGTGAATCAGCAGATGTGAACGTTGTAAAGGTCTATGTGTCGGGGGTAAGATGCGCAGTTGTAACCCTTGAAGCAATGGTTTCATCAGCGGATTTGTCGAAGATGCTTTTCGCACCGTTGATGGACTTTAACATGAAAAACGCACTGCCCGAGGACGTTTTTGAGTTCATATCAAGTCAGGGCATATTTTCGGTGGAACAAAAGCAGATAAAAACCTTTGACGATATTTCGCAAAAGCTCTGCTCCGGCTTTGCCGTAGTTTTAGTGAACGGCATAGACAAGGGAATGGCATACAGCGCACAGGGCTTTTCTATTAAATCCATAGAAGAGTCCAGCACGGAGGCAAATGTCAAGGGCACAAAGGAGGCACTTTCGGATAACTTAAGAACGAGTATGTCCTTAATCCGAAGGAGAGTGAAGAATCCACTGCTAAGATTTGAGTTTGTTAAGGCAGGAAAGCTGAGCAATACGGAGCTTTGCTTGGTTTATATTGAGGGCAAAACTCCGGAAAAGCTTAAAAAATTGATACGGGCAAGACTGAAAAGAATAAAGCTCGATTTGATTTTAACAACGGGAAGCGTTCTGCCGTTTGTATCGGAAAACCGCGGAGCCTTTTTCTCCGCCGTGTCAACAACAGAGCGTCCGGATGTTTTGGCGGCTAAGATAAACGAGGGCAGAATTGCCGTTCTTATCGACGGAGTGCCGTATGCCGCCGTATGTCCGACATTGTTTATAGAAAACTTCCAGACGGTTGACGACTACGAGGAAAAGCCGTACCTGGCTTTTTATCAGCGGCTTATAAGGTATGCGGCATTTTTCATAGCGTCATTTTTGCCTGGCTTTTATGTTGCGGCGGCAATGCACCATCCCGAGGTTTTATCAAGAGCGCTTCTGCTCAATTTAATTGCTTCGGAGGAAAGCACGCCGTTTCCGCTCGTCGCAGAGATGTTTATAGTTATCGTCATGTTTGAAATACTGCGTGAGGCAGGCTTGAGGCTTCCTAAAGCGGTCGGAGGAGCGGTGTCGATAGTCGGCGGTCTTGTTATAGGAGACGCAGCAGTTACCAGCGGACTGATTTCCGCTCCCTTGCTGATAATTATAGGAATAACCGCAACAAGCTCTTTTGCGCTGCCGAGCCTTAATGCTCAAACAACCGTTTTAAGACTTGTAGGAGTTGCGGCAGGCGGAATGTGGGGCTTTTTCGGAATGGGGATACTCATAACGGTGTTCTTAATCAACGCAGCAGCTACCGATTGCTTTGCCGTTCCTTATACCTCTCCGATAGCTCCGTTTACATTGAAGGCGATGAGAGACGTCCTTGTAAGAGTCGGCTTCAAGAAAATGCAGCAGCAAGAGGTTATTATTGAGGACTTAAACGGAGCAAAGGGAGACAAGTAAGTCAAGTTAGCTTTTTCACAGATAACGAAAAGAGGGCAGTAGTGGAAGAAAAGAATATAAAAATAAGCAGCGGACAGATGTATGTTTTGCTGATTCTTGCAAGAATAATGCACACCATGATATTTCACGCCAAGGAATTTAAAATCGGCACACCGGTAATGCTTGCGCTGGTTTTTACGACGATAATAGAATCGGTCATGTCAATACCGCTTATATTGCTTTTAAAGGACGGCGGCTGCGACCCTGTTTCTATAATAGCCGGTAACGGCAGGCTTGCGGTTTTCGTACGCTTTTTGTATTCGGCGTATTTCTTATTTATATCGGCAGGTACACTGATGTATTTTGCTCAGTTTATGAAGGCGGAGTTCAATAAAACGGCGACTCCTATGGCCGTTATTATTGTATTGACCTTAGCCGCTGCGTATTGCGCCTATCTCGGCATTGAGGGGACAGCCAGAGCCGGAACTATAGTGCTTTGGGCATTTATGGTGCTGTTTGTCGTCATGGCGGCGGTCAGTGAGGGCGAATTTGAAAGACTTAACCTTCTGCCCGTCACTTTAAAGGACACTGATAAGATTCTTGACTATGCCGTAAGAGATCTTTCCTCGAGCTGGTGGCTTCCTATGCTTGCCTCTATGGGGGCGTATCTTAAAAACGGCGTCGGAAAAACTGTCGGTGGTTACTTGATATCTAAGTTTTTAATCCTTGAAACGTTAATGCTGCTCGTGACGCTGGTTTTGTGGAATTTCGTCGGTGTCTTGGGATATCCCATGCTTGCCCTCGGAGCGTACGCAAAGACAGTTTTCATTCAGAGGTTTGACGCCATAAATATGTTTGTATGGTGTCTCAACTGCGTTATAGTAAACGGCACATATCTTTTTATAAGCGCACAGTCCTTCGGTGAGGGCAGGAGAAAAATAGGCGTTGCGGCTTCATCGGCAGTGGCTGCAATAGGAGCGGTTGTCATCTTTTTGATGAGTTTGGGTCTGAACGACGGCGTTGCCTTTGTGATAAAGCTTTCGGGAATAGTGCTGCTCGGCGTTATTGTTCCTCTGGCGGCGGTTATAGTGAAAAAGAAAAGGGCAAATCAGGAATGAAGTATGACGGAGGTATCGGCTAATGCTGAAATCGGGTGTAAAATTAGTAAGCATAATATGTGTATTGGCAGTTCTTCTGAGCGGATGCTCAAGGCTTGCCGATGTAAGACTTCGATTGGTCGTCCATGCAATCGGAGTGGATATTGACGAAGAGGGAGTATACAGCGTCTCATATCAGGTGTTCTCATCAAATCCGCCCGAGGGCGGCGGTCCGGTCGACGCCAACAAGGGCAATGTTATGACCTATATGACATACGGAAGGACTCTCTATGAAGCCCAGAAAAGCCTTGAGCTGCAAACAGGCAAGGAGGTGTTTACAGGCGATGTTGAGCTTATTGTATTGGGCTTGGGCATGGTCGGAAGAGACGTTTCACAGGTATTGTCCTATTTTTGGAGCGATACAGACATTTATATGGGTGTAAACGCAGTGTTTTCAAGCGGTCTTGCTTCCGATATAATAGGCGTTCAGCTTGAGCAGGGGACAGCAACCACCGAGCTTTTAAATCAGATGATAATATCGTCGGTTGCAAACGGCACGACTATACCTGCAAGGCTGATTGAGATATCAAATTGCTTTGAAGAGCCGGGAGCGAGCATCGTCATGCCGGTCCTGACAGCAAAGGAGGCTGATAATTCAAAGGGCAAGGAGGACAGCGACGTTTACGACATGGCAACAGGCGTTTTTGAAAATATGCTGATTGTCAATAAGATACCGACAGTTTATGTCACAAGGGATGAGACCAAAGGAATTTCAATACTGACCGGCGGCAAAAAGAAGTATTCTCTGACGTTTGTGGCAGACGGTCAAAGAATTTCGGCTGGTGCGGATCTCAGCCGTGTTTCAAGGAGAATAAGGATTGATGACTCGGGAAATCCTGTTTTGAGCGTCGATATCAGAGGCGAGCTGACAGTTTTAGACAATCCGACGCTTGTGGATAATGATATTATTAATGAAGCGGCTCGAGAGGATATAATAAGATTGTGCCGTGAGGCGTATGATAAAACAGTTTCATCGTACGGCGCAGACGTTTTGGAGATAGGAAAGCTTTTGCGCAAGCATTGCAATAAATACTACGAGACAGTAAAGGATGATATATCGCAGGCAATAAGAAAAACGTCCTGCGAGGTGAGTGTGTCGCTCAAAATCTATGAAAACGAGTAAAATGCCCTGCTGATTTTTAGCATACAGACCTTGAATCGGGCAGCCTTTCGCACAAATTCTCACAAAACCGAAAAATCACTCTTGAAATCGCCGAAAGGATATGGTATGATGTTTTTTATATAATAGCCGTATAATGCGATACGGTTTAATGTAATCAAAAACTTAGCTTTTATAAGTTATGTTCGGATAAAAGATGACCTTAACGCTGTTTTCGGGCAAAAGGCATCTGACGAAAGGGTTGATTTGACATGATAAGAATCGATAATCATTTGGGCATGATAGAGCTGACAACGACATATTTGAAGTCGCTTATAGGTCATGCCGCAACAAGCAGCTTCGGCGTTGTTAGAATGAGTCCCATCGGCGCTAAGCAGGGCGTCAAGACAAATATACTCGGGGGAACGTCTATTGACAACGGCGTAAGGGTATATGTCCCCAAGGACAGCAATAAGATGGTTATAGATCTTCACATTTATGTAACCTATGGTATCAATGTCTCCGCTATAGTAGACAGCATTATTAATAAAGTGAGATATGTTGTTGAGACTGAAACCGGAATAGAGGTTAAAAAAATAAACGTCTATGTTGACGGTATGGAATCATAATTAAAGGAGACAAAGTGATGATAAGCGGAAGTTTACTTAGAGATTCATTTATCAGTGCTGCCAACAGCATATCAAACAATAAGAAAAAGGTCGACGAATTGAACGTTTTCCCCGTCCCCGACGGCGATACCGGCACTAATATGTCAATGACTCTTTCAAATGCAAAGAAGGAGCTTGAAAGAATGCCTGACGACGCCCCTGTAAGCGAGGTCGCCCATGTTATGGCGTCGGCGCTTTTAAGAGGAGCAAGGGGAAACTCGGGCGTTATAACCTCCTTGCTGTTCAAGGGCTTTGACAAGGCTCTCAAGGATCAAAAGACTGCAACCGTTGCTTTGCTTGCGGATTCGCTCGAAGCAGGTGTAGAGCGCGCATACAAGGCGGTTATGAAGCCGACTGAGGGAACTATTTTAACAGTTGCAAGGCTTGCTTCTGTAAAGGCAAAGGAGCTCAGCGAAACCGTAACCGATGTAGCTCAGTTCTGGACTCAGGTCTGCGAGGAAGCAGAGCGTGTTCTTGAAACCACACCCGAGCTTTTGCCCACACTTAAAAAGGCAGGCGTTGTAGACGCAGGAGGCAAGGGACTTTGCATAATGTTCAGGGCTATGCTCGATGTCTTTTTAGGAAACGGCATCGTTGCAGGCGAAGCAGAAAAGACCGCCGAGCCTGTTACAATAGAAACGTTTGCTTCCGTTGTCGGCGGGTTCGATGAAGAAATAACATTTACCTACTGCACGGAATACATAGTTAAAAAAGCCGAGGGCGCTGATAATTCACTGAAGCTCAGGGCGTACCTTGAGTCAATAGGCGACTGCGTCGTAGTTGTTGAGGACGATGAAATAATCAAGGTTCATGTTCACACCAACAACCCCGGTCTTGCCGTTGAAAAGGGTCTTGAGTTCGGCTCGATGAACCTGCCCAAGATTGAAAATATGCGTTACCAGCATGAAGCCAAGCAAAAAGAGGGCAAGGTAACAGTTTCAAGCTCTAAAAAGGCTTATACCTCAGCTCCGCAGGAAAATGAATACGGCTTTGTTGCCGTAGCGGCAGGCGACGGTATAGAGGCAATGTTTAAAGACGCCGGCGCAGACTGCATAGTCAAGGGCGGTCAGACGATGAACCCGTCAACTGAGGACATTTTGGCTGCAATTCAGTCCTGCCCTGCCAAAACAGTTTTCGTTCTTCCGAATAATAAGAACATAATAATGGCGGCTGAACAGGCGGTTAAGCTTGCAGACAGAAAGGTTTGCGTTTTGCAGACAAGAACAATCCCTCAGGGACTGTCCGCACTCTTAGCGTTCGACCCGACTGCCGACTTTAACTACAACCGCAGCGCAATGACCAAGGCGTTTGAGCGTGTACAGACAGGTCAGGTCACATTTGCCGCAAGAGACAGCGAATTTGACGGTCATCAGATAGAAAAGGGCGAGATACTTGCCCTTGAAAACGGCAGACTTTCGTTTGTGGAAAAGGAGCTTGAAAAGGCTGCATATAAGCTCACTAAAAAGCTTGTCAAATCTGACAGCGAATTTATAACTTTAATCTACGGCAGCGATGTTTCAGAGGCAGACGCCGAGTCGCTCAGAGCAAGGGTTGAAGAAAAATTCGGTCAAAAGCTTGATGTAAACGTGATATGCGGCGGTCAGCCGGTATACTACTATATCATCAGCGTTGAATAATAAATCAATCCGCCGCTTATCAATATGAGCGGCGGATTTAATGAGGAAGAGTATCGACTCTCGTTTAAGGTGATATAGGCTGATTGCATCTGTCAGCCTATATCGCTCGGCGAAGATAAACGAGAACAAGCATATAAAACACCATTCACTTTGAAAGGAATGTTTCCGAGAAATGAAAAAGCTCATGAAATATTTTAAGGGCTATACGCTTGAGGCGGTTTGCGCTCCCTTTTTCAAGATAATAGAGGCGGTATTTGAGCTTTTAGTGCCGTTTGTAGTTGCAGCAATAATAGACAACGGTATACCCGCAGGCGACAAGCCGTATATAGTAAAAATGTGCGGAGTTTTGATTCTCCTCGGAGCGGTAGGACTTGCAAGCACACTTACAGCTCAGTATTTTGCCGCAAAGGGCGCAGTAGGCTTTTCAAGCGCAGTCAGACAGGCTCTTTTCGACCACATACAGTCGCTGTCGTTTACCGAGCTTGATAAGCTCGGAACGTCTACTTTGATAACAAGACTCACAAACGACTTAAACCAGGTTCAGACGGGAGTAAATCTCACCCTCAGACTGCTGATGCGTTCGCCGTTTATTGTATTCGGCGCCATGATAATGGCATTTACGATAGATTTTAAGGCGGCATTGATATTTGTTGCGGTAATTCCGGCGTTGTCCGTAGTTGTATTCGGAATCATGCTCTGGACTATTCCGCTCTATAAAAAGGTTCAGCAAAGGCTCGACAGGGTTCTGCTCAAGACAAAGGAAAATCTGACGGGCGCAAGAGTAGTCAGAGCGTTTTGCATGGAGGAAAGCGAAGTCGCCGACTTCACCGAAAAGAATGACGACTTGGCAAAATTGCAGAAGTATGTCGGCAAAATTTCGGCGGTCATGAACCCCTTGACCTATGTTATCGTCAACATAGGTATCATTGCGCTTATCTATACAGGAGCCTTAAAGGTTCAGTCCGGACTTTTAACGCAGGGGCTTGTTATAGCGTTGTATAACTATATGTCTCAGATTTTAGTTGAGCTTGTCAAGCTGGCAAACCTTATAATCAGCATAACAAAAAGCGTCGCCTGCGCAGGAAGAATACAGGCTGTTCTCGAAATTGAGCCTTCTATGTCGGATGGCGATATTACTGACGGTAAATCAGACAGCGAATATGCCGTTGAGTTTAACAATGTGTCGTTTAAATATGCCGATGCAGGCGCAAATTCACTTGAAAATATAAACCTGAAGATTAAACACGGGGAGACGATAGGAATTATCGGCTCGACCGGCTGCGGCAAGTCGACTTTGGTAGGACTCATTCCGAGGTTCTACGACTGCACCGAGGGCGAGGTAAAGGTCGACGGTGAAAACGTCATGGACTATAACTGCGAGGCACTTCGTGAAAAAGCTGCGGTGGTATTGCAAAAGTCAGTCTTGTTCGGCGGAACAATAAGGGAGAACATCCTTTGGGGCAAGCCGGATGCAAGCGACAGCGAGGTGATGTCGGCTTTAGAAGCGGCTCAGGCTATGGACGTTGTGAGGTCTAAGCCGGAGGGACTTGATTATGTTATAGAGCAGGGCGGAAAAAACCTGTCAGGAGGTCAAAGACAAAGACTGTGCATTGCCAGAGCACTGGTTAAACATCCTGAAATTTTAATTTTAGACGACAGCTCTTCTGCGCTCGACTATGCCACAGACGCCGCTCTGAGAAAATCGCTTTCAAATCTTGAATATAACCCAACGGTTATAACGGTTTCGCAGAGAGTTTCAACTGTTATGCACGCCGACAGGATAGTCGTTTTGGAGGACGGCAGTACGGTCGGAGTGGGAACTCACGAGGAGCTTTTAAGAGATTGTCCCGAATACGGAGAGCTGTATCAGTCACAGATAAAAAGCTCGCAGGGGAGCACAAAGAATTAGTCAAGGAAAGGATGTGTGCTAAGTGAAGGGCACGGCTTTTGCAACAGTGAAAAAGCTTTTAATTTCGCTGAAAAAATACGGCTTTTTAATGGTTTTATCAATTGTCTTAGCGGCGGCATATGTAATACTGAGCCTTTATGTGCCGATTCTTTTCGGAGATGCGATTGACAATATAGTCGAGGGCAATGTGGCTTTAAGTGAGGTTATTTACTTCTTGATTAAAGCGGGAATCGTCAGCGGTCTTGCTGCCTTGATGCAGTGGGTCATGAACATTGTGAATAACCGCATAACCTTTGAAACCGTTCGGGATATAAGGGATACGGCATTTAAAAGAATAGAAGCCTTACCGCTTAAATATATTGATTCTCATGCTCACGGCGACCTCGTTTCAAGGGTTATTGCAGATGTAGATCAGCTTGCAGACGGTCTTTTGCTGGGCTTTTCTCATTTCTTCACAGGAATTGTCACGATAGTGGCGACGCTTGTGTTTATGCTGACAATCAGCTGGAAGATAACGCTTATAGCGGTCGTACTGACACCACTGTCGCTGTTTGTAGCGAGGTTTGTGTCAAAATCCACATATAATCTTTTTAAAGAGCAATCAAAAATCCGCGGAAGCCAGACTGCGCTTATTGACGAGATGATAGGCTCTGCAAAGGTTGTTAAAGCATACAACTATACAAAAAGAAGCCACAACCGCTTTGAAAGCGTGAACAATGAGCTTCAAAGGGTTTCGACTAAGGCGATATTTCTTTCGTCTCTTGTCAACCCGTCGACAAGGTTCATAAACTCTATCGTTTATGCCGCCGTCGGGCTTTCCGGAGCGTTTTCGGTTGTTTCGGGAACGGTTTCTGTCGGTGGTCTTACCTGCATTTTAAGCTACGCCAATCAGTATACCAAGCCGTTTAACGAAATAAGCGGCGTCATAACAGAGCTTCAAAACGCTTTAGCTTGTGCGGCGAGAATTTTTGAGCTTATTGAAGCCGAGGAACAGCCGAACGATTTGGGTAATGAGGATTTATCGGATATCAGCGGAAACGTTGCACTTGAAAACGTATACTTCTCGTATACACCCGAAAGACCGCTTATTCAGGACTTCAACTTAAACGTCAAGGCAGGTCAGAGAATAGCAATAGTGGGTCCGACAGGCTGCGGAAAGACAACGCTTATCAACCTTTTGATGAGGTTTTACGACGTCAACTCAGGAAAAATCAGCGTTGAGGGCAAGGACATAAGAGACGTTACAAGAAAGAGCCTGCGTCAGGGCTACGGCATGGTGTTACAGGAGACATGGCTAAAGTCGGGCACAATACGGGAAAACATTAAGATGGGCGACCTAAACGCTTCGGACGACGACATGATAGCCGCGGCCAAGGCATCTCATGCACACAGCTTTATAAAGCGTCTGCCGCAGGGCTATGATACTGTTATCGGCGAGGACGGCGGAAGCCTTTCGGCAGGTCAAAAGCAGCTTTTGTGCATAACAAGAGTAATGCTAACAAAGCCCCCGATGCTTATATTAGATGAGGCAACGTCAAGCATAGACACAAAGACGGAGATAAGAGTTCAGCGTGCCTTTGAAAAGCTGATGGAGGGTAAAACAAGCTTTATCGTTGCGCACAGACTGTCGACAATTATGAGCGCAGACGTCATTTTGGTCATGAAGGACGGAAACATAATCGAGCAGGGAACTCATTATGAGCTGCTTAAAAAGGGCGGCTTCTATTCAAATCTCTATAACAGTCAGTTTGCGCATTGATTTTTGCCGGCAGACAGCTTAGTCCCCGTGAATCGGCAAAACAATTAAACGTCTTTACCTGCCTGTACTAAATAAAAAAAGTCAAGCATATACTCCAAATAAAGAATAGTCACAGGTGTGTGACTTAAGAATATGGAGGAGTATCATGTTTGTTAAAACAATAAAGCTGAAAAAGGCTGCGGCGGTTCTTATGTATCTTCTTTTGGCACTGTTAATTGTATTCGCTGTGGTGTTTGTCATCAACCGAACAATAAAGCCAAAGGGAATAGCAATTGCAACTCAGGAGGAGCAGACGGCGTTTTTAAAGGAGCTTGGCTGGGAGACGTCCCCCGAGCCTATCGATTGCAGAAGCGTAATTATCCCTGAGACATGGAACGATGTTTACACCGAATACAACAAGCTTCAGCTTCAGCAGGGCTTTAATCTTGAAAAGTATAAGGGCGCAGCCGCTGAAATATATACCTATGAGGTTTATAACTACGGCGAAAGAAAGCCGAATGTCATTGCAAATCTTGTCATTTGCGACGGAAAGCTTATAGCCGGAGACATTTGCTGCACTGAGCTCGGCGGATTTATGCAGGGGCTTGCTAAGCAGGCGCAGTGAGGATTTATAAATAGGATGTGAAAAAATGGAGCTTATAAGGCTGGATAAGTTCATTTCGGGACAGATGCCGGAGTATTCAAGGAACGACGTCAAGCAGCTTTGCCGAAGAGGAAGAGTGGCAGTCAACGGTGTTGCTGCGAAAAGTGCGGACATGAAAATTGACGCACATACAGCTAATGTAACAGTCGAGGGGAAAACGGTTTGTTATAAGAAAAATGTTTATATAATGCTCAATAAGCCGAGCGGAGTTGTTTGCTCGACTCGTGACGGGCTGAGCAAAACGGTTTTAGAGCTTCTGCCGAAGAATCTGTTAAGGCAGGGGCTTTTTCCCGCAGGAAGGCTGGACAAGGATACCGAGGGCTTTGTGCTTATAACCGACGACGGAGAGCTTGCGCACAAAATGCTGTCGCCTAAAAGCCATGTTCCTAAGAGGTATTTTGTCAGGCTTGAGCATGATATATGCCCTGACGCCGAAAGGATTTTCAAGCTTGGCATTACCATAGACGGCGGTGAAAAATGCCTTCCGGCAGAATTGGAGCTGACCGATTCTGCAAACGAGTGCTATCTGACTTTGCACGAGGGAATGTATCATCAGGTGAAAAGAATGTTTGAAGCGCTGGGAAACAGAGTCGTTTACCTTAAAAGAGTTAAAATCGGAGGAGTGGAGCTTGACCCGAAGCTTGAGCTTTCAAAGGTTCGTGAGCTTACCCCGGAGGAGATACAAAAGTTGATTTTGAGCTAAAAAATCAGGTTTATGATGCGTTTTCGTCAGAATTAATAAATGTTGACACTTAAGTTTAGGCAAAAAAACACTTGTGTTAATATTCCCCAAACAGTATAATAAACATAGCGCTAATCTCACTTTTGGTTAGTATATAAATCGGCAAGGAGGCCCATAAATGGCAAGTTTATCACTAAAACATATTTACAAGAAATACCCCGGCGGTGTAGTGGCAGTTTCTGACTTCTGCTTAGAAGTTAAAGACAGAGAGTTTATTATATTCGTTGGTCCTTCAGGATGCGGTAAATCAACAACTCTTCGTATGATCGCAGGACTCGAGGAAATCACAGACGGTGAGCTTTATATCGGCAACAGATTGGTTAACGATATAGCTCCTAAGGACAGAGATATAGCAATGGTGTTCCAGAACTATGCTTTGTATCCTCATATGACAGTTTTCGAAAACATGGCATTCGGTCTTAAGCTCAGAAAGACACCTAAGGATCAGATTGCACGTAAGGTTGAAGAAGCTGCAAGAATACTCGACATCTCTCACCTCTTAGACAGAAAGCCGAAGGCTCTTTCCGGTGGTCAGAGACAGCGTGTTGCTTTAGGTCGTGCTCTCGTTCGTGAGCCTCAGGTATTCTTACTTGACGAGCCTTTGTCAAACCTCGACGCTAAATTGCGTGCACAGATGAGAACCGAAATCGCTCTTCTCCATAAGAGACTCGGAACAACCTTCATCTATGTAACCCATGACCAGACAGAAGCTATGACAATGGCTGATAGAATCGTCGTTATGAAGGACGGCTTCATTCAGCAGGTCGACACTCCTCAGACACTTTACTCCTATCCTACAAACGTATTCGTAGCAGGATTTATCGGATCACCTCAGATGAACTTCATCGACTCCAAGATTGTAAAGATCGATGGCAAATACAACATTGAGTTTGGTTCTGAAGACACCAAGGAAACAAGAGGAAGAAAGTTCTATATCGAAATTCCCGAGTCTAAGGTTAATGAGGAAGTATTGCTTCCTTACCTCAACAAGGAAGTTATCGTAGGCGTTCGTCCCGAGTGTATTCACGATGAAGAGATGTTTATTTCTTCTGCAAAGACAGGTATCATCGAGGCCACTGTAAACGTTGCCGAAATGATGGGTGCTGAGACTTATCTTTACCTGACCTGCGAAGGCATAAACCTCACAGCAAGAGTTTCAAACCGTTCAACTGCAAGACCTCAGGATGTTATCACCTGCGCTCTCGATGCAAATAGAATTCATATCTTTGATAAGGATACTGAAAAGGTCATCGTAAACTGATAATCATTACATATAAAGATGGCTGCTTCTTGTTGGAGCAGCCATCTTTTATAAATGAATGAGCTTTTTGTTGTGAAAGGAAAAGTTATGAAGAAATTATTATGTATACTGCTCGCCGCATTAATGCTTTGCATTTCTTTTGCTGGATGTGAATCGAAAGGAGAAAGCGCAGTGGAGCTCAAATTTATTGACAATCCGCAGACCGATGCGGACTATATGAACAACGCAAAAATTAAATCGCTGACTCAGCTCGGCAACACATATCGTCTTAAAAAGGCGATTGAAAAAGCCAAGAACGGAGAAGACGTAAATATCGTTTACCTCGGCGGATCAATAACCGAGGGCGATATTTTGCAGCTTGAAGAGCGCTATGCAAAGCGTTCCTACAACTACTTCAAGGACACATTCGGCAAGGGCGACGGCGAAAACGTCCACTATTTTAACTCCGGCTACAGAGGAACAGGCTCAATTTTGGGCGCTCTGAGATGTGAGGACGACGTTTTGTCATATGAGCCTGATATCGTTTTCATTGAATATGCCGTTAACGACGGCGGAGACGAAAGCGATAAGGACGGCTTTGAGTGTGTTATAAGAGACTGTCTTGAATACAAAACTCAGCCTGCGGTTGTTTTGCTGTTTGCAAGAATGGAAAACGGCGGAACATCTCAGGACTGGAAAAAGGAAATAGGCAGGCACTATGACCTCCCCATGATAAGCTATGCAGACGGCATCACTTATTTATTTGACACAGGAGCGATGAAGTGGCAGGAATTTTCCGGCGACTACACTCATCCCACAGCTTACGGCGGAGAGGTTATCGCAAGCTTTATCAACTACTTCTATGACGAGGTCAACAGACTTCCTGCTCCCGAGGCTGATATAACAATGCCCGAAAAGCTGTTCAGCGGTCTGTATGCCAACGCTCATCTTTTAACCAAGAACAGCTATGAGCTTACAGATGAAACAAAGGGTTCATGGAAAAAGGGAAGCTCCGGCGACCATTTCCCCAACGGCTGGACAAAGCAGTTTGACGAAGCCAACGAGCCTATCGTTTTCGAATTTACGGGCAAGAACGCTTATGTCATCTACCCCAGCTCAGACAGCGCAACCTTCGGCGTTCTGGTATGCAAGGTTTACTTAAACGGAGAGCTTGTCGCCACCAAGGAGTTTGACGAGCACGTTCAGGGCGGCTGGATGTATTCAACTATAGGAACATTAAAGCAAAGTCCTAAGGGTGGAGATTATAGAATCGAAATCACTGCAAAGGAAAATAACCCTAAGTGCGACCTTCAGGTTTTAGCTGTTGCTTATACTGATTGATTAACGGATATAATCAGTACGAAGCGATTTTAAAAGCATGAATAATCCTCCCATGGATATTAATTCTGTGGGAGGATAAAAATTATCGTCTCATATACGAGAAGCATTATAAAAGCAACCTTAATGATAAGTCTGCGAATAGATTTTGCGACAACAAGTTTTGTGAGAAGGCATGATCATAAATATGTACAAAAGAATTAGATATTTGCGTGAGGACAAGGATATGACACAGACACAGCTTGCCCAAATTCTGCACTGCTCTCAAAGGGTCTACAGTGACTATGAAAGAGGCAGGCTTGATATTCCGACTGAAATTTTAATCAGGCTCGCCGATTTTCACAAGGTTTCGGTCGATTACATCCTCGAGCGGACGAATGAAAAATAATCAAATGCCTTTATAGAATATGCCCCTCAAAATCGGTTTTTATCGATTTTGAGGGGCATATTCGAATTTACTTATTTCGCATCGGGAAAATATCCAAGCTCTATTCGAACTTCTTTTCTTTGCAGGTCGTTATTGGCATAACAGCAGCTGTCAAAGCCGATAAGAGTAAACCCTTCGCGAAGATAAAAGCCTATAGCGTTGACGTTGCAGGACTGCGTTTCAAGAATCACCGCACGCCTGTTTTCACGCTTTGCCTGCTCCTTGGCAACTTCCATGAGCCTATGACCCAATCCAAGCTTCTGATATTTCGGCGAAACCCAAAGCTCGGTTACCCTTAAACGGTTGCTCCATTCCTCCGGTGCTGTTTCGATAGCGGCGACAAGCTCGCTGTTTATAACAACTCCGTAGGCGCAGGCGTTTTCATAGTATTCAGCATAAAGCTTGTCTGGAAAGTCGTATTCTTCCGGAGAATGGCTGACCGGTTCGATAAAGTCGCTTAGCTTCATGTCGACTTTAAAGCCGTCCGTGGTTTTTTCTATTATAACGTCGTAGTATTTGTCGGTAGTGTATGAAATCGGGATCGGATATCCTGCCCACTGCTCTTTCGGAAGCAGGGCTATTTCAAAATTCATTTGCACCTTCTCACCTATTACTGCTTTCTCTTTCTCAAAAGGTAATAATCAAGCTCTTCCTTCATCTTTTCCGGCATTTCCTTTGCAACGGGGCATACCGCCGAATTTGCCATTCTGGACGCAAACTCGGTGATAAATTCGATGTCCTCAGCCATATGCTCAGCCTTCATAACCGCCATGGTGTCGTAGCTGTTGTGAATGGTGGCGGTGTTGTGCGGAGCGATTCTTGCGAAGCTGACGGCAGGTATTCCCTTGTCGGCAAACGGTGTTGAGTCGCTTGAATAAACGCCCTGACTCGCCTTAACGCCGAAGCCAAGCTCGCTCGACATATATTCAATATAGCCAACAAGCTTTTCCTCGGACGTGCAGCAGGCGATGAACTTGCCCATTATGCAGCCTATCATGTCAAGGTTTATGTTTAAGACGACGTCGTTAAGCTCGGCTTCGTGCGCTTCACAATACGCCTTCGAGCCTAAAAGTCCTCTTTCTTCGCTTCCGCACCATACAAATCTCAGACTGTGACGGTGAGGGTTCTTTGAAAAATGTTCGGCAAGCGCCATAAGACCTACACTTCCCGACATATTGTCGTATGCGCCCTGAGAAAGGGAGGTTGAATCATAGTGAGCGGTAAAAACTATAGTTTTATCGATTTCACCCTTGAGGTCAAGGATGACGTTTCTCGATTCGCCCTCATATTCGTTTTGTGAAACGGTTATTTCGGCTTCTCCGAGGTTGTTTTTTACAAGCTTTATTGCGTCCTTGGCGTTGATGTTGACGCCCAAGAGCTTTTCGCCGTCCGCAACAACAAGCTTTCTAAGCTCTCTTTGGTCGATGTCACAGTCCTTGTAATTGGCGTCTCCGTCGTAGGTGACAAAGCCGACTGCGCCGTTGTCGCAGATGTCCTTATAAATCCAGTGACCCAAATAGCCGTCTATCATGACAATTTTGTCCTTGCAGCCTAAAAGACTTGCCTTGTCGTTTCCGGGAAGATAGTATAAAGGCGCCTTAACTGTTCCCGAACCGCACAGCGCATAGCCCTTGCAGCTGATCGCAGTGCCGTTTACCTTAAACTCAGCCGATATGCTGTCGCCCATCGGAACGGCAAAAGGCTCTATGACGGCGCTTTCGCCGAGACTCTCGCAGAAGCTCTTAATATACTCGGCGCACTTTAGCTCCTCGGCAGAGCCGCCCGTTCTTATATATGCGGTGTCTCTAAAGATTTTCATGATTTGCATTTTGTTCATATGTAAATAACTCCTTTTTGGTGATTATTATAATAATTATACTCCTAAAGCTCGGCACTTGCAATATGTAAAGTGCGTGTGAATAAAATTTGACTTGCAGGATAATAACGGCAGAGATAAATGAACAGAAGCTAAAATTATGCCGCAAAAAAGCGGCTCGTCCTATCTTGACGAACCGCTTAATTTCAGGATTAATGTACAGTTTTACAGCTTATAATTACGGTTCTATACTAAAAGTTGGGGTC
>DKWG01000006.1 GCA_002491605.1 Ruminococcus sp. UBA7158
CTGCTTGTCGTGCTTCGCCGACATAATTTAACGTAAGCAGTAAAAATTATTCGTATCTAACTGAAAGGCAGGTATAAAAATGGAATTTAAAGAGCTATTATTCAAACGCAGGTCGGTAAGGTCATTTAAACAACGCAGACTCACTGAGGACGAGATTAATTACATACTTACAGCCGCCATAAACGCTCCGAGTGCGTGCAACTTTCAGTCGTGGCATTTTATATGTGTGACCGATCCTGAAACAAAGGAAAGATTCAAAAGTATCTGCGCTGACTGGGTGTCTGCTGCACCTGCCGTATTCGTAATATGTACAGACTCAGAAAAGATAGACGAAAGGTGTCAGGACAAGGCAAGGTCATATAAATTTGCCGTTCAGGATACCGCTCTTGCAATGCAGAATATGCTTTTGGCAGCTGCCGACATCGGCTTAGGAGGATGTATAATCGGAGCTTACGACCAGGAAAAGTGCGTCAGTGAACTGAATATCCCCGAAAAGTATCTTCCCGTTGCGCTTATGCCGATAGGCGAGCCGACTGCCGAAACACCTGCAAGGTCAAGAAAGTCAATAAAGGAAGTGACAACATTTATCGGCGATTCGCCGGATAAGGCGGACGAGCCGAGGGAAAAAGAACCGTTTGAGTTGAGACACGCATGGCTTCCGAACGCAGTTTTTGACGACCTTGGTCTGCCGAACTCAACATTTAACAATATAAACCTGTCAAGTTCAAAATTCACCGATATTAACCTATCAGGTTCAAGCTTTGAAGACATCAATTTTGCCGAGTCAAGCTTCGGCGGACTTAATCTGTCGGAGACGAAGTATCAATGTGTCATGCTTAACAATTCCGAATTTAAAAATGTTGAGCTTAAAAACGCAAGCTTTGTCGACTGCGATTTCAGCGGAGCTGCTATCGACGGAATAAATATCCTTGACGCTATAGAAAAATACAACAAATAAGCGAAAGACAGTACTGTAATGAATGAATGCAAATTAAGAATTGCCCCCGAGAGCGAGCGCAATAAGTGTATAGAACTCGCAAATTTATGCTTCGGCTTTAATTTTCGCACTCTCCTACCCAAGGCATATGCCGATATTCCGTGCATGAATCCCACACACTATGTTGCCGACGACAACGGTGATTTTAAAGCACTCGTCGATGTCTTGCCTGAGCAGCTCACAGTCGGCGACATTGTGCTTAAAACCGGCTATGTCGGTTCGGTATGCGTACATCCGGAAAGCCGCAGTCAGGGACTTATGAAGGGTCTGATGGCTATGGCAAATGACGGAATGCGTGAAAACGGCACAGACATAGCGTTTTTAAACGGAAACCGTCAAAGATATCAATACTACGGCTATCATCCTGCCGGAAAAACATATTCATTCTGGATTTCCGGCGACAATTGGACGCACGCATTAAAAGATATCAATGCTGACGGCATAAGCTTCGAAGACATTTCATCCGGGACCTAGCTTGAAGCTGCTGCAAGGGAATTATATCTGTCAAAGCCGGTGTATTTTTCAAGAAACGACTTTGCAGTTGTGTGCCGTTCATATTATACAAGACCTGTCGCTGTACAAAGAAACGGCAGCTTTATAGGATACATCGTCACAAACGGCGAAAACAACTGCTTTTCGGAGGTCTGCTTTAAAAACGCCCTTGACCTTGACTGCGCTTTAAAGGCTTGGATGCCTAAATTCAACGTCTGGGGAATAAATATCTATCTGCCCGAATGGGAACGTGATATAATACGCCATTTGGCTGTCTATGCGTCCGGCATGGGACGTCAGGCGTCGGTTCAGGCGAGGATTTTCAACTTCAGGCGTGTTGCGGAAGCATTTTTAAGTGTCAAAGCTAATCACAACGCTCTCAGCGACGGCAAAATGGCATTTGATATAGACGGCGAATGCTTTGAGATAACCGTTTCAGACGGCAAGCTAAGCGTTACCGACGCAACAAGCGAGTATACAATAAAGCTAAGCGCATATGAAGCAAACAGGCTTATGCTTCTGCCGTTTGAATATGAGGGAAAGATAAAAACGCCGTATGGCTGGTTTCCTTTGGCAGTGTATGTGGCACCGAACTCACCTGATGCGTTTTAGCGGGCTGTATTTCTCGACAAGTAACTAAGCGGTGTCGGCTTCGCCGACGAATTTGAAGTAGTTTGTTAGTAAGGAAAGCTCCGACGTAAACCGCAGCTGAGTGAAAGCGAAGCCATGCTCGGCTGCGCCTCGCTCCCGTCTGCTGCGCAGCCGGTACGGCGTCTCTTCGAGCCGACTATGGCTTCGCCCCCATCAAATGTTAATAAACGCATAAAATAAGCGCTCGCTTTATCACAAAAGCAGGCGCTTATTTTTGTCAAAACTCAATAAAAATTTTTATCATCATAAAATTCAATAAACATAAGAACGTCTGAGAAATACTGCACAGACAAAGCAATTTCACTCTTTTCCGAAAAGCAATACCTTTACCTTGCTTCGCTTATCTCAAGAAGCTTTTGCTTCATCTCGTTTTCAATTCTTTGAAGCTCAGCTTCTGCGGCTACTCTCTTTTCCCTGCCGTCCTGCTGAATCTTCATAACCTCGTCCAAGGTGCTGATAAGCGTCTGATTTGTTGTTTGCAGAGCTTCTATGTCAACAATTCCTCTTTCGCTTTCCTTGGCGGTTTCAACTGTCGCAAGCTTCAATGCAGCAGCGTTGCGCTTGAGCATTTCATTTGTCATATCGCTGACTGCACGCTGGGCTGCGGCTGCTTCCGTTGAATGATTCAGTCCTATGGCTATAACCATCTGACTCTTCCAAAGAGGAATGGTGTTTACAAGCGTCGATTGAATTTTATCGCTCATGACAACATTGTTGCCCTGAATGAGCCTAATCTGCGGAGCCATTTGCAGAGCTACCATTCTTGTCAGCTCAAGGTCGTGAATCTTCTTGTCAAAGCGAGCGCACATCTCGGAAAAATCTCTTGCAAACTGAGCGTCCTCGGGCAAACCGCTCTGCTCAGCCTTAGCAATGTATGACGGCAGCTCGTTTTCCTGGGCTTCCTTGAGCTTTTGCTTTCCTGCAAGGATATACATAGAAAGCTCCTTGAAGTAGTTGAGGTTGATTTCATAGAGCTTATCCAAAACCGCAATATCCTTTAAAAGCGTCACCTGGTGCTGCTCTAAGGCTTCGCTGATTCTGTTTACATTGACCTCAGCCTTATCGTACTTTGCTTTTATATTCGAAAGCTTATTTGAACCCTTCTTAAACAGACCCAAAAATCCCTTGGTTTCATCATCGTCAAAATCCTTAAGCTCACCGACAACCTCTGTGAGCATTTCGCCTATTTCGCCCATATCCTTAGTGCGAACATTTGAAAGTGCGGTATCAGAAAAATCTGCTATCTTCTTTTGACATCCTGCGCCGTACTGCAAAATCTGCTGAGTATTGGTCAGGTCTATCGTCTTGGCAAAATCGTCGACAAGCTTGCGCTCCTCAGGGGTCAGCTCTGCCTTCATGTTTTCAACAACGTCAGTGACGGCTGTCGCAGTCTCCGCAACTGCTGTCGTCTCATTCTGCTCAGGCTGTGAAAGTCCGTCCAAGGTTAATGACGGTGCTTGATTCAACATATCATCTAAATTGCTCATTTTTCTATACCGTTCCTTTCATAATTTTCTTCAGTAAATAAAGCTCTGATATTCATATTAATGATGCCGTCCCCGACATCATCAGCATCAGCATAAAATATTTGCCGCAAGTGAATAAGCCGCCTGATGACGCATTATAAGTCCTTACGATACCTATCAGCCATCTAAGCCGCTGCGCTTATTTTTAAACACCTGCTCGTTGGTAAGACCCTCCTTGGCAAGCATTGTTTGCAGCACCTGAGCGTCAGTCGCCGCATCAAAAGCAGCGTCCTTAAACAGTCTGTTTAAAAGCTCGCTGAAAGCGTCGTTAATAGTGTCAAGAGTTCGCTCAATTTCATGCTTTGCTTCGACTATATCGTCCCCCTGAACGCTGAGCGAATCAAACTCCTCATATGCGCCAACAAGCTTTAATGTCATCGGCAGGTAATAGTCCATGAACTTATGCATCTGTCCCTTTTGCTCAGGATGCTCTTTAAGGCGTTCGAAAATGTCTTTAAGAAGTCCCTCAAGTCTAAACAGCTTAAGAGATATCTCCTCGCCGGGAATATTCTCGTTCATCTGCCTAAGGCGCTTAATACAGCTCTCTCCCTCGGCTATCATCGTGTCAAGCTCCCTGTCCTGACCGGCTGATGACTCAGCAGCAGTGTCGGCGCTCTTTTCAGACGCTGAAACGCCTGCACCGACTGTCGACTGCATTTCAATGCGGCGCTGTTTATCGAGCTCAAGGTATTCATTATAAATCCTGTCGTCAAGCATCAGACAGTCGTTTTCCTTACTGAGATGACCTTGAGGGAAAAAGCCACGCTTGAGCAGCTTTTTTATCTCCTTTAACGCCGTCTTGACCTTAATATTCAGTCTGACGGCTATATCCTCAATGTTACTATAGCCTGTTTTTGAACAGATATTATAATATTTCTCTGCCTTTGACAAAAGCTTGCGCTTTCTATGTCCGGCAAAAAGCATTATAGCTGAGCCTGCCAATAAAACAACGCTCGCCTGCACTCCGATATTAAACAAGGCTATTCCGGTTACGCCTGTCACTATCTTAAAAGCTAACAGCGAAAGAAGTCCGAATCCCAAACCGATTCCGCCGAATACGGAAAACAAAACTCCTGCGACGCTTCCCACACGGTTAAACTGTGCATTAACTACTCTGCCCTGCATAGGCTTATTCTTTTCCAGCTCACGCTGCCGCTTAGCCTCCTCGGCTTGCTTTGCCTTGTTCTCCCTTATCCACTTTTCTGTGAAGGTTTCCTCCTTCGGAACATAATAAGCTTGTGTTGATGTTCCGGACGAGCTGCTCGCATTGCCGTCGGATTTTTGCCCTGACTGTGCCGACGACGCCTGCTTTGACTCCGATGAGCCGTTATCCGACTGCGGATACCCGAAAATGCTGTTTAAAGCACCGGAAACCGTATCGGTAAAACAATCTCCGAGCTTTGTAAAGTCACCGGTTTGAAGCGATTCAGTAACAGCGTCCCTAATCTCGCTTCCGATATCGCTCCATTTAATGTTATCGCTCATCACACATCACCTCACATAAAAACCGTTTTATTATTCGCCGCCGTGCAGGGGTCGGCAGGAATTAATTTTTTAACTTGCTGTGAATAAAATGTTACATTATATTATAATGCCGATTGACGTTAATTGTCAAGCAGCGAAATGTTAATTATTGATATTTTCGTTTGAAAAATAGTTTGAATTTGTAAAAATATTCAATGGCGTTTTGCTTGACAACACTTCCGTGATAAAGTATAATACATTATAAAGCATCGCAAAGAAATTGCCGATTAATGCACTTCGCAAGAGTAATGTAAAACTTCTCGACTGCGATTTTTCACTTTTACAAGTCGCAACAGCGAATAATCAGTGATTTCACAAAAAAAATAAACGGGGGCGTAAAGGTTTCGACGGGGATTTTGAGGGCGAATAAGCGAGTAGAGAAAGCGTCAATCTCTTTAAACGGCGCAAAATTTTAATTTTAAACGACAATAATAGTTTAGAATTGGCTGCTGCTTAATAGCGGCCCGTCCTGCCGATGAGTACTGCGGCATCGGTTTGGGCGTCGTTTAGCAGTGAACGTTCTTAGGTAACTCCGGTAACCTAAGGATGAATAACCGGATACTGATTCCAGTCGCCTGCTTGCCGGCTATTGAAATCGGGAATGCTGATGACAAGCTACACTCGTAGAAAGTTTTCCTAAGGAGTTTTCGGACACGGGTTCGATTCCCGTCGCCTCCACCAATTAGAAACAACCACTATATATAGTGGTTGTTTCTAATTTTATGCGCATATATAGATGTTTGTGCAAATATAGTTTTACTCCATTCTACCCACTTTCGCTCGAAATGTTACTATTTTTGTTACTAAAATTTTATTTGCTGAGTATATATGATAAAGCTAATTTTATATGATATCATTATTTTCTGTAACAAAGTAACATATAACTCATATAAAATATATCCTCCGAATTTATCAACCGGTTGGACTCTTCAGTTTTATTAATTTTGATTATATATCATTCGCAACTTAATGTTAAAACTTTTATTTGTTCAGCAATATTTTTAATTATCGGCACACAAACTGTATTGCCGCATTGCTTATATGCACTCGTGCTTGGTATGTCAGGAAAACTATATCCTTTTGGAAAGCCTTGCAAAGCTAAACATTCGCAAGGCGTTATTTTGCGTATACCGTAATTATCTTTTATAAACGGAACACGGTTATACCAAGTGCCCATGTTAGCTTTTAGCGTAAAAGAAATACCGCCTTTACTTGACTGAATACCGTAATCGGAAAAGCGATATATTTGTCGAGAGTCTGTCATTGCTTTGTTAAGTTTGGCATACAGTGAAGATTCCTGAGAAACATAGTACAAATCATCGACTTTTAAGGTTTTATCAATAACATCAAATATGTGTTTCCCTGATTTGCATTCAACAGGAAATCTGAAAGCTTCACAAGCACATGGCGATTTAAAGGCTACTATGTATATCCTTGTTCTGTGTTGAGGAATGCCGTAGTTGCAAGCGTCTGCGATTACATATCTGATAAAATAATCCCTGCTTGCCAGCTCATTATGAATCACATTAAACGTTTTCCCGTTGTCGTGTTCCGTGAGATTTGCTACATTTTCCAAAAAGATAACAGGCGGTTGTAAAACATCGGCAATGTGCATTATTTCAAAGAATAAATTACCTCTTTCATCTTTGAAGCCTTTCTTATTTCCGCATACCGAAAATGATTGGCAAGGAAATCCGGCAGACAAGACATCAACATACGGTAAAGCTTCAGCATTAACATTTCTAATGTCGTCTTCAATCAGATTACAGTTTTTTAAATTATGTCTGTATGTTTTGCAGGTATCCTTATCTGATTCGTTAGCAAAAGCTATTTCAAATCCGGCTTGTTGAAATCCCAAATCTATTCCGCCGATACCTGAAAACAAACTGCCAACCTTTAATGTGTTCATATTATTTTATAAACCTGACTTGCAAATTAAGCTTGATAAAATATTTACCGTTTTCTTTATAAATATCACCGAACTGATGACGACTTGTGCTTGCTGTTTCAAACTTAGTGTTCTTCAAAAGGTAATTTTCAAATTCATTCCGATTAAATAAGTGATAACAAAGGACTTCTCCGTCTTCTCTTACAATTATGTAACCTCCGTTTGCATCAGCTTTACCGTCCCAAGGTGTTGACGGTAACATACCGAGCGCGCATTCTGTAAGAAATTTTTTGAATTTGTATTCATAGAACGGTTGTCCATTAATAAGATTAAAGTTTAAAGGATTCTTATCTGAGATATTCCTGATAGAAACATCGATTTTATTAATCCCGCTTGAATAATAGTCAATTAGCATATGAGCACAAATCTCAGGCAAACTTCCGTCCAACAACAATAAGTTACTTTCAAAAATTCCGTTATCAACTTTAACAAATTTCAAGTGACAGTCTTGTGAATGCAAGTATTTGAATTTATCTTTGAATTTCTTTGAACAAGCGTTAAAGCCGTCAGCAATGGAATCATTAATATTCCCAACTATTTCATAAAGAAAATTTGTGGTTTTTCCCGCATTTATCAGTGTCGATGCGCTGCCCAATCTTGATTTAATGCTAAAGCTCTGAACAGATTCAAGACCGGTGTTTATGTCGTGAATTTTCATTCTTATATCTGCTTTATCCGTTGATTTTGCCTTTAATGTTTTAATGAAAATCCTATTTAAAAATTCTTCAATTTCATCGACTGAAAAGCTTGAAGTTGATGAATTGACAATCTCTGTATACAATTTGTCGGCAGCTTCTTTGAATTCGGTTCTGTTCACATTCAGCAAAGTGTCTTGTGTATCTGTTTTTACAATGCTGATTATATTTTCTGCGTTGTTAATTTCAAAAGATAAGTTGCCTATATTTTCTGATCGTATAATGTTTATAATATTATAGAAAACGCCATCGATTTTATTGAGATCACCGTCTGCAGCGAATAGTTTCCCTATTTCCAGTAATCTGAAAAAGACATATATCTCGCTCCATTCTCCTTTATTACCGGACAAATCGTGCATTTTCAGAACCCCCTTTATTTTTTCAGCTATTGCTTCGATAACATTCACAGTTACGCTGTTGCCGAATTGTTTATAGAGATGGACGTCCGCAAGAGGAAGATTAAATGTATCCGGAAATCCCTGTAAGCGAGCCCATTCACGAGGGGTCATCTTGCGAATACCTTCTTTATTTATTTCGCCTTTAATATGCGTTGTAGGTGTCAGGCTTGTTTGACGCTTATCTATAAGCAAATTACGTTCTCTGCCCATTCCGCCGCAAACTATTGCACCTGCAATGCCGTCCCACTCACGAATTTCATATCCAAAGCCGTTGCCTTTTGATTCGTGACGAGCTTTATGCTTTCTCAGTGTTTCCACATATACTTCACTTAAATAATATTTTGCCGGAACCGCTTCAGTCTCTATTATATCTTTGATTCGTTTTGTATTGTCTGTTGCTTCGGGGAAAATAAACTCTTTGGGAGCAATATCATTTCTGAATGCAACAATATAAATACGTTCTCTGTTCTGAGGAACACCGAAGTCTTTGCTGTTTAATACTTTATAAAACACTTTATAGCCTAACTCTTCAAATGTTTTGCATATGACCTTAAGTGTACGCCCCCTGTCATGTATTACAAGGCCTTTTACATTTTCGCAAAAAATCACTTTAGGTCTATGATATTCGCATATCCTCGCAACTTCTTGAAATAGCGTTCCGCGGCAAAGACCTTTATAATTATCTTCAAAACCTTTTCGTTGACCCGCCAGACTGAAAGCCTGACAGGGAAATCCGGCTAAACATATATCAAATGTTGGAATTTCTTTTTCGTCAATTCTTGTAATATCTCCTGCGATTTCAAAATCATCTTTGAAATTAGCCTTATATGTTTTCTGAGCATATTCATCCCATTCGCTGACGAACACAGTCTCAATGCTGTCCCCGAAAGCTTTATCAAAGCCGAGCCGGATTCCTCCGATTCCTGCAAACAAATCAATAGATTTCAGTTTATTCATATTTGTTTAATAGTCCTTTCGATTTTATCTGCACATTCCGTTAAATTCTTTTTTATGTCATTTCCCCAAAAACGCAGGACAATCCAACCGTCAGCTTGGAGTTTATTTGTAACCTCAATATCTCTTTGAATATTACGTTCAATTTTGGGAATCCAAAACTCTCTTTTGGACTTTATTTCATTCTTTCTATTCTTCCAGTCATAGCCGTGCCAAAATTCGCTGTCACAAAAAACGGCTATTTTCTTGCCGCTAAATACGATATCCGGCCTTCCGTAAACCTTAGATGAGTTCTTTTGGTATCGCAATCCTCTGTTCCAAAGTTCTTTTCGCAGCATTACTTCAATTTTTGAATCTTTATTTCTGACAGCTTGCATATTTCTTCTACGTTGTTCCGGTGTGTGATTATCCATATTTTTTAACCTGTCCGTTCTGCTGCACTGCCTGTTCTCACATAAGTGCCAATTTCTCCGGTTCAAAATCTCCAAAATGAGCTCATTCGTGCATCGAAAATATTTCCTTGCCTATTATAACTGTAACATATCTCTGCTAATATCAAGATATTCAATAATCTCATGCATTGAACGCGGGAGTTCTTTTACACAACTCGTGCAAAAGAACTCTGCCTTATAAGCCACTTTTTATTATACTGCTCATTTTAAAAAAATCAATGTTTATTGTAGGTTTATATGGATTAATTCTAAATTCGTTGCTTTATGTAGCACCACAACTTTTGAATAAAGTCATAAACATATCCGAATGCACTCGTTAATGATTCTCATACCGATAATACCTTAACTTATAACTATACCGCCTGAGTATCAATAGCTTACATCCCTTTCGACAACATTTCAAATTAGCATACATTTAAACATAAAGCCGAAGCG
>DKWG01000004.1 GCA_002491605.1 Ruminococcus sp. UBA7158
GCATTACGAATGCGCTGCTCTACCAACTGAGCTATTCCAGCATCTATATCTTTTCACCACTGATATTATATACACCTATCGGCAGTTTGTCAATAAAAATTTTTAAGCCGAAAATTCAGTGCAGTCACAATAAACGATTGACTTATCGAGGATTTGACAGTACAATATTATTAACAGCAACATTAAGTTCATGTTTATGCTTGAACACAGAAAGGAATGTTAGCAATGAGAAGAAATTGCCCAAACTGCGGCGAAAGATACGAAGGAAGCGTCTGCCCGAAATGCGGTGCGCCTGCTGCGGCAAAAAAAGCCAAAAGCGACGCCTCGGATAAATTTTTGACCGACGAGCAGCGTGCTAAATCGGCTCAGCGTGCAAAGGAGCTTCAAAAGGACAGAAATGCGCTTTTGGTAATCCTTGTTATAGCGGCGGCAATCTCAGTCTTCATATTTTATAAAAACGGTCTTTTCGGCGGCGGAAGCTATAAAACTCCGATAGTAAAGTATTTTGACGCCATATGTCAAAGAGACTTTAACGGCTATGTCGAGGTTATGACCTATAATATGGGTCAGGACTACGTTTCGGAGCGTGAAGAGCTTGGATATTCGGAATATGAATACCTCGATAAGTTGTATGCAGACCTTTTTGAACAGTTCGGCGCCGACATGACAGCTTCCGTTGAATTTTTAGGAAGAAAGCGTCCCGATGAAGAGCTTTTAAGAAGCTTTAAAACAGCCTATTTATCCGATTACGGAGTGAATATCAACACAGACGCTGTATATAATGTCAGTGTAAACGTGACGTTTTCGGGAAGCACGGCTGAAGCCGTCGTGCCTTTGGACTGCTTTGTCATGCGTCTTGAAGGAAAATGGTATATAGTCGGCTGCGACTTCCCTGTTGCCGAGGAAGCAGATAAATAAACGGCGTTTTGCTGCGATAAATCCACTCCTTGTGACGGACTTATCGCACAGCATCGATAGAGGAAAGCTTTGTGCTTTCATTTGGGTAAAGGCACAGAATTTAATTCTGAAATTTACCGAAAATATCTGTTAAAAGGGCTTGACAAAGCCCTTTTGTTTGTGTTATGATAATTTTACCTCTTTGCGGGGTCTTTTTTTGGTGCGCATTTTTGCATCGGAATTAAACCGCAAACCGAAGGATTCGGAATAAAGCTTTCGGATGCTTTCGGCGCATTAATTAAGACGCAGGCGGGCAGTTGCCGTGCGGCTTCGATTTGTCGGAGGGAGGCAATGTCCGAAAAGAATCGGACGAATGGCGGTAATGCCGCCGGACAGCGCTTTTATAACCCGTAAAAGCGTAAATTTCGTCAGGAGGTGCCGAAAATGAGGGTTAAAATAATGCTCGCTTGCACCGAGTGTAAGCAGAGAAACTACAACACCAAGAAGAACAAGAAGAACGACCCTGACAGACTTGAAATGAACAAGTATTGCAAGTTCTGCAGGAAGCACACTCTCCACAGAGAGACTAAGTAAGGGAGGCGGCACAATGAAGAAGCCTAACGCAGTAGTTAAGTTCTTTAAAGACCTCGTTTCTGAGGTTAAAAAGGTCGTCTGGCCCGGAAAAAAGCAGGTTCTGAACAACACAGCAGTTGTTTTGGCCGTATGCTTTTTAAGTGGAGTCGTGCTTTTCGCAGCCGATTCTATCTTTGGATTGCTCTTAAGGCTGATAACCGGCTGATAAATGAGCAAAGCGCTTATTTCGCAGGGTGAAATTCCCGACAGATAAGCTTTCGACGATTAACCTTGCAAGCATACGCATCCACTGCTCGATGTATGTGAATGCGAATAAGCTGCGACTGCAAAGAAAGGAAATAGTATGGAAGAAGTTACGGCTGCAAAGTGGTACGTTGTTCATACCTACTCAGGCTATGAGAACAAGGTAGCACAAAACATTGAAAAGGTTGTTGAAAACCGCAAGCTTCAGGATATCATCCAGCAGGTCAGAATACCGGTTGAAATTACCGAAGAGACAGACCTCAAGGGAAACACAAAGGAAGCTGAAAGCAAGCTCTTTCCGAGCTATGTTCTTGTTAAAATGGTTATGACCGATGAATCCTGGTATATCGTCAGAAATACCAGAGGAGTTACAGGGTTTGTAGGACCGGGATCCAAGCCTGTTCCGCTCAGTGAAAAGGAAGTAGCGGCTTTGGGCGTAGACGTAAGAAAGGTTGCAACAAGCGTAAGCTTCAAGGTCGGAGACGATGTTACCGTTTTGGGCGGTCCGTTCAACGGATGGGTCGGAAACGTCAAGAGCATCAATTTAGACGACCAGACTGTAGATATTGTTGTATCCATGTTCGGACGTGAAACAAGCGCAACCTTGTCGGTCACACAGGTTAAAAAAGTCGAGGAATAAGCGAAAAATGTTGAGCTGCGGCGCAGAAGTGTCCGCAAAAAAGTGGGAGAGTCTTAAATACTTAAAAAGGCTCGCCTAATAGGCAGATTTAAATCGCCTATCACCACATAATTGGAGGAAAAAGTATTATGGCACAGAAGGTTACAGGTATTATCAAGCTTCAGATCCCTGCCGGTAAAGCAACTCCGGCACCGCCGGTAGGCCCGGCTCTCGGTCAGCATGGCGTACCGATTATGCAGTTTACAAAGGACTTCAATGAGAGAACCAAGAACGATATGGGTCTTATCATCCCCGTTGTAATCACTGTTTACGCTGACCGTTCGTTTACATTCATCACAAAGACTCCCCCGGCTGCCGTTCTTATCAAGAAGGCTTGCGGAATCGAGTCCGGTTCAGGCGTTCCCAACAAGACCAAGGTTGCTTCTATCACTCGCGACCAGGTCAGACAGATTGCTGAGCAGAAGATGCCCGACCTCAACGCTGCTTCCGTTGAAGCTGCTATGAGCATGATCGCAGGCACAGCTCGCTCAATGGGCGTTACTGTTGTTGACTGATATTAAGCGCAAGAGATTTTCTTAAGCTTGTGTAAAGTGGGAGGAATATCCTTTTCCGCTAACCGAGGCGCATGACGCCCGGTAACACCACTATATATAAAGGAGATTATATAATGAAACACGGAAAGAAATATGTCGATTCGCTCAAGGCAGTCGACAAGACAAAGCTTTATGATACAAACGAGGCTGTTGCTCTTTCGAGCGCAAACGCAAAGGCTAAGTTTGACGAAACTATAGAAGCACACATCCGCCTCGGCGTTGACTCACGTCATGCTGACCAGCAGGTCAGAGGCGCAGTTGTTTTGCCTCACGGAACAGGTAAGACCATTCGTGCTTTGGTATTCTGCAAGGAAGACAAGTATGAGGCTGCAAAGGCAGCAGGCGCTGACTATGTCGGCGGCATTGAATTTGTCGACAAGATTATGAAGGAAAACTGGCTCGACTTCGACGTTGTTATCGCTTCTCCCGATATGATGGGCGTTGTAGGACGTTTGGGTAAGGTTTTAGGTCCGAGAGGCTTGATGCCTAACCCCAAGGCAGGTACAGTTGCTCCCGACGTTGCCAAGGCTGTTCAGGAAGCTAAGGCCGGTAAGATTGAATACCGTCTTGACAAGACCAACATCATCCACTGCCCTATCGGCAAGGCATCCTTCGGTGCTGAGAAGTTAGGCGAGAACCTTGAAACTCTTCTTGAAGCTGTTGTTAAGGCTAAGCCGGCAGCTGCAAAGGGTCAGTACCTCAAGAGCGTTGTTATTTCATCAACAATGGGTGTTGGTATAAAGGTTAATACCGCTAAGTACGGCGTTTAATCAAATTTTAATTGTCATAGCTATTGACATTTGCTCAATAGTATGATATATATAATATGCTTCGTTTCTTAAGACAGTTGGCGTTCGATCAGCATCGATGTAATTCCAACCGAGGAAAAGAGTATTAGTTTAAAAACTTTTACGTCCTTTTCTCGTCCATTCGGGAAAAGGACTTTCCTTTTAAATGAAGCAGATTGTTTAGAAAGGAGAAGAATAAAAATGCCAAACGAAAAGATTCTCAATGAGAAAAAGGCTAAGGTTCAAGAGATTGCAGAGCTTTTGAAGTCCTCCGCTGCCGGTGTTTTGGTAAGCTACAGCGGCATCACCGTTGAAGACGACACAAAGCTCCGTAAGGAACTCAGAGAAGCAGGCGTTAAGTACACTGTTGAAAAGAACACACTCCTCAGATTTGCAATGAAGGAAGTTGGTCTTGATTCTCTTACTGACGTCCTCAGCGGCACAACAGCTCTCGCTGTTTCTGAAAACGATGAGACTGCTGCTGCAAGAATTTTGGGCAAGTACGCTGAATCCCATGAAAACTTCAAGCTCAAGGCAGGATATATCGGCACTGAGGTTTACGATGAGTCCGGTGTTATCGCACTTTCAAAGATTCCTTCAAAGGAAACCCTTCTTGCACAGCTCGTTGGTTCCTTGCAGGGTCCCATCCAGAAGCTCGCTGCAACTTTGCAGGCTGTTGCCGAAAAGGAAGAAGAGGCTGCCTAATAAGCGGATTTATGCTGAAAAAATCAGCATAGCCGAAATTAAGGCTGCTTAAAGACTCAAGGTGTTGCACTCCCATGAGTCTTGGACGGATAAGCACCGTTTTAAAACAGAGTGCGATAAAAAATAATTACATTTAAAGGAGATTATAAAAATGGCTTCAGAAAAGATTTTAAACATGGTTGAAGAGGTCAAGGCTCTTTCTGTTCTTGAGCTCAAGGAATTGGTAGATGCAATCCAGGAAGAATTCGGCGTTACCGCTGCTATCGCTGCTGCTCCCGCTGCTGCAGGTGCTGCTGCTCCCGCTGAGAAGACTGAGTTCGACGTTGTTCTCGCTTCCTTCGGCGATGCTAAGATGGGCGTTATCAAGGCTGTTAAGGAACTCTTGGGTCTCGGACTTAAGGAAGCTAAGGAGTTCGTTGAGGCAGCTCCTAAGACTGTTAAGGAAGGCGCTTCCAAGGCTGAGGCTGATGAGCTCAAGGAGAAGCTCGAGGCTGCAGGCGCTACTGTTGAAATCAAGTAATTTGATAGCAATAGCTGATAATTAAGGCTCTATGTCAATAG
>DKWG01000038.1 GCA_002491605.1 Ruminococcus sp. UBA7158
TAGTTTCTTAGGCTTATGGGCTTTACACCGTCTGAGATGAAAAGAAAGCCTGTCTGAGTGTCGTTTTCTCTTATACGCATGAGAATATCTAATGCCTTGTCTGCAATCGGTACAATGCGTTCTGAGCGTGATTTAGTAGTATGCTGAATTACGTCTCCGTCTGCCGTCTTAACGAGTGTCTGACGAACATATATTAATCGTTTGTCTAAGTCTATGTTATCCCATGCAAGGGCAAGAAGCTCTCCTCTGCGTAAGCCTGTCCATAGGTCTAATTCAAACATTCGGCTAAGCTTTGTATCGCAGGAGAAAAGCCATTCTATTTGCTGTTAGTTTTCTTAGCTAAAGCGATAAAATGCGGACTGTCATATCCATACTATCATTTCAAACGGGAATCAGCATAAATCCTCGTGATAGACATCACGGAATAACCTTTTACGCTTTTGTTACGCAGGATAAAGAAATAAATCCGCAAGCTCGCCGGTTATGCGAGTTTGCAGATTTTCTGCATCATTCCCACTCCACCGTAGCCGGAGGCTTAGAAGTAATATCAAAAACAATCCTGTTAATTCCCTTAACCTCATTGGTAATCCTGCCTGAGACAGTTGCCAGAATGTCGTAAGGAATCCTTGCCCAATCCGCAGTCATAAAATCGTCAGTAGTAATCGCTCTTATAGCTATAACGCTCTCATAAGTGCGGTGATCGCCCATAACGCCCACAGCTTTTGCGCCTGTATGAACGCAGAAGAACTGGCTCATTTGGTTCTCATAGCCGTTTTTTTGCATTTCGTCACGCAGAATATAGTCGGCGTCCTGCAAAAGCTTAACCTTTTCAGCGGTTATCTCTCCAATGATTCTTACACCCAAGCCCGGACCCGGGAACGGCTGACGCCAAACAAGCTCATGCGGTATACCAAGCTTTTCTCCCACCGCTCGAACCTCATCCTTAAACAAATCCTTTAAAGGCTCGATAGTTCCCAAGAACTTAATATCCTTAGGCGGCTTCGCCATATTGTGATGCGTTTTGATAACTGAGCTGCCGGCTTTATCGCCCGATGCGCCTGCGCCGCTTTCGATTCTGTCCGGATATATTGTTCCCTGAGCAAAGTAAGCGTTGCTGCCCGCGAGCTTTTTAATCTCGTCCCAAAAGACCTTGTAAAACTCCTCGCCGATGATTTTTCTCTTTTCCTCGGGGTCAATAACGCCCTTAAGCTTTTGATAAAATTGCTCGGCACAGTTGACTCGGACGAAATTCATGTCAAAAAGCTTTGTAAATGTCTTCTCGACAAAGTCGCCCTCGTCCTTTCTCATGAGTCCTTGGTCGACAAATACGCAGGTGAGCTGCTTGCCGACAGCACGGCTTAAAAGTGCCGCAGCAACAGAGCTGTCTACTCCGCCCGAAAGACCTAAGATAACCTGCTTGTCGCCGATTTTTTCTTTAAGCTCGGCAACGGCATTGTCAATAAACGAATCCATAACCCAATTGCCACGGCATCCGCAGACGTCCTTGACGAAGTTTCTAAGTATCACTTTTCCGAATTCGGTGTGGTTTACCTCCGGGTGGAACTGTACAGCGTAGAGCTTTCTTTCGGGGCATTCCATAGCCGCAATCGGGCAGACGTCCGTATTTGCGATTGTTTTGAAGCCGTCGGGGATTTTTGAAATGTAATCCGTGTGGCTCATCCAGGTTATTGACTCGGACGGAATGCCTTTAAACAGAACGCTTGAACAGTTGAAGCTTGTTACAGTCTTGCCGTATTCGCTTGTCGGAGCAGTTTCAACCCTGCCGCCTAAGGTGTACGCCATGAGCTGTGCGCCGTAGCATATTCCTAAAATCGGGATTCCGAGTGCAAAAATCTCCTTTGCTATATGCGGGGATTTTTCATCGTAGACGCTGTTAGGTCCGCCGGTGAAGATTAGTCCCGACGGATTCATTGCTTTGATTTCGTCGATATTAGCCTTGGAATACGGTAAAACCTCGCAGTAGACGTTGTTTTCCCTGACCCTTCTGGCAATCAGCTGGTTATACTGACCGCCGAAGTCGATAACTATTACTTCTTCGTTTTTCATGCTCTATCAAGTCCTTTTGTAAAATATAAGCAGTTTATGTATAGCTTTTATTGTATGCCTGCTTCGAAATCATTTTGAGCCTTTAAAGCCTTTGCATTCTCAATTTCCTCAGCGCTCAAGACCTTTAGCTCTGCGTTTTCGTCAAAGCCGAGACCGTATTTTAAGCATAGGTCGTTCATCAATGCCATTATTTGATTATACCTTGTCGGATGCTTTCCTTCGCCGTCCTTCAATAGATATACCTTGTAGTTTTTTATAAACAGGGGATGGAGCTTAAGCGATTTAAAGCCGTTTTTGTCGACGGTTATATCAAATATACAGGTCAGACCGTCGATATCGTCGTCAATATGCCAAAAGATTAGGTTGCCGATGCTGTAAAAAATCGGCTTGCCGTTGTAAAACTCTATCGGCTGAAGAGTATGTGGATGTGCGCCGACAACTATATCAGCTCCGTTGTCTATCAACGCCCTTGATAAATCCTTTTGATAAGTGTTTATGTCAAAGACCTCTTCTATTCCTGCGTGCATAAATACTATCAAAACGTCGCACATCGCATCGTATTCATTGACCTTATCTAAGAACGCTTTTGTGCGGCTGTCGCTCATTTTATAGACCATATTGACGCCTGCGTGTTCGACGTCGGCGGCGCAGTCCTTTGCAAGGTAGACGTAATTGCAGCCTGCAAAGCCGATTTTTATGCCGTTGACCTCTTTAATGACAAGTCCCGACGCCTCGTCAATGTCTTTTCCGGCGCCGAAATAATCTATTCCGTAGCTATTAAGATGCTCAAAGGTATCCAAAAGAGCGTCGTAGCCGAAATCTCTTGTGTGGTTATTTGCAAGATTGACCATGTCAATTCCTGCATTAGCAAACCCTTCGAGCATGGATGGCGGAGTCCTAAATCCGTAGCCCTCTCTTTTTTCAGACTTTCCCCGTTCGCTGACGCAGGTTTCAAGGTTTACTATGGAGATGTCGGCAGAGCTGAATATCTCGGTCACTTCTTTCCAAGGATAATCAACGCCCCACTTGTTTGCGGCGTCGGCAAACTCGGAGTCAATTGAAGTATCGCCGCCCAAGCATATGCGTGCTGTTGCGTTTTCCGGAACGACAGGGGAGTCAGGTGTATCTGACGGTTCATCAGGCTGCACGGTACTTTCGTTCGGCGGTGCTGTAGGCTCAGCTTGAGTCTGCTTTGCGGTGCTTTCGTCGGTTTGTAAGCTGTCAGGCGAGGTTGTCTGTGGGGCAGACAAGTCAGGCTCCGGCGGCAAACTTACATCGGGAGCGATAGTTTGATGATCAGACGGGTTGCTTTCGGCATTATCGCGGACGCTTTTTCCTGTCGTCACAGCCAAGACCGCCCCTAAGATTATCAGCAGCATACATATTAAGATGATTACGATTCTTTTAAGCTTCATGGTTTTTCTCCGTGCAAGTATTGCATGACAGTCGGTCGATTCCGCACCGGGCTTTATTGTAAACGAAATTTTATATATCGCTATTTTATCACAGAAAAAGGTTGATGTCTATAAAAAATCATCCAAAATGCAAGAAAATGTGAGCCTTGATTTTGTCATAACAGAAATTTATAGATAAAAAAGCGAAAGCCGCAACGAGCCTTCGCTTCAGTTTGTTAAAAAATTGAATTCGTATTCTATTGGGTTTTACATAAAAATGCGCATTGCAGATAAGCCCCCTTTTAATCCTTTTCGGTTATATATGCTCCGTAGTCGCCCCAGAAATAATCGGCGGCAAACTCTGAAAACTTATCCTTGTCTACAAATATTCTGAGACCCGGCTTGCAGCCGTCGGTAGCAAGACACTCGGACATATTGTTCGGAACGGATATATCCTCTGCGCCGACTCCGTCGGGAATGATCAGCGATTCAATCACAGTGCCGCGTAGCGCTCCGCCGTCTAAACGCATAATATTGTTGCCCAGCGTCAGCGTTACAAGCGATGAATCGGCAAATGCATTTTCTGCTATGTTTGTTATCGGAAGACCCTCATACATTTCAGGTATGGTAAACTCAGTCAATAGCTTTCCTTCATCGCTCATTCCGACAATTGTGCAGTATTCGTTGTCGGTAATCTCAATTATCAAGCAGTCGATGTTGCTGTCAGACGGTGAGCTTGCATCGGTGTCGCCCTGAACGTATTCCTTCGGACGATGACCCGACGGCTCGGGAAGCTCGTATTCCGGCACAGTGACAGTTGTTATGCCGAGCTCACGCTTTATGTCGTCAATAAGCCTTACGGTTCTTATTATAACTCCTGAGTTGTTTAAGTGGAACTCAGAGTCGAAGAAGTAGCCGTCGTCTAAGATGTAGTCGTAGATATTGCTGATAACCTTGCAATTCAGTGAAAGATTCAGGTTTATGTAGAACTCCTCGATTTGAGCTTGAGAGTTGGATTTTTCGAGCGCACGCTCATTCATCGGCGGAAAGCTGAAATAAACCTTTGCACCCTTTTTTTCAGCGTAGTCGACATACTCGTTTACATAGCTTATATACTCTTCATACTCGGATACAGCATCGTCGTTTGGGTCGTAGTGAAAATTAAGTGTGATGTCGTTTCCGTAGCCGTTTTGCTCGTTGTAGGGACGGTCGAAAACGTTGTCGCCGTATTCATTGAAGTTTTCCTTCTTATATGCTCCTGCGTTTTGAGGCTTAGTTTCGGTAAAGGTGTATACAAGCTTTGACGATGCAGTTTTCCACATAGCACCGATAAGCGATTCAATGTCGGAGCGGTCAATGTCCTTGAGCATTGAAAGATTGCCGTCGAGCGCCTGAGCGGTAGTTTCGGGGTTGAAGTACAGCGACAGGGTCTGGGAATTCATTTCAGGGGCTAAAATTATTATGTCCCCCTCATTAATGCTCGATTTTGACAGATCCATCATGAGCTTTGTTCCGAGATTTGCATACAAGCCGAAGTTGACCGTCTCGTATCCCAAATGCTCTTCAATCATTTCAGAATCAAGACCGAAAGCCGCCGAGCTGCCTCCGATTATTACGATTTTAGGTGAGTCGACGTTATTGAGCCGTTCATATTTGTCGCCAAGCTCGCCGACAAATGTGTCGTTGTAAACAGGGCTAAGCCCGAAAACTGCAATTAGTATTATGAAGAACGGCAACGAAAAAACGGCAAGCATGGGCAAAAACATTTCGGCAAAGCGCTTTCCGTCGGCATTTTTACGGATGTTAATGATAATCACCCCTTTTTAGAATTGGAAGTATATAAACGAGCTTGCCTGATTAGAAGCAAGAAGTATAAGCCAAGCCGCTGCAATAGTCCAGCACAAAAGCACATACGCCGACGCCTTTTCTGCAACAGTGGCATCGCTGCTTTTAGCTGTCTTGAGTGCTATCTCAGTGTCGAGAAGCCGCAATACTGCTATGGACACGACCGCTGTCAAAGCAGGCAGGAGCTGAAGTCCGACGGCGTTCAGCGTTTGGATCAGGTTTATACCTCCCCAGCCGAAAAACAACTGCTTGTACAGAATCGTCATGTCAGAAAGGCTGTTTGCTCTGAAGGCGACCCATGCTATCAGCACAAGCATAAAGGTGAAGACTTTTTTGAAGCAGTTATGGATTTTTGAGTCAGGGCTGGCGCCGAGTCTTGACCATAGCTTTTCCCTCGGCTTAAGTGACATATGTCCGATTATTTGATAGATTCCGTGCATGATTCCCCAGATTATAAACGTCCAGGCTGCGCCGTGCCATATTCCTGATATTAAGAATACAAAGAATATGTTAGCATAGTGCTTTGCCCTTGAACACCTTGAGCCTCCCAAGGGGATGTATATGTAATCTGTGAACCAGGACGTAAGCGATATGTGCCAGCGGCGCCAGAAATCCTTAATGCTTGTCGCTGAGTAGGGGTCGTTAAAGTTTTGCATGAGCTTTATTCCCATAACTCTTGCGCATCCGATGGCAATATCAGTGTAGCCTGAGAAGTCGCAGTATATCTGAACTGCAAATAATGCTGTTGCCAAGAGAACGGTAAAACCGTTTACAAGGCTTCGGTCGCTTGAATAAGCGTTGTTGTAAACTATATTGACGAACCTTGAGAGCTGGTCGGCAACGGCAATCTTCTTGAAAAAGCCCAGTGCCATCATTTTAAGTCCCTGCACGGTGTCGTAAGCGGTAAACGGCTTGTCTGCTCTCAGCTGCGGCAAAAGGTTTTCGGGGCGTTCAATGGGTCCTGCGACAAGCTGCGGAAAGTACGAAACATACAATGCGTAGTACCCGAAGTGCTTTTCAGCCTTCATTGTTCCGCGGTAGACGTCTATTACATACGAAAGCGTTTGGAAGGTGTAAAAAGATATTCCGACCGGCAGTATAAGGTTAAGCGTGAGATCCGATACGGGAATGCTGATTGCCCTCAAAAGAGCGGTCACGTTTTGCGAGAGAAAGTTGAAATATTTAAAGAAGAACAAAACGCTCAGGCTTGCTGTTAGAGCTGCGATAAGGCAGAGCTTTTTCACGCCGTCCTTTTTAGCTTTTTCTATTCCGATCGCTGAGAGGTAGGAGACGAGCGTTGTGAACAAAATCAAATAGATAAGCTCCGGCTGCCAGCTGACGTAAAAGTAATAGCTCGCAATTAAAAGCATTGCCCATCTTGTCTTGTGCGGAAGGAGTCTGTACAAAATCAGCACGACAGGGAAGAACAGAAGAAAAGAAAACGAGTTAAATACCATTTTCCGTGTCCTCCTTGTCTTCATTCAATTTACCTTCATTTGACGAATTATTCTGCGTTTCATTTTCTGACGACGCTTTACCTGAACGAAGCCTCAGCGATATGAATGCGCCTGCCGTTAAAATCAGCAGTGCAAAGAAAAGCTCTTCCGGCGACGCCTTTACAAACAGCAAATATACAATCATGCCGATCTGCAAAAGTGTGTTTAAAGCGTACAGGATTGAAACAGCGGTATTATTCTTCCTTTGTGTTACTGTGATTGCGTATACGGCAAGCGAGGCGGCGATAAAAAGCCAAAACCAAACTGTGCCGAGTGCTGCATATTGTTTCAAAATACTTGTCATTCCTTTCAAGACGGAGCGTTAATAATCGGTGGGGTCGCTCAAATAAGCTTTAATGTCGTTTGCAAGGTTTTCAGTTCTGATTCTTGCACCTTCATCGTTTAAATGCCATTCGGAGTCGTAAAAATGCTTGTGCTCCATTATATATGTTCCGACATTTGAAATGACAGGGTAGTCGAGCTTTTCGGCGCAGTCGTTTGTAAACTTATCGTATTCAGACTGCTTTGCGCTTGAGGGACTCATGCGTGATTTATCAAAGGTTCCGAAGCTCATTGCAAGCGTTGCGCCCTTTTCGGTGTAAAGCTCGTTTACCTGATTGAGCATTGTATAGTTTAGGATATTATACTTGAAGTTTTCAGACGCTCCTCCGAAGTTTCCGGCAACTCTTTTTCTGACCGTCGACCTGTCGCCGTACTTGTTTATTTCAGTCGGGAGCTGATATATCTTGCCCTGCTGGTGGACAGCCGGTACCAAAGAGCCGTCGCCCTTGTCGCCGACCTGGAACTCGCAGAATGCCTCCCAGAAGCCGACATAGTTAGTCATATCGACGTCTCTGAAGATATCGTAGCACTGCTCGTTTCCTCTGAACATCTTCGCGTGGAAGACATTGGAGCCCATCGACGATGAGGAGTTAAACTCCGGAGCGTGGACGACAATATCTCCCTCCGTGACGTATTTTGAAATAGCCTCTAAATAGAACAATGCAGGGTTTGCGACGTTTGTGCCGTAGTTGACGACTGAGTATCCCGGCATAAGCTCTTCAAACTGCTCCGAGTTTATTCCGTTTAATGAGGATGAGCCGGAAACTATGACTATCTTTTTTTCGTCGGCAAGCTGCCGCAGTCTTTCATACTTGATACAGAACGAACCTTCGATAGCACCGGAGTATACAGGAAGCCTTTGCGCATTTAAAACAACGGTTTTTACGTTTTCATTAAAGCTTTTATTGTATACCGTTACTACAGAGTCAAAGAAAACGACCTCGCTTAGGTCCTCGCATTGCTCAAATGCCCCCGACATGATATTCTTGACTGTTCTCGGGATAACAACTGTGTGCATATTGCCCGAAAATGCGTCTTTGGCTATAGACATAACAGGCAGACCGTCGATTTCTTCGGGGATTACAACTAACCTGTCGTCGCCGGTGTAGCCCGTTATTTCTATTCCCTGGGCTGAGGTTTTTTTCTGGTTCAGAGAGCCGAAGCTGTAGGACGAGTCACTTATGTACGAAATGTTCTTCTTTTCGTACTCGAAGTCGTCGACGTCAGATATTTTCGCCCAGACTACATACAAATCAAGAGACTTTCCGTCGACCCTTGTAACTCCGCCCATGTTCGAAAATCCTGGGATGTCGTTGGCGGAATCGTAGTCGCCGTACTCGGCAGGGGAGGTGGAGTATCCGACGGCAACATAACCGTCACGCACAAATGTGCCGTTTGATTCAAGCGTCTGCTGCATTGCGTACAGCTCGTTGTATTCCCCGTTAACGGTATATGTTTCGTCGTTTTTGTCCTTGACGTGTCCGCCGTTTAAGTGGTAAACAATCCCGTAGTCTGTGAAGCCGGAAAAGTTGGCGTAGACAGTTTTTGTCTTATCGACCTTGAAGGTGTATTCGTCGTCAGTGCTGATAAGATTTCCGCCGTCTTCAAGATAACCGCCTTCGCTCCAGCCTGCAAACTCAAGATACTCAGGGTATTCTGCTTTGACCTTGACCTTTTCGGGACGTGCAAGAAGCTTTTCCTCGACAGACACGCTTGCAGAGTGGTTTTTATTTTTAACTCTGAATAAAATAGCTTCCGATTGCTTGACGACCGATACGTCGACGGTTGCCGGAGCAATGATATTGGTGAGCCTCAGCCTGCCTGTTTCCTGGTTATACTCTGCGCCAGCGGAGTTGCCGATGTAAATATAGTCGTCGTCGATACTCATTCTGAATGTCACGCTTCTGCCGTATTCGGTGTCGATAATATTGTCGCCCTCAATGGTTATTCCTTCGCAGTCACGCAGCATTACTCTTATGCCGTAGCTGTCCTTGACAGGTTTATAAGCATCGGCACAGCCGCAGAGGGTAAGCATTCCTGCAAGCGCCGACGCTAAAAGCGCTTTGCCCGCTTTGGCTTTTAATATGCTGTAGTATTTCAAAATTTCTTCCTTCTCCCTTGTCGTTTATGTAACGGTATTTGAAAAATATACAATTGTGCAAAGCTGAATACATACTGATTTCATCATCTTAATGCTTAAATATTACCATTTTAAAGACTAATATGTCAATGAATTTTATGAAATGTGCATTAAATGTCCGTGCTTCTCAAATTTTTGTCTCAGTGTGTAAGTTATGAATGTGTTGAGTGATAGTGCAAGCAGATCAAAATTAATTTTTTCACTTGATTTTTCAATATATGAATAGTATAATATAAAAGCAATATTGATTTAGGTAAATCAGGTTTGCTTTTTTCACTGCTTCAAGTGTTGTTTTGTATATAGCTCAAGCAAAAGAGTGATTTATATGTTACTGCCCTTGAGCAGTGAGCAATATTTTTTATTGGGAAAGGATTGTTTGAAAGATGAAAAAAGCATTGGTATTGGCTGTAACATTTGTAATGGTACTTATGACAGCCTGCGGCGTGTCTGAAAAGGATAAGGCTATGGTTAGGGGAACGGTCGAAAACGGCGTTTTCACAAGCGAGTTTGCCGGCTTCAAGTTTGCTCCCCCGGAAACATGGACATACGCTTCAGACGAAGAAATTCTGGCTCAGATGAATCTCACTGCCGAGGATATGGACACTGCTGAAAAGGCTCAGTACGAGCTCGGCAAGCAGAAGACCATAATGGACGCTATGGTTGTTGATGAAACAGGCGCAAACGTTATAGTTATGTATGAAAACCTTGCTCTTACCATCGGCGGCACTAAGTATGACGAAAAGGCTTACGGTGACGTTTTGAAGGAGCAGAGTGAGGCCTCCGGCTTTACCGAGTTTGCTGAAAGCAGCGTTAAAATCGGCGACAATGAGTATTATGTGCTTGAGTGCACCTCTTCCTTGGAAGGCTACACTATGAAGCAGCATATGCTCCTAAGAAAGATAGATAATTATATGTGCGCTATCGCTATAACTACTATCCCTGATTTGACCGCTACATATGACGACATCATTAAGATGTTCTCATAAGTAAAAATCACTGATTATATGAAAGTATAATTCTGATTTTGACAAGACCCATACAAAATCTCTGACTTATAGGATTTTGTATGGGCTTTTTGTTTGCTTTTACTTAAGAATATAATAAAAAGCTTAAGCGCACAGCAGTGTTTTGCCGTACGCTTAAGCTTATTTCAGTGGTTATAACTCGGAATGCCGCTGCTTTCATTCTCCGACGCATTTTCCGATGCGTCTAACTCCTTTTGAGCAAGTGAAAGCATGAGCTTTATTCTGTTGAACTGGTTTACCTCGGAAGCTCCGGGGTCGTAGTCTACCGCTACGATATTTGCGCTTGGATAGAGCTTTTTCAGTGCCTTAATTGCACCCTTGCCGACAACGTGATTCGGCAAGCAGGCAAAGGGCTGAATACATACTATATTCGGAACACCCGAAAGAATCAGCTCTGCCATTTCACCTGTTAAAAGCCAGCCCTCACCGTATTGGTTGCCGAGTGAGATTATCGGCTTGGCAAGCTCTGCGATGTTTTTGATTTCCTGCGGCGGTTCAAATCGCTTGCTTTCTTTAAGTGCGTCAATGGCAGGCTTTCTCAAAAGCTTTATCGCTTCTATACCTGCTTTTGCTGCCGCTTCAGATTTATACCCTGCGCCCAAGTACTTGTGCTTGTATACAGAATTATAAACACAGTAGTTTAAGAAGTCCATGAGGTCGGGAACAACTGCTTCTGCACCCTCTGCTTCTAAAAGCTCTACTAAATGGTTGTTTGCAAGCGGCATATACTTGACCAAAATCTCGCCGACTATGCCGACACGAGGCTTCTTGACGTCGGGGTTGAGCTTTAAGCTGTCAAACGCCGAAACAATTCCTCGGCACACCTGCTTGTAGCTGTACTCGGAGTTTTTGTTGATAAGCGAGTCTATGGCGATTTTCTCCCACTTTCGGTGCAAGGCATTCGCAGAACCGTTCACGCTTTCATACGGGCGTGTCCGATAAAGACACCTCATGAACAGGTCGCCGTATACAACAGCCTTAAATGAGTTTATCAGAAGGGAAGGGGTAATTTTAAAGCCGGGGTTTGTCTCCATTTTGTTTGCGTTAAGCGAGATAACGGGAATATGCCCGAGCCCTGCTTTTTCTAAAGCACGCCTGATAAATCCGATGTAGTTGCTTGCACGGCAGCAACCGCCCGTCTGCGTCATTATAATGGCTAACTTATCAGTGTTGTATTTTCCCGATAAAACAGCCTCCATAATCTGTCCTACGGTTGTTATGGACGGGAAGCAGGCGTCGTTGTTGACATATTTCAGTCCAGTGTCAATAGCACTGCGGTTGTCGTTATCTAAAATGACAATGTTGAATCCGTGTTTTTTGAAGACAGGCTCTATAAGCCTGAAATGAATCGGGCTCATCTGAGGGCACAGAATCGTGTAGCCGTCCCTGAAATTCTGTTCGGTAAAGACTGCTCTTTTATACGCCGAGCTTTTCGGCTTGGCTTTTATGTTATGCTCACTGCGCTGATTCATGGCTGAGATAAGGCTTCTGATTCTTATTCTTGCCGCACCTAAGTTTGAAACCTCGTCTATTTTCAAGACGGTATAGAGCTTATTTGAGCCTTCCAGTATTTCATTCACCTGGTCGGTTGTAACGGCGTCCAGTCCGCATCCGAAGGAGTTGAGCTGAACAAGCTCCAAATCGTCTCTTTTTTTGACGAACTCAGCGGCGGCGTACAGCCTTGAATGGTAAGTCCACTGGTCGTTTATGCGCAGAGGTGAATCTGTCTTGAAATCGGTGGGCAGGCTGTCCTCAGTTAAAACGGCAAGACCGTATTCCGCAATCATCTTCGGTATGCCGTGATTAATTTCGGGGTCGATGTGGTACGGACGTCCTGCCAATACAATTCCGCACTTTTTGTGCTCGTGCATCCAGGCTAAAACCTCTTCGCCCTTTTTGCGGATGTCCTCTTTAGCCTTTAGCTGCTCAGCCCAAGCTGCATGGACGGCTGCCTTTACCTCGCTTGAGGGTATGCTCCACTCCTTTCGGCAGACAGAAGCAAGCCGCTCAAAAACGGTTTTTTCGCTTGTAAAGGCGATAAAGGGACGTATGTATTCAACGCTTCCGTCGATAATTCCCTCGACGTTGTTCTTCAGGTTTTCGGGATATGAGATTACAATGGGGCAGTTGTAGTGGTTTTGAGCTGAATCTGATTCCTTTCTTTCATAGAAAACGCAGGGGTGGAAGATGGTTTTTATGCCGTTGTTTATAAGCCACTGAACGTGTCCGTGTGAAAGCTTTGCAGGGTAACACTCCGATTCGGACGGTATGGATTCCATGCCGAGCTCATATATTTTGTGGCTTGAAAGAGGGGAAAGCTCAACTCTGAAGCCGAGCTTGGCAAAGAAGGTAGCCCAGAAGGGGTAATTCTCGTATATGTTAAGAACTCTGGGTATTCCCAATACTCCTCTTGTCGGGTTTTCAAGCGGCGGATAATCAAATATCCTTTGCAGCTTGTATTCCGTCAAATTCGGGCTTTTCTCCTTTGGCGACGAATTGCCCAAGCCCTTTTCGCATCTGTTGCCGGTTATGTGCTTTCTGCCGCCCGAAAAGCTGTTGATTGTGAGCATACAGCTGTTTGAGCAGCCATGGCAGTGTGTTGTCGAGGTTTTATATGTAAGCGAGATTATTTCTTCCAACGGAAGCATTTTTGTCGGCTGAGATTTGTATCTGCTTTTAGCTATCAAAGCGGCTCCGAAAGCTCCCATAAGTCCTGAAATATCAGGGCAGACGGCGTTTGCACCGGATATCTTTTCAAAAGCCCTCAAAACAGCCTTGTTCAAAAATGTTCCGCCCTGAACAACAACATTTTTGCCCAAATCCTCGGCACTTGCAAGCTTTATAACCTTAAACAGCGCATTTTTGATGACGGAATAGGCAAGTCCTGCCGAGATATCTTCAACCGTTGCGCCTTCCTTTTGCGCCTGCTTGACATTTGAGTTCATGAAAACGGTGCATCTTGTGCCGAGATCAATCGGATGCTCGGCATAAAGCGCTTTTTCGGCAAACTCCTCCGCCGAGTAGCCCAAGGATTGCGCAAAATTCTCAATGAACGAGCCACAGCCGGAGGAACACGCTTCGTTGAGCAAAATATTGTCGACTGAGCCGTTTTTGAGGCGTATGCACTTCATGTCCTGACCGCCTATATCTAAAACGCAGTCGACGTCCGGGTCGAAAAATGCGGCGGCGGTGCAGTGGGCTATAGTCTCAACCTCTCCCTCATCTAAAGAAAACGCCGACTTTAAAAGCGATTCACCGTAGCCTGTCGAGCAGGAGCGGACGATTTCAGCACTTTGGGGCAAGACCTCGGACAGCTCTTTAACGGCGTTAATCGCAGTTTGAACCGGAGAGCCTTGATTTGAAGCATAGTATGAAAACAGCAGCTGTCCATCGTCGCCGATTAAGGCGAGCTTGGTGGTTGTTGAGCCTGCGTCTATACCAAGATAGCATTTGCCCTTGTAATCGGCTATGTCTGCTTTTTTGACGACTGCTTTTTCGTGCCTTTGCAAAAACTCGTTGAAGTCGTTTTCATCCTTAAACAGCGGTTCGAGTCTTTTAAGCTCAAATGACATTTCAATTCCGCTTTGAAGCTTTTTGATAAGCTTGTCCGGAGAAACGGCAGACTCAGACCTTTTTGCGTCCTCACCTGCTTGAAGTGCCGCTCCCATAGCGGCGAAAAGATGAGAATTCTCAGGGTCGACTATATTTTCATCTGTGAGCATTAATGTGCGTATAAACGCTTGTTTCAGCTCGGGCAGGAAGTGAAGGGGACCGCCCAAAAATGCAACGCATCCTCTTATAGGCTTTCCGCAGGCAAGACCGGATATCGTCTGATTGACAACCGCCTGAAATATTGAAGCGGCAAGGTCTGACTTTTCCGCACCGTCGTTTATAAGCGGCTGTATGTCGGTCTTGGCAAAAACTCCGCAGCGTGCCGCAATGGGATATATTCTTTTGTAGCCGGCGGCAGCCTCATTCAAGCCGTAGGCGTCAGTCTGGAGAAGCGACGCCATCTGGTCGATAAACGAGCCTGTGCCTCCTGCACAAACGCCGTTCATGCGTTCCTCAAGACCACCGGTAAAGTAAATAATCTTAGCGTCCTCGCCGCCGAGCTCTATTGCCACATCTGTTTGCGGTGCAACAAGCTCAAGCGCAGCCGCAACGGCGGCAACCTCCTGAACAAAGCCGATGTTAAGAGCCTTGCCGAGATTAATTGAGCCGGAGCCGGTTATTCTCAAAAGCATATTGAAGCTTCCCAGCTTTTCGGTTGCGTCTTTTAAAAGCTCACAGAGAGTGGGCTGTATCCTTGCTTGGTGGCGGCGGTATTCGCCGAAAATTATTTTGTTGTTTTCATCGAGTATACAAAGCTTTATCGTTGTGCTTCCTATATCAATTCCTGTGCGATATGTGTTCATTAAAAATTAACTCCTAAAGAAACAAAAATCTGCGTGCTGTATTAGCCTGCATTATGAAAGCGCCGTAAACCGATCGGACAACCCTGCGCTCATTCTCGGTATAACGCTTTTATTGCGGATCGGTATTAATTACATGACGGCAGATTTATTCGGCATTACGACAGCGCAGATCAAATAAGCCAAAAAGCCCGTTCCTGCGCATAAAATCAAAAGCGCCCATATGATGCGAACTATTGTCGGGTCAATGTTTAAATACTCAGAGACTCCTCCGCAAACGCCGCATATCATTCTTCCTTCTTCAATCTTATATAGCTTTTTCATGTTTATGATCGTTCCTTTCTTATGAATAACGTTTTTGCCTTAAGAGTCGTTTGCCTGCGAGCTTTTAAGGCGAAAAAACTCAAGTCTAAACTAAACTATTCGTATATTATTTTTGGTAGAACTCCTCGGCATACCTGACGGTGTCCATAGCGTCCTTGGCGTAAAAATCCGCTCCGATCATGTCGGCGTATTCCTGATTTAAAACCGCTCCGCCGACAACGGTTGTTATACTCGGGTCGTGGCTTTTAAGGAGCTTGATTGTTTCTTCCATGGATGAAACCGTGGTTGTCATAAGCGCACTCAAGCCGACAAGTCGGCATCCTGTTTTTATAACACAGTCGAGGACGGCTTCGGCAGGAACGTCACGCCCGAGGTCGTATACCTTGAAGCCGTAGCTTTCAAGCATAACTCTTACTATGTTTTTGCCGATGTCATGTATGTCGCCCTTGACGGTGGCGAGTATTACCGCTCTTTCGTCTCCCTTAAGCTCGGGCGGGATACAACGCTTGACCTCTTCAAATGCAGCCGTGGCTGCGTCTGCGCTCATTAAAAGCTGCGGCAGATATGCCTGCTTCTTTTCAAATTTTATGCCTATTTCGTTTAATGCAGGTATGATGTGCTTATTTATTATGTCTAACGGCGGTGTGTCCTTAAGCATATCCCTGCAAATCAGAGCGGAATCATCTTTCAGTCCGCTTACAATCGACGATATCAACGTATTTTGCGGCGCATCGGGAGCTTTTGCTTGCTGTGCGCTGTCGTTTGATGCGTATTCAATATATTTAATGCAGCCGTCGTCTAAACCGTGAAGAGCTTTAAAGCTGTAATAAACGTCCATCATCGGTTTGGAGTGGGGATTCATAATGGCAAGGTTAAGCCCCTGCTCAAGTGCCAGTGCAAAGAAGGTCGAGTTGATTTTATCCCTTTGGGGAAGCCCGAAGGATACATTGGAAACTCCGAGGCTTGTTTTTATTCCCTTTGAATGGATGAGCTTTACCGCCTCTAACGTCACAAGCGCATTGCTTTTGCCTGAGCTTATTGTCAGGCAAAGAGGGTCGACTATTATATCCTCCTTCGGGATGCCGTAGCTTTCGGCGGTGCTGATAATTCTTTCGGCTATTTCAAGACGTCCCTCGGCTGTATCGGGTATTCCTTCTTCGTCCATAGTGAGCGCTATAACCGCTCCGCCGTATTTTTTAACAAGCGGAAAGATTTTTTTCATACCTGCGCATTCGCCGTTGACGGAATTGACAAGCGGCTTTCCTGCATAAACCCTCATTGCGCCTTCCATGGCGTCGGGGTTTGATGAATCCAGCTGGAGCGGCAGGTCTGTTACCGATTGAACAGCTAAAACTGTTTGCCGCATAACCGAAGCCTCGTCGATTTCAGGAAGACCGACGTTAACGTCTAAAATCTGAACTCCTAAGTCAGCCTGCTTTATAGCTTCGTTTAACACATAGTTCATATCCCCGGAACGCAGAGCTTCCTTGAGCCTTGGCTTTCCTGTGGGGTTGATTCGCTCGCCGATGAGTATCGGTTCATTGTCAATTACAACTGCATGAGTGTAGGATGAAACGGCGGTTATGTGCTTTTTTTCAGGCAGTGAAAAGGGGAGTACGGACGTTTTTTCTATCGTCCTTTTAATGTATTCCGGTGTAGTTCCGCAGCAGCCGCCCAAAATCGTTGCGCCGTGTGCGCAAAGCCTGCACATATATTCTGAAAACTCGTCCGCCGAAATCGTATATACTGTTTTGCCGTTTACAACCTCGGGAAGACCCGCGTTTGGCTGAACAATTATCGGCAGGGAGGAATAACGAGCAAATTCATCGATTATGTCAAGCATGATGTCGGGACCGAATGAGCAGTTCATTCCTATTGCATCTGCTCCTAAGCCCTCAAGCATGGCTATCATAGCGTGGGGACAGGCGCCGGTCATCAGCTTTCCCGATTTGTCGTATGCGTTTGTAACGAACACCGGCAGGCTTGAGCATTCCTTTGCGGCAAGAACAGCCGCTTTGGTTTCTAAGCAGTCGTTCATGGTTTCTATAATAATTATATCGGCTCCGTTTATAACAGCTTCTTTTACGCAGTCGGAAAAAATGCCGACAGCCTCCTCGAAGCCCAAATCGCCCATAGGCTCCATCAGCCTTCCGGTCGGACCGATATCAAAGGCAATATACCTGTCTTTATAGCCGCTGATTGCCTTTTCAGCGCAGTCCATAGCGGCAGAAATCAGCTCACGGTAGTTTGAATACTTTTGGCTGTTTATTCCGAAGGTGTTAGCTGTTATAACATCGCATCCGGCGTCAAGATATGCCTTGTGAAGTGATATGATTCTTTCGGGATACGACAAGTTCCAGCTTTCGGGGGTTTGACCTCCCTCAAGACCCATGCTTTGTAACATGGTGCCGAAGCCGCCGTCGAAGTAAAGCCTTCCGGATTTTATTTTCTCTTTTATAGATATCATTTATATCCGCTCCATTTTACGGTTGTTTATATATCAGATGATTTCTCTCCTTCGGACAAATCAATTCCAGCTATTGCTGTTATTGATTTTTTAGGAGTCATCATGAGTGCTTTGCTGAGAGTGATGTTAAGATACTTTTCGGCGTTGACCGATTTTAAAATGTGTGGCTGAAGCTCAAGAGGGAAATCGCCGTAGCCCGGGCTGAAGCGTCTTTTAAGATTACAGCCCTTGGCTAAAATTTCATTTGCCGAGTTGCAGGCGGCTTCTGCATACGCCGAGGCAAGAGCATCGGTTATGAAGTGCTCAGACGGCGATGAAATGTAAAGTCGAGCCAAAAGCCTGTCTACCTCAAGTCCTATTGTTACTGCGAATATAAACGCTTTTTTGCAGCCGTAAAGGTTTTCATACAGCGAAAGGCTGTAAAACTCACCGAAGCCGACGTCTATAATTCCTGCTTCCGCACCGTAGACTATATCTGTTTTGACAGCGCAGAAGCGGCAGTTCATTGTGTTTATAAGTCGCTTTTCACAGAAATCTATAAGCTCGTTTGAAAAGCCTGCTCTTGTCTTAAGTCTTGCCGCTTTTTCGATTTCACTCGGCTTAAGTGTGTCTGCGGCAAGCTCCTTATATATGTAATCACTGAACATAAGCGGCACTTCCTTTACGGACGATTTTTAAGCGATTATTTCGCTGAGGTTGGATTTTATGGCAGCGGCAACGTCAGGCTTGTTCATTGAGTAGACGTGAACTGCGTTTATGCCGTTTGCATAAAGGTCGATAATCTGCTCTGTTGCGTAGGCGATTCCTGCCTGCTTCATGGCAGCCGGATTGTCGCCGTAGCGGTCGACGATTCTGACAAATCTCTGCGGCAGCGCCGACTGCGAAATCGACATAAGTCTTTTTATTTGAGACGCATTTGTTACGGGCATAATTCCTGCCACGACGGGGATTTTAATATCCGCTTTCATTATTCTGTACAAGAAGTTGTATAAAATATTATTGTCGAAAAACATCTGAGTGGTTAAAAACTCGCAGCCGCTTTCTGCCTTTATTTTAAGTGCGTCTATGTCGCTTGTGCTGTTTTCGCTTTCCGGATGACCCTCCGGGTAGCAGGCTCCGCCTATGCAAAAGCCGCCGAATGATTTTATTTGGGCTATAAGCTCGCTTGCGTGAGTATATACCATTTCGCTGCGTTCAAAACCGGAGGGTATATCACCTCTGAGGGCTAAAATGTTCTCAACACCGTGTGAGCGCAGATTGGTCAGCTCGGAGTGGATTTTTTCCTTTGTCGACGACACGCAGGTGAGGTGGGCAAGCGGTGTGACGCTTAATGCCTTGAGTGACGTGCATATATCGGCTGTATATTGGGAGGTTCCGCCGCCTGCGCCGTATGTGACGCTCATGTATGACGGCTTAAGCTCGGCAATCGATGTTGCTGCGCTTAAAACCGAAGCGAATTTATCATTTGTTTTGGGAGGGAAAACCTCAAAGGAAAGGCTTGGCTTGCTTTGAGTGATAATGTCGGTTATTTTCATGATGCTTTATACACATTTGATTAAAATCAAATGCTGCCTCTCTTAAGAATAATGCTTTGAACCGTAATTACAGCAAATCTATCGGCTTACGGACGTATATTACGCCGTATAATCAAAAACATACTTTTTAGTATACAATATAAATCGACATTTTTCAAGGTTTATTTCTTCCGCTTTTCAGTATAATAGGCTTTATTATACTGAAAAAACGATTTGCCGTACCGAATAAAATAGTTCAGCGGATAAATTATCCCGAATAAATTCTAAGACACCGTCTGCGTCGAGCGCAAATGGTGTCTCAGTCGGGTTACATTTTCATGATGTGAGCAGCAATACTATGCTGCCGGATCTTCGCTTCGGATTACTCCTCGGTGTTATCCTCTTCAGGCTCAACGGCGTCGGAAACTGCATCGGCAATGTCCTCAGCAACATCGGCAGCTTCATCTGCTGCTTCTTCAAAGTCATCTTCTATATCGCTGACCATATCGCTGAAGTCAAACTCTGTGCTGTGTCTTTCGTCCAGCTTGTCGGCAACGAAATCAGCGAACTTTGTTGCAAGCTCACTTGCCTTGTCGGCAGCGACAACTATGCCGCCCATAACGCCGTCTACAACGCTGTTGAAGGCTTCTTTAATTTCCTTTGAGCGGTCGTGATCGCAGCAGTCGCAATCATCATGACAGCAGTCAAAGCCGTCACAGTCCTCACACTCACAATCGCAGTCGCATTCATCACAGCAGCACTCGCAGTCTTCGCCGTTCCATGCCTCACAGTCTTCGCATTCGCACTCATCGCAGTCGCAAAGATCGTCTATATCATCGAATGTATCGGCTTCTCTATTTTCCTTGGTCTTTTTAGTCAAGGTTAATGCCAAACCAACAGCAGCTGCAGCGGCACCGACTCCGAGGATTAATTTTATAACGCTATTCATAGTACAACACTCCTTAATACATTTTATTATAATAAATATATCACATTACATACGAAAATGCAATACCTTGGTAAGGCTCAAAAAGTGAAAAAAAGATTAAAATTTCGAGATAATTTCGTAAAAACCCCGAAAACACGGCACAAATCGCTGCACAGCTTTGCCGTAATGATTGATTGTGCGCTTGAAGCTTTGCAGTCGGCTGCGACTACATATTGCCGGTGAGGTGCATTATTATGCTCATTGCGGCAACGGGAGCGGTTTCGCATCTCAATATTCTTTCGCCCAGCCAGATTCTTTTTGCTCCGAAGCTTTCAAGCAAGAGTATTTCGTCTTCATCAAAGCCGCCCTCAGAGCCTATTATGAGGGCAATCTTTTTATTAATACCGCCGCTTTGACTGCAAAGACCGCATTCGCTGAGGGATATTCCGCCCTTTTCGTAGCAAACTAATGATAAATCAAAGTCCTTAATATTTTGTGCGCATTCATCAAGATTTATTATGTCCGAAACCTGCGGCACAATTCCGCGTCCGGATTGTTTGGCGGCTTCAAGTGCAATTTTATTGAGCCTGTCGAGCTTTTTCTGAAACTGCTTTTTCTCAGGACGTGAAACGCATCGTCTTGTCAGTACCGGTACGATTTTAACAGCCCCAAGCTCGGTTGACTTTTGGATTACCGATTCAAATTTGTCCGATTTAGGCATTGCCATAAAAAGCGTCAGCTCGATGCTCGGCTCGCAGGCTTTCCTGCTTTCTAAGGTCTTAAGAACAACCTCATTGTCGCTTATGGACATAATTGAGCATATGTAATCCGTTTTATCGTGGCACACTGTAAGACTGTCGCCGATTCTCATTCTTTGCGCCCTTCCTATATGACGGGCATCGTCGCCTGTGATTGAAATAATTTCGTCCTGCGGTGGAGTGTCAACAAAAAAGCGCGGCATATTTATGGCTCCTTTTATATAATGTGTTGATTATAATATTACGGTGAGAATAATTCAAGCTTGAAACGGATTTTTCGTTTTGCTTTCACAAAGCTATCACATTAATCAATTATACTTATTTCAAAACAAAACTGCAATAGTATTTTTCTCTCACTTAATATATCCCCCTAATAAAAAACATTTCCGCTCACAAGGGCTGAAATGTTTTTTATTTTGTCTGAATTATGGATTTGCGTGAAGACCGCTTAAAGCTGTTGCCGATTTCAGTGCAAAGCTTTTCGGAATTTGGCTGTTATGTGTGCGAATGATTTTTAAAGACATACGGTATGAAAATTTTAATTCGGTTTATATACCCGTATTGCAAATTATATCACTTTGTGCTACAATACAAGCAATGATTTTGCACCGCATTCTGACCGCTGTGAGCTCAGGGTGAGGCTGAAGAAAATATTGAAAACAAAGGGGAGTATTTATGGAACGCAGAGATAAAACCAATTACTATCTCGACATTGCCGACGCAGTGTCTGAAAGATGCACCTGCCTGAGGCGCAGATACGGCGCTGTCATCGTCAATAACGACCAGATTATATCCACAGGATATGTCGGCGCTCCGAGGGGAAGAAAAAACTGCACTGATTTGGGCTATTGCGTCAGAAACAAGCTCAACATTCCCAGGGGCGAAAGATACGAGCTTTGCAGAAGCGTTCACGCTGAGATGAACGCAATTATAAATGCCCCCAGAGAACGCATGATAGGCGCAACTCTTTATCTGTGCGGCAGGGAAGTAGCTACAAACGAGTACATAAAGAATTCCTGCTGCTGCGCAATGTGCAAAAGACTGGTCATAAATTCGGGAATAGAGCGTGTCGTTATAAGGGACGACGATAAAAACTATCGCTCGATTTTGGTTATTGACTGGATAATGGACGACGAAACTATAGAAGGAACCTTTGGCTACTGATTTTCAGCGCCATAGTTGATGTTATATGGAGATTTACACTAATTCAGCAGATGAGACAATAGAGGTCGGCAAAAAAATAGGAGCTTTGCTCAGAGCAGGGGATGTTATAGCCTTTAAGGGCGGCTTGGGTGTCGGCAAGACCACGATAACCCACGGCATCGCCGTCGGAATGGGCTTAAGGGACGATGTTTCAAGCCCCACCTTTGCCATAGTAAACGAATACCGAAGCCGCTCTGGACTTTCTTTATACCATTTTGATATGTACAGAATAGGTCTTGAGGATTTGATGTCAATAGGCTTTTATGACTATCTCGAAAACGGCGGAGTTTTAGCTATAGAGTGGAGCGAAAATATTGCCGATGAGCTGCCGTTGGGCACAATAACCCTTTCTATTGAACGCATTGATGAGGATAAAAGAAGGATTACAATAACGGGAAGTGATAGATTTGACTGTATTGGGAATTGATACGTCCGGCAAGACAGCTTCATGTGCTGTTTTAAAGGACGGAGTTATTTTGGGCGAAACAACCGTATATACAAAGCTGACACACTCTCAGGTCATACTTCCGTTTGTTAAGAGGCTTTTGGAGGACACTGAGCTGACGGTCGACGATATAGATGTTGTCGCAGTTGCAAACGGTCCGGGGTCGTATACAGGACTGAGAATAGGCATAGCCTTGGTTAAGGGAATGTGCTTCGGCGGCAAAAAGTGCCTCGGAGTGTCTACCCTTGAGGCGTTGGCGCAGAACTGTGTCGGAGTGAAAGCGTCGATTTTTTCTGTTATGTCAGCGCGCCCGGGAATAGTTTATTTCGGAGCGTACCGATCAGACGGCGAAAAGCTTACTCGCTTGGCTAAAGATACTGTATGCGAGGTCGATAAGATACTGAAGACCGCCGAATCAATCGAGGGCGATATTGTTTTGGTCGGTGACTGCGCCGAGAAGCTTAAGAATGAGCTGTTTTCAGCTGATGAAAGAGTAAGGCTTGCGCCCTGCCATGAAAGGCTGCAAAGGGCGTCGGGAGTTTGCGAAGCGGCAGCTTGTCATTTGGACAAAGCGGCAGGAGCTAAGGAGCTTTGGGCACAGTATTTGCAGATAACTAAAGCTGAGAAGGATTTAATTGACGGTCACTCGCCGGTTTATAGCGGCGCAGATGTTAAAAAATAGTATAAAGAGGATAGATCCATGTTCAACAGAACCGAATTAAACGATATATATTTTCCGCTGTGCGAAAAAGCAGAAAATATTAAAACTCGTTTGCAGGATGAGGGCTTAGACGCAAATATCGGCTGGTATAACAACCATGCGCATGATAACGGCGACGGCAGCTATGAACCCGATTGCTTCCCGATACCTGTTGTAGAAGCGAAAGGACTTTTGGATGTCGAGATTGACTTTGAGGGAATGAGTGTAACGTCAAAGCTGTCAAGGCAGTCGGCTTTGGATTTTGAGTATGACCTTTTAGAAGGCTTTAGCTTTGAAGTCTACGGAGCAGAAGATTATCTCGGCAATTTATATCATCCCGAAAGGGGAATAATTGATTTGCTGAACAGCATTTCGGCAAGCTTTGAAAGCGAGATAGTTTTCGGCTTTGACCTTGGCTCTAAATGGACCGATTCAAAGCTTTTAAGGCTTGTTGAAATACTTAAAGAGAACGGATTTTATTATTGATTAATATAAAATAAGGGGATAAAGAATTATGAAAATAGGAATAGGAAACGACCATGCAGGAACAGCCTTGAAGCTGGAGATTTTAAAGCATTTGGATGAAATCGGAGTTGAGTATATCGACTACGGCGTTGCCCCGGGCGAAGCTATAGACTATCCCGTTGCCGCTGAAAGAGTGTGCCGTGAGGTAGTCAACGGAACTGTTGACAGAGCAATACTCATCTGCGGAACAGGAATAGGAATATCCATTGCTGCAAACAAGATAAAAGGCATAAGAGCCTGCGCTTGCTCTGATTCGTTCTCGGCAAAGTATACAAGGCTGCACAACGACGCCAACGCTCTATGCTTGGGCGGAAGAGTTGTCGGAGCAGGTCTTGCCTGCGAGCTGGTGGATTTGTTCCTCACAACCGAGTTTGAGGGCGGAAGGCATCAAAGGAGAGTTGATCTTATCACAAAGCTTGAAGGCTGAAGCCTTCAAGCTTGGCAAAGTTTTGCTTTTGCGCCAAACGACGGCGCAAATTTCGGCTTCGCCGAAACCGCAAAATTTGCAGTTTGTGCATCAAGTAAGGTTTGCGAAGGCTGAAGCCTTCAAGCTTTGTGTGGGTGAACCCATATAGCTTTTGCGAATTATATAGTTGAAGAAAAGCTCGGACGATTAATTGTCCGAGCTTTATATCAAGAAAGGATGTTTTCCATGCCGAAAACCGAAATATGCGAGCTTACTGTGCTCTGCCTATTGCACAGCGGCGGCAAGTATTTGCTGCAGAACCGAGTTAAAGCAGACTGGCAAGGCTACACTTTGCCCGGAGGACACGTTGAAAAAGGTGAATCCATAGTCGACGCAGTTGTGCGTGAGATGAAGGAGGAAACCGGTCTTGCCGTCATGAATCCAAGGCTTTGCGGAGTTAAGCAGTTTCCTATAGACTGCGGTCGGTATATTGTCTTTTTGTTTGAAGCCGATGAATACAGCGGCGAGCTTGTGTCGTCGAGCGAGGGTGAAATGTGCTGGGTGGATAAAAACAGTCTCGATGAGATCAAAACTGTTTCAGACTTAAAGGAGCTTATTGATGTTATGCTGAGTGATAAGCTCAATGAATTTCAGTATGTCGTGGACGGCGATAAGTGGACAGTGGTTTTGAAATGAATAATCCCCTGCAAGAAAGCTTAAAACAGCTTCACTTGCAGGGGATTATTAGCATTACTTCTGTTCCTCCCTCATAGTTTCAACAACCTCTTTCATCAGAGCAACAGGCTGTTCACCCTTTAGCAGCTTCACGCTGACGTATCCCTTATCCGAGCCGTTAACTAAAACTCTGCCCTTATACTTTTTAGTCAGGTTCATAATTGAGTTGACAGATGCGTTTTCGGAAATGTAGAACAGTATGTTTGATCCCTTTTGGGTTATCTCCTTAACGCCCAGCCTTGAAGCACTGTTTCGAAGAAGCGCAACGTTTATAAGCCCTACAACCGATTTGGGCGGTTCGCCGTAGCGGTCGATAAGCTCGTCTAAAACGTCCTCTGAATCCTCCTGCGTCATAATTGAAGCTATGGAGCGGTAGGCTTCGATTCTTTGCTGCAAGGACTCAATGTAGTCCTCAGGGATAAATGCGTTTATGGTGACGTCTATGAGGCAGTCCTCGGCGGTTCTCGGCTTGGCTTCGCCCTTGTTTTCCGCTATCGCTTCCTCTAAAAGCTGCAAATACATATCATATCCGACAGCCTCCATATGTCCGTGCTGCTTGGCTGAAAGAATAGACCCAACGCCCCTTATCTCAAGGTCACGCATGGCGATTTTAAAGCCTGAGCCGAACTGAGTCAGCTCTCTTATCGCTTCAAGGCGCTTTGCGGCGATTTCTGTCAACACCTTTCCTCGCCTGAAGGTAAAATATGCGTATGCACGCCTTGAAGAGCGTCCGACACGTCCTCTGAGCTGATAAAGCTGTGAGAGACCGAAGCGGTCGGCGTCCTCGATAATAAGCGTGTTGCAGTTTGCAACGTCTACACCGGTTTCTATAATGGTTGTGCAGACGAGTATGTCAATTTCCTTGTCTAAAAGCTGACGCCAAATTTCTGAGAGCTGCGATTCCTCCATTCTGCCGTGAGCTATTCCGATTCTTGCTTCCGGCAGGCTCTGCTGGATTTTATATGCGCAGGCGTCGAGCGTTTCAATGCGGTTGTGGATGTAATAAACCTGTCCGCCGCGGCGCAGCTCCTTTTGAATTGCCTGAATTATAATGCCGTGCTGATGCTCTATAACATAGGTCTGAACAGGGTAGCGGTCGGACGGGGGTTCTTCTATAACAGACATATCTCTTATTCCGCTCAGAGCCATGTTTAGGGTCCTGGGGATGGGCGTTGCGGAAAGCGTCAATATGTCGACAGAGGGGTACTGCTCTTTAAGCTTTTCCTTGTGCGCAACTCCGAAGCGCTGCTCCTCATCTATAATGAGCAAGCCGATGTCCTTGAATTTGATATCGCTTTGAACAAGACGGTGAGTGCCTATTATGAGGTCAATTGCCCCACGCTCAAGCTTTTTAACTATTTCACGCTGCTGCTTGGGATTTCGAAACCTTGAAAGCAGCTCAATATTGATGTCGAAATGCTCAAAGCGGCGCAGAGCTGTCTGATAATGCTGCCATGCTAAAACTGTTGTGGGGACTAATATTGCGCACTGCTTGCCGTCTAAAATGCACTTCATGGCGGCACGAAGCGCAACCTCGGTTTTGCCGAAGCCGACGTCTCCGCACAAAAGTCTGTCCATCGGGACGGCCTTTTGCATATCCTGCTTTATCTCGTCGATAGATTGAAGCTGGTCGTCTGTCTCCTGATAAGGAAACCTTTCTTCAAACTCACGCTGCCACTCGTTGTCGGGGGAGAATTGATAGCCCTTTGCCAGCTGTCGCTTGGCATACAGAGCAATAAGCTCGTCTGCCATGTCCTTGCAGGCTTTTTTAACTCTGGCTCTTGTTTTGTTCCATTCGGACGAGCCGAGCTTGTTGAGCTTGACGTTTTCATCGTCCTTAGGACCGATATACTTTGAAACAGTGTCGAGCTGGGTTACAGGAACGTACAAAACGTCCGAGCCTGCGTATTTGATGGTTATATAGTCCTTAGTGACGCCGTTTGTGGTTATGTTTGTTATGCCGCCGAACTTGCCGATTCCGTGGAGACTGTGAACAACCAAGTCTCCTGCCGATATGTCGGAAAGGCTGTTGATTCTTTCCGAGTTTTTAGGCTTTTTCTTGGCTTTTTTTCTTGCGACAAATACCTTTTGCTGTGTAATAAGCGCAAATTTGCCGTCGGGGTATTCAAAGCCGCTTGATAAACAGCCTACGCCGACATAAACCATTCCCGGGGCGAACTCCGACTTTTCGGTCAGCCTCTGAACCTTGTAGCCCTCACGCTCAATATCGGGCATGACTATGCCGACAGCCTTAGCTGAGCCTACCATAACAAGTGTGCAATAGCCCTTGAGACAATAGCTTTTTAGCTCTTCGGACAGCGTTGCAGAGTCACCCGACCAGCTTGACGACTGAAAAGCCTGTGCGGAAATCAGCTTTTTTAGCTTGATGTCAGCTCCGTGCATGAAGGTTTCAAGATAAACTGTTCCGATTTTGTCAGCCAAGGACATGATATGAGGAAGCTCAACGTAGAAGCCGCAGGTTTCTTTAAACAGGCTGCCGTCTTCATAGAATATTTTAATGTCCTCCGAAAGCTGGCTCAGGAAGGTTTTAGCTTTTTCACGGCAGTTTGTGTACTCGCTTACAACACATATGCCGTCGGTAAAGTAATCAAGAACCGTTGTCGGGTCGCCGTATATCTGCGAGTAATATTTATCAAGGCAGGAAAGATTCATCCCTGACTCCAAGGTGTCAAGATCTGCTTTTAAATGCTTTTTAATTACTTCCGAGCGTTTCCCTGAAACACGCTCCGTAAGCACCTGAATAGCTTCCTTCAGATCTTCACGGTCTGTTAAAAGCTCATTAGCAGGAGGAACGGAGACGGATTTGACTGTGTCGAAGCGCCTTTGAGACTCTACGTCAAAGGTTGAAACGGTATCGATTTCGTCGCCCCAAAGCTCTATTCTTATCGGCATCGGCGCACCTACGGGGAATATGTCGATTATTGAACCTCTGACCGAAAACTGTGCGTAGCCCTCAGTCTGAGATGAACGGGTATATCCCATTTTTATAAGCCTTGCAGAAAGCTCTGATATGTCAACGCTGTCTCCCGGTGCAAGAGTCAGGCACATATCGAGTAAAACGTCTTTCGGTATTGTCGACTCCAAGCAGGCGTCAATACTTGCAGCTATGATTTTAGCTTTTCCCGACGCTATTTTTTCAAGTGCGGAAAGCCTTTTATGTTCATATTCCTTTGAGGATGACTCGATTTCGGCAAGAGTTAAATCTCTGCTCGGGAACAGGCAGGCGAGTTCCTTTCCTGCCATTTCGTTAATGTCCGACACCATCCTGACTGCGTTTGCTTCATCGTCGCAGATTACCAATACATTTTGTCCTATGGACAATTGAAGAACGGCATGAGCCTTGTGTACTGCGGACAGACCTGTCACACAGGCAGGCAGTGTACCGGATGCTACACACTTGGTCAGCTCCTGTAAAAAGTCGAGCTTGGACCCGGCTTCGTAAAAAATGTTCATTGCGTTTCCTTTCGGCTGAAAATCAATTGAATTTGTTCATAGCTTCGTCAATTCTGCCGTCTATAATCAGCTCGGCAGCCTTGACGGCGTTTTCAAAGGCTTGATTCATTGTCTTAAGCTCTGTCTGAGTGAATTTGGATAAAACCCATGCAGCCAAATCGTAGTCCGGATGTGGCTTCGCCCCGACGCCGACTTTGATTCTCGGGAAGGTATCCTTACCGGTCAGATAAATAATACTGCGCAGACCCTTCTGACCTCCGTCCGAGCCCTTGCGTCTGCACCTGAGTGCGCCGACATCCAACGATATGTCGTCGCAGACGACTAAAACACGCTCGATCGGAATCTTATAGAAGTTCATAGCCTCAACAACCGCTTCGCCGCTGGCGTTCATAAAGGTTGTCGGCTTCATTAAAAGACAGCGCTTTCCTGAGATTTCCGCCTCGCCGCAAAGCGACTTGAACTTGAGCCGTGTCAGCTTAACGGAATACTTTTGCGCCATGCTGTCAAGAGTGAGCCAGCCGCAGTTATGGCGTGTGTTTTCATACTGCGAGCCGGGATTTCCCAGTCCGACGATAAGCCATTCTATGTTTGAGGCAAATTCTTTTTTCTCTTTAGATTTAAATAATGACATTTGTTGCTTGACTCCTTTTAAACCGCCAAAAGCCTCTCCGTCCGAGCAGGGCGGGGAGGTCGTTTCGGATATAGTAGATGCTAAGGCAAAATCAGTGCTTTAAGCGCTTTCCTTTTTCAATGTGCCTTGTCAGCTTGCGCTTTGCATAGTCCGGCTTTATCGTAAGAGCTGAACGTTCGATAGCCAATGCGCCGTCGGGGACGTCCTTTGTAACGGTTGAGCCGGCGGCTGTATATGCCGCTTCACCGATTTTAACAGGTGCGATAAGGTTTGTATTGCAGCCGATAAATGCGTTGTCGCCGATAGTGCAGCGAGCCTTGTTTGTTCCGTCGTAGTTGACGGTTACAACTCCGCAGCCGAAGTTGACGTTTTGTCCCACGTCTGAATCTCCGACATATGTCAAGTGGGCGACAGCCGTACCCTCGCCGATAGTTGAGTTCTTGATCTCGACAAAGTCGCCGACATGAGCGTAGTCCTTAATAACTGTGTCCTTTCTGAGCTGAACAAAAGGACCGATTGAAGCGTTGCTGCCGACAACTGCGCAGGCAGCAACAACGTTGTCTAAAACACTGTTTTCTCCGACTGTGACATCGGTGAGCCTTGAATTGGGACCGATAACGCTGTTTTTGCCGATGACGGTCTTGCCCATCAGCATAGTTCCCGGAAGGATTTTAGCGGATGCGCCGATGACGACGTCGGGGGCGATGACAACTGAATCTGTTGTGACAAATTCAACGCCGTTTTCAAGGTGCTTTTCTATTATGCGCATTCTTGCAATGTCGTTGAGCTTTAAAAGACCCTTTCTGTCGTTTGCTCCCAAAACGGCATCGCAGTTGTCGGTCTTGAATGCGCACGCCTTTTTTCCCTCGGACAAAAGAATAGAGATAGTGTCTGTGAGGTAATATTCACCCTGGGCGTTGTTGCGGGTGAGCTTCGGCAATGCTCCTAAAAGCTCCTCGGTGTTGAACCAGTAGCAGCCGGAGGAGATTTCTTTAATAGCTCTTTGAGAATCGCTGCAGTCCTTTTCCTCGACAATGGCGCTTATGCCGTCGTCGGTTCTTATTATGCGTCCGTAGCCGTGAGGATTGTCTAAATCGGCGGTAACAACGGTGACGGCGGCGTTGTTATTAACATGGTGCTCATATGCAGATTTAATTGTTGCAGCATCGGTAAACGGTGCGTCTCCGCAGGCGATGAAGGTGTGACCGCTTTTATTTTTCTTTAAAAACTCCGCAGCGCACATAACCGCGTGACCTGTTCCCAAGCGCTCAGGCTGGAATGCGGTTTCGTGTCTGTTGTTTAAGTATTCGTCTATCTGCTCCGCACCGTAGCCTTTGACGATACATATGTTGTCAATATCAGCATCCTCACAGGCTGATATAACCCATTCGAGCATTGGTTTACCCAAAACCTCAAGCAGTACCTTTGGCTTTTCCGAGTGCATTCTTTTTCCCATTCCGCCGGCAAGTATAATTGCGTTATTCATGTCGTTAATCCGCCTTGAAAGTTATATTTTCAAGGCTGTCCCTTTCTAAATAATAGCTGCCTAAAAATTGTTGTACGGTAAGTGTCAAGCTGTTATGCTGCAAATTCGAAAAGCATTCGACGTGCATATGCCGTATCAGCTTTCAGGCAATAAATACATACATATTATACAAAAACCATTTGCTTATTGCAAGGAAAATCATGTAGGTGAACTTTCATAAAAATGCACAATTTCAGTGCTTTAAAATTGTGATATTTTTTATACAAAGTATATGGAAAAAATGATGATGTTCTGTTATAATGATATCAACTCCGTTTATGCCTATTGCAGATAATCGGATAAGAATTATTGGAGGTAAAAAAACTATGAGCAAAAAGTATTGTTACCTTTTCTCTGAGGGAAACGCAAGCATGCGTAATCTTCTCGGCGGAAAGGGCGCAAATCTCGCAGAAATGACCAAAATCGGTCTTCCTGTTCCTCAGGGCTTCACTATTTCCACAGAAGCTTGCACGCAGTACTATGAGGATGGTCGTCAGATCAATCCTGATATCATGGCTGAAATCATGGAATACATCGAAAAGATGGAGAACGTTACCGGCAAGAAGTTCGGCGACAAGGAGAACCCTCTTCTCGTTTCAGTACGTTCAGGTGCAAGAGCTTCAATGCCCGGTATGATGGACACCATCTTGAACCTCGGTCTTAATGAAGAAGTCGTTGATGTTATCGCTAAGAAGTCAGGCAATCCCCGTTGGGCTTGGGACTGCTACAGAAGATTTATTCAGATGTTCTCCGACGTTGTTATGGAAGTCGGCAAGAAGTACTTCGAGAAGCTCATCGACAAGATGAAGGAAGAAAAGGGCGTTGAGTTCGACGTTGACCTCACTGCTGAGGACCTGCAGAACCTTGCTAACCAGTTCAAGGCTGAGTATAAGAACCAGCTCGGCAAGGACTTCCCGGACGATCCTAAGGAGCAGCTCTTTGAAGCTATCAAGGCTGTTTTCCGTTCTTGGGACAACCCCAGAGCAAACATCTACCGTATGGACCACGATATCCCTTATTCTTGGGGTACCGCAGTTAACGTTCAGATGATGGCATTCGGTAACATGGGTGAAACCTCAGGTACCGGTGTTGCCTTCACTCGTAACCCTGCAACAGGCGAAAAGGGTCTTATGGGCGAGTTCTTGATGAACGCTCAGGGCGAGGACGTTGTTGCCGGCGTAAGAACTCCTATGCCGATTGCTAAGATGCAGGAGGTTCTTCCTGAGGTTTACGAGCAGTTCTTGGGCGTTTGCCAGACACTTGAAAACCACTACAGAGATATGCAGGACATGGAGTTCACCATCGAGGACAAGAAGCTCTACATGCTTCAGACCAGAAACGGTAAGAGAACCGCTGCCGCTGCTATCAAGATTGCCTGCGACCTCATCGACGAAGGCATGATCACAGAAGAAGAAGCTCTCATGCAGATCGACGCTAAGAGCCTTGATATGCTCTTGCACCCCACCTTCGACGCTGCCGCTCTTAAGAACGCTAAGCCCGTAGGAAAGGGTATTGCCGCTTCTCCCGGAGCTGCTGCCGGTACAATCGTGTTCACTGCTGAGGACGCTGTTATCAAGGGCAAGAACAAGGAAAAGGTTGTTTTAGTAAGACTTGAAACATCTCCCGAGGATATCGAGGGAATGAAGTACTCACAGGGTATTCTCACCGTTAGAGGCGGACAGACCTCTCATGCTGCCGTTGTTGCCCGTGGTATGGGTACATGCTGCGTATCAGGCTGCGGCGATATCAAGATGGACGAAGAGAACAAGTGCTTCACACTCGCAGGTAAGGTTTACCATGAGGGCGACGCTATCTCTCTCGATGGTTCAACAGGTAACATCTACGGCGAGCTTATCCCGACAGTTCCTGCTGATCCTAACTCCGGCTACTTCGGAAGAATCATGGATCTTGCTGATAAGTACAAGAGACTCGGCGTAAGAACAAACGCTGATACTCCCGCTGATGCTAAGCAGGCTGCTGCCTTCGGCGCACAGGGAATCGGTCTTTGCCGTACTGAGCATATGTTCTTTGACCCTGCAAGAATCGGCGCATTCAGAGAAATGATCTGTGCTGAGACAGTTGAGGAAAGAGAAGCAGCTTTGGCTAAGATTGAGCCCATGCAGCAGGCAGACTTTGAGGGACTCTTTGAGGCTCTCGGCGGACATCCTGTAACCATTCGTTTCTTGGATCCTCCGCTTCATGAATTTGTTCCTACCGACGAAGCTGACATCGAAGCTTTGGCTAATGCACAGGGCAAGAGTGTTGCATATATCAAGCAGGTTATCAATGACCTCCATGAGTTCAACCCGATGATGGGTCACCGTGGATGCCGTTTGACAGTAACCTACCCCGAAATCGCAGTTATGCAGACCAAGGCTGTTATCAAGGCTGCAATTGCTGTTAAGGCTCGTCATGCTGACTGGAACATCGTTCCCGAAATCATGATCCCGTTGGTCGGCGAGGTTAAGGAGCTTAAGTTTGTTAAGGATGTAGTTGTTAAGACTGCTGACGCTGTTATCGCCGATGCTAAGGCTGACCTCCACTACGAGGTTGGTACAATGATCGAAATCCCGAGAGCAGCTCTTACTGCTGACGCTATCGCTGAGGAAGCTGAGTTCTTCTGCTTCGGTACAAACGACCTCACTCAGATGACCTTCGGCTTCAGCCGTGACGACGCCGGTAAGTTCTTGCCTGCATACTATGCAAACAAGATTTACGAGTCCGATCCGTTCGCTCGTCTTGACACAACAGGTGTCGGCAAGCTCATGGATATGGCTGTAACCCTCGGTAAGAAGGTTAGACCCGAAATGCACTGCGGTATCTGCGGCGAGCACGGCGGCGATCCTTCTTCAATCGAGTTCTGCCACAACATCGGTCTTGACTATGTATCCTGCTCACCGTTCAGAGTTCCGATTGCAAGACTTGCAGCAGCTCAGGCGGCTATCAAAAGTAGGTAG
>DKWG01000040.1 GCA_002491605.1 Ruminococcus sp. UBA7158
TCTTATCATTTTAGCACATACAAATATCCACAATTTGTAGTGACCCCAAACGCACGATTATACACCGTTTTGCACACATTAATTCGCCTGATGAAATGCAAACGCATAATATAAGATTGCACCGACTGAGCCTTGAGCAATGCAAAAATGCACTGCCTATAAAGACAGTGCATTTTTCATTGTTTTAAATCAGCTCAGCCAAAGCTTTTTGCTTTTAAGCTAAACAAAGATTAGTGCTTCTTACCGAAAGCAACTGCTGCGCCTGCCAAAACCATCGGCAAAACAGCGATTGCAAGACCTGTTGTAGGGTTGTTGTCAGGAGTCTCGGGCTTAGGATCTTCAACAACGATATCAGTAGGCTCGTCTGTCTCAGTCGGCTGATCTGTGGGCTCGGCAAAGGCTGCAACTGAAAGAACGCAAACAACCATCATAAGTGCCAAAAGCATTGCTACAAGTTTCTTCATAGAATTTAACCTCCTTAAAATTCAGCGTAAACGCTGCATACCGATAACTAAAATCTGTTATCAGTATTATGTATATTATTATATATCAGTTTGCACAAATTTACTATTGCCAAAATATACAATCATTCAGTGCTGTGAAAAGATAAATATAGCATTGTGCAAAAAACTCAAAAATATTGCATGCAAAATGTAAATTTTATGTGAATATGCTGATTATACTTGGTTTATGTCGCTTAGCAATTCAAATTAAAACAGTCGATATATAAGTAACATATAAGGCTTGCTGTGTGTTAATACGCAGCAAGCCTATAATACAAAAACAATTCAATCGCCGAAAGCTTATTTAACTTCCTTAGGATAAATCTTCATGACAAGAGTTGTAAGTGTGTCGGCAGGGGCATCAATGCTGTAGTATCTGAGCCAGCCTAAATCCTTCATATATTCGTTGAGCTGCTGCTCTTTATTGAAGTCGGTTGTTTTTCTCGTTGTTTGATATATTCTGCCCTGCTTAATCTTATAGTCGCCGAGCTGTAGCTTTAAATGCTCGTCATCCTTTGTATTGTTTAAAAGTACCAGAACAAGCTCGTCGCCTTCAGGAGACAAGAACGCTGTTGCCTTTGATTTGGAAGCGTTGAGCGAGACGTCTACTCTCTTGTATCCGTTTTTGATGAACTTAGAGAAGTGCATCATTATGTAGTGGTTTCCACGGCGCTTGACGTATGAATTTGCCGGCCAGTCGCCGATTTCTATTAAGCAGTTGGCGTCATCCGGCGGCCAAACTCCGTTCCAATAGAGATATGCGTTGACATTTTCATAATTCAACTCGTTGATAATAGTCTCAGCGTGCTTAAAGAAATCGTTTGTATACCACTCGGTTTGCCAGAGTGTGTAATCAGGGAATGCTTCTCTGACCTCTTTAAAGCTCTGAGGGGTATTTGCACTGCCGTAAAGATGGTGAGCGATAGTGTCAAAGCTCTCCGGTGCTTCCTTGATTAAAGGATTGAGATAGTTTTTCATCAAGGACGCAGTGTCAGCCATTACCTCAGCGCCCATTATCTTAGGTGCTTTATCTCCGAAAGCTTCCTTGAACGCTTTATATATAGCTATATGCGCCTTCCAATATGCACAGTGATATTCGTTTTCATCAGGACCGAAATAGAAGCCGGCTTCCTCTCTTGCCTTTCCTGTTTCATCAATATGCAGTCCCTGAAGCTCTGTTTCGTTGGAGATTGCAAAGTAATCAACAGGTATTCCTGCCTCCTGGAAATACTTTATCGACTGAACGCAGAACTTCGCAAGCTCATCATACATATACTCGCCCTTTGAGTTTTTAGCAAGTGTATAATAAGTATGACCTTCGTTGTCCTTGGGAACATACTTAACAAATTTCAGCTCGCGGTCGTACTGACCCCAGCTTGTAACCATAACTATCGGGTCTATGCCGCGCTTCTTAGCGGCTTCATAGTACGCCTTATAGCTTTTATAAGTAGTGTCCTCAAATCCGCCGCCGTAGCCTCTGACCTTATTCAAATCTCTGAACCTTAAGATATTGAAGCCGCAGTCCTTGAATATCCAGTCATATGCCTTTTCAGCGTGTATGTTACTTGTGAGCCAGTCGCCGTACCATGTATATGACGCTCCCCAGCCGTCAAAGGTCTGATATGTTTTCTTAACGTCGAACTTAACGGCAGGACTTCCCTTAACAGTCCACTTTACTACAACTGAGGTGACGACGTTTTGGTCGCCGCCGATTCCGAAGTTCATCAAATGGTCAAGTCTTAAGGGCTTACCGTCTTCATCGTGCTTCTTGTCGGTATAAACCTTAATAATGCCGGAAGCATCAAATGTTGCAACCTTTTTATCACCGACATTCTTTATTTTACACTGATGATACGAAACGTTCGGATACAAATGTCCGCCGTAGTCGCCGCTCTGGAACATTATCGAGGGGGATGAGTTTCCCTTGTATGTTATCTCAATAACAGCTCCCGGCTGCTGTATGGCATCAATGAATCCGTTCATCAGCGGAGGATCAATCCAGCTTGTTATAAATGCAGGATACCATCCCTCAAGCTTTTTTTCGCCGGTAAAAACAGTGTAGCTCTGCGGAGTATCTGCAAACGATACAACGCTGACAGAGGTACACATAATTATAACAGCTAAAAGCATACTGATGCCTTTAAAAAACTTTCTCATATCAACACTCCTCAAAGTAAATATATTTACATTATATAACCTTGTCTCTTTGCTTTCAATTGACTAAGCAAACAAAATATAAAAGTTAATTTTATGCAAAATACCATCAGCTGCAATAACAGAGGCTGATGGTATTTTGTGATTCATTTCAGGTTAATACATACAGAAACAGCCGGCTAAGCGTGCAAAAGCATCTTAAATACTCATTACAGCGAATTATATCCGTTAGGATTGTTCTTTTGCCAATTCCACGAATCACGGCACATATCGTCTATGCTATATTCAGCCTTCCAGCCGAGCTCCTTTTCTGCAAGTGACGGGTCAGAATAGCTCGCATCGGTGTCTCCGGGACGTCTCGGGCAAATTACATATGGCAGTTCCCTGCCGCACGCCTTGTTGTATGCCTTTAAAACGTCCAAAACAGAATAACCGATTCCCGTACCCAAATTATATATAAGCACTCCGCCGTTTTCAGATGATATCTTCTCAAGCGCCTTGATGTGACCGTCAGCTAAGTCGCAGACGTGAATATAGTCTCTTACGCCTGTTCCGTCGTGTGTTTTGTAGTCGTTTCCGAAAACGTTTAAGTGTTCACGCTTTCCGACTGCGACCTGAGCAATGTAAGGAACCAAATTATTCGGTATTCCCTGCGGATCCTCTCCGATAAGTCCTGACTGATGCGCTCCGATCGGATTGAAGTATCTGAGCAAAACGACATTCCACTCGCTGTCGGCAGTGTGTACATCTGTAAGTATCTGCTCTATCATGCTCTTAGACCAGCCATAGGGATTTGTGCAGACTCCCTTAGGGCAGTCTTCGGTTATCGGGACAAACTCAGGCTCTCCGTAGACCGTCGCCGATGAACTGAAAATGATATTTTTAACCCCGTGCTCCTTCATCGACTCAAGAAGTGTTATAGTTCCGCCGATGTTGTTCTTATAATATTCGATCGGCTTGGCTACAGATTCGCCCACAGCCTTTAAACCTGCAAAGTGAATGAGTGCGGTTATATCCGGATTTTCGTCAAAAATGCGGTCAATAGCCGCTTTGTCGAGCATATCCGCTTTATAAAACTTCAAGCTCTTCCCTGCCAGCTTTTGAACCCTGTTGAGCGACTCCTCACTGGAGTTTGACAGATTGTCGAAAACAACAACCTCATAGCCGTTTTCCAAGAGCTTCAAAACAGTGTGTGAGCCGATATATCCCGCTCCGCCCGAAACAAGAATAGACATATTATTTTCCTCCCTGTAATTTCGTTTTAAGCATATTCAGATTAATGAAGTCAATCATTGATACTGCAAATGCACATTTTGTTCTACTATATTTTAGCACAAGCAACACCTTATAGTCAACCAAAATATATGATATCGGCTCAATCAAAATACAAAATAATTCATCGACATTTTGCAGGGGTGTAATTACTATTACAGTCGGCATAAATTCATGACATGTTAGGCAGCAACAATATTTTGTATTGCAAAAGCCGTTGACTTAATGTATAATAATATTCATTATTATAATTACGTCAAAGATTAGGGTGCATGAAAGATGTCATATATTATAACCGGCGCAACAGGTCATATCGGAAATAATTTAGTCAAATATCTGCGCAAGACAGATAAAAACACAGCTATAACCGTTTTGCTCAGACGCAAGACCGATTTATTCGCAGATGATAATGTTTTAGTTAAGGTTGTTGATTTTTCTGACACTTCGGTACTGAGCGAGTGCATATGCTCAAATGATACCGTCATTCACCTTGCCGGCGTTATTGACTTGACAGACAAGCGAATTGACGAAATGGAGAATATAAATGTCAGGCTGACAAAAACGCTTTGTGACATCTGCCTTGAAAAGTCTGCAAGATTTATCTATGTCGGAAGCGTAGACGGCATATATAAATCAGGCGACGAAATTATAACCGAGCCTTACGATTATTATCCCGAAAAGGTTGAGGGCGGATACGGAAAGTCCAAAGCCAAGGCGTCTAAGTATGTACTGAATGCAATAAATACTCATCCTGAATTTAAATGCGCAATGATACTCCCCTCTGCGGTCGTAGGTGAAAACGACATCAAGCCGTCTGAGGTGGGAAAAATAATTACAAACTGTATTAAAGGAAAAGCAGAATTCGGAATGAAGGGCGGATATAATTTCGTCGACGTTAAAGACGTCTGCTACTGTATTCAAAAGGTCATCGAGCTTGATAAGAGGGGTCAGTACATTGTTTCGGGAGAAAACGTCAGCGTCAAGCAGATGTACGCGCTTATAAACAAAGCCATCGGTCGGCGCGGCACACCCATAATTATACCGACCTTTTTGGTCAAGCTCGCCATGCCGTTTGTAGACGTTTTAACTCCTATAACGGTTAAATCACTTTTAGAGCCTCACAACTATTCAAGCGAAAAGGCTGTGCGAGAGCTTGGACTCAAGCAAACCTCGGCTGAGGATGCAATAAAAAGCTCTGTTATTTGGCTGAAGGAAAATGCTGAACATTGAGTATCGAACAGCGACGCTTGAATACATAATAACAAAGAAAGGATGCCCTATGCACTTTGTGCAGGGCGCAAGTTAACAGTAAAATGCTTTGTTCACTTGAACACATATATAAATACTACAACGGCGAGTCTGTGCTCGAGGATATTAATTTTGGTATCAACGAGGGCGAAAGGGTCGGACTTGTCGGTGTAAACGGCTGCGGAAAGACAACGCTTTTGTCTGTAATCACACAAAAAATCGGTTACGACCTTGCCCCCGACGGCAGCGGTTCGTTAAGCTTTTCGGGGAACTGCAAAATCGGATACTTAGAGCAGGGCGTCGGTCTGTCGGCTGAGTGCTCTATTTCCGAGGAAATGAGAAAGCCGTTCGCCGCTCTTTTAGCAGAGCGAGAGAGAATGAGCCAAATTGAATTGTCATTTGAAAGGCTGACGGGAGACGAGTTAAAGGCAGCCGAGGCTGAATACACCTCTCTTTCCTCACATTTTGAGAACAACGACGGATATATCATTGACGTCAAAATCAAAACCGTGTTAAACGGAATGGGGTTCGGAAGCTTTGACCTCGATCGCTCAGTCAATTCACTGTCAGGCGGAGAAAGAACACGTTTGGCACTTGCCAAGCTTCTGCTTGAATCCCCTTCTCTATTGATTCTGGACGAGCCTACAAACCATTTAGATCTTGATACAATGTCATGGCTTGAAAGCTATTTAAAGGAGTATAAGGGAGCAATACTGACGGTTTCGCATAACAGGTACTTTTTAGACAGCGTTTGTACAAGAATATGTGAAATTGAATGGAAGAAGCTAAAGTCGTATTCCGGCAACTACAGCTTCTTTGTCGAAAAGAAAAAGGAAGATCTGATTCGGCAGGAAAAGATATACGAAGCTGAGCAGGCAAAAATAAAGGAGCTTCAGTTCTTCATCGATAAAAATCGTGTAAGCGCAACCAGCGCCAAGGCTGCAAAGTCAAAGCAGCATATGCTCGACAGAATAGTTGAAACAGCGGTTGAAAAGCCAAGGTTTTATCAAAAGTCAGCAAAAATCAAGCTCGAATATGATATCGAGCCGCCTAAGGAGCTGTTCTTTGCCGAAAATATCGACATAACTACACCTGACGGAAAAACACTTATTGAAAGCTTTTCACTTGCCGTGCGCCGCGGAGACAGAGTCGGAATAATCGGTTCAAACGGTGCCGGAAAAACTTCTATACTAAAGACTATACAAGGAATAAATCCTCACAAAAAGGGACGCCTTTACTGGGCACCGAATACTAAAATCGCATACTTTGATCAGAAAAACGAGCTTTTAGACAACCGACTGACCGTTATGGAGGAAGTACACCGTAGGTATCCACGCATGAGCGACTACGAGGTCAGAAGTGTTTTAGGAAGCGTTTTGCTTACGGGTGAAAACGTCTTTAAGCAGGTAGGAGTCATAAGCGGCGGTGAAAAAACCAAGCTCAGCTTTGCTTTGATGTCTTTAAAACGAGGAAATGTCCTGATACTCGACGAGCCTACTAACCACCTTGATATATCGACAAAAGAGGTTTTAGAGGATGCTTTGGCTGAATATACGGGAACGATAATCGTTGTTTCTCATGACCGATACCTTCTGAACAAGATAGCAACTAAAATTGTCGAGGTTAAAGGCTCAACCGTTGCTGAGTATAAAGGAAGCTACGACGACTATCTTGCCGCAAAGGCATCGGAATCAGATGAGCTTGAAAGGTCAAAAAGTGCACAGACAGTCAATAAACCGCAGGAATCAAAGAAACAATACAGAACAAAGTCTCAGCGCTCTGAGGAAGTTAAGAAAAAGCAGGAGCTTAAAGAGCTTGAAGAGTCAATCGAACGCTTGGAAAGCGAAATCAGCGAGCTGGAAGAGCTTATATGCTCCGATGAGGTTGCTTCAGACTATCAAAAAATGTCTGAACTCTGCTCTGTACTTGAAGAGAAAAAGCTTAAGCTCACTCAAGACACCGACGCATGGCTTGAAGCACAGATTTGACCATAAGCAATTTAAATATAGGTATATAAGCATTCACCGGGTTCATTCTTGTTGAATCCGGTGAATGCTATTATATTCAATAGTGGTTTTTTATCTGCATTACTTTATTTTTGGACGTAACGTATTCTTAAATAACTATTTCTGCATGAATAAAATTGCGTCAATATACGCCTTAAGGGAGGATTTGGATAAAACATATTAGAATAAATCAAAAATATAATAAAATTAAACATTGACTTTCGAAATATCATATGCTACTATAACAACATTAGACAAATTTCACACGCTTTTTAATAACTATTGATAAATGAGGTAATCTCCATGCAAGAATTTTATTTCGCACTTTTGAGTGATGAGGTTAAACTTCCGCTATATGTAACAGGCGTAGGAGCAACAGATCCGGAGCGCCGCTGCACTCGTCCGGGCGGACACGTTTATAATCAGGTTATATATACTGCAAGAGGCGAAGGGATTTTAACTATCGACGGCGAGGAGCATAGAATCCCTAAGAATTGCGGCTTCTTCCTTCCTGCATACTATCCTCATGACTACAGAACAAGGGATGACGTTGTTTGGGAGACTCACTGGGTTTCCTTCTCAGGCTCGTCGATTCAGCCGATACTTGAAAACTTAGGGCTTACCAAGCCATGTATTTTCAGAGCAGGTGACCTTTCAACTCTTGAGAAGCTGTGGGAAAATATGCTTAAGACCATTCACTCGACAAACATCCACGCCGGATATCAGAACTCTGCAAACCTCTATGCGTTTTTGGTTGAGATGAACAGACTTATCTGCTGTCCGATGTCGCCGAGAGAAAATCACCGCATGGAGCAGCTCAAGCTGATTATTGATTATATAGATAAAAATTACTCAACGGATATCTCGCTGAATGACCTCTCGAGGATTGTCAACCTGTCACCTCAGTATATCTGCCGTATATTTAAGGAATGCATGAATATGCGTCCGTTTGAGCACTTGACAAAGAAAAGAATATTTGAATCTAAAAATCTGCTTTTAGACACAAGCTTGTCTATTAACGACATCTCAAAGGCCGTCGGATATAACGATTGCAGCTACTTCTGCGCAGTATTTAAAAGACAGGAAAACGTATCCCCTGCCGAATACAGAGCACTGTACGCTGAAAAGCAGAAAAAATCCAACTGACGCATAAGTCATCGTTTATAATCAGTAACCTCGCAGTATAGTTAAGAAAGAAAAACTTCTTCTTAATATACTGCGAGGTTTTTAGTTGCCATTCACTCAGCTGAACGCCCATGCTAAAGACAAAGGCATATAATGTGTTTCTTGACGCACTATGATTATTCGCACACGGTTTACGTTTATCGGCAATCGCCGTCTTCTAATGCCTTCTGTTCGTAAAACACAAAAGCTCACCTTACGGTGAGCTTATTTGGCGCGTCTTGCAGGACTCGAACCTGCGGCCTACTGCTTAGAAGGCAGTTGCTCTATCC
>DKWG01000055.1:0-1116 GCA_002491605.1 Ruminococcus sp. UBA7158
TTTGGGATTATTTTTATTCATTATCCGCTTTTAAATGGTCACTATACACAAATTATATTGTACAAATTGTTTCTTTTGCCGATATTATTAATAGTGTTAAAATGCTATAATGAAACGCACAATGATTATATATGGTATCATAACTGCCTGAAAAAGATTCTTCAGGCAGTAAATGTACTTAAAGCTTTTATGCTTCAGCGGCATAAGCTTTGCATTAATCGTTAGTAATATTGAAAGGAAACAATTATACTTATGAAAAAGGTTTTATCAATCGTTTTTGCCTTAGTGATGGTGATAAGTGTTTTCAGCTCTTGCGGCGACACCTCAAACGGCAACATCGGTGAACCTAAATCGTCTAAGCTCAAGCAGGAGCTTACCGACCAGTCACTCACCTACTCCAAGTCAGAGCTTGAAGCTTTAAAGACGTCAGAGCACTATCTTTACGACAAGGACGTCCCTGCGCTTTACAAATACTTTGAGGGTAAATGCCAAATAGGCTGTATCGTCAACTCATGGCAGATAGCTAACTACGATGATTTGATGGCAAAGGGTCTTTTGAAGCACTACAACATCTACACAATGGAGAATGAGTGCAAGCCGTCAAGCGTAAACCCGTCCGAAGGTGTTTACAACTTTGACCCTATTGACGCTTTCGTAAAATTCGGTGAGGATGCAGGCGCAGAACTAAGAGGTCACACCTTGGTTTGGCACGCTCAGGTCCCCGACTGGTGGTTTAAAGCTGACCCGAAGGATACAAGAAGCCTCAAGGAATGCAACGACGCCGGCGCTTTGGCTACAAGCGAGCAGCTCACCGAGAGAATAGAGACTTATATTGACAAGGTCGTAACCCGCTACAAGGGTAAGATTAAATACTGGGACGTATGCAACGAGGTCTTAAACGCAGATTCCATCAGAAAAAAGTATGACGACTCCTTCTGGGCTGACATCATCGGCGACGTTGATAAAAACGGCTATAAGGACGATTACGTTGAAATCGCCTTCAATGCTGCAAGAAAAGCAGACCCCGACGCTGTTCTGATGATTAACGACTTCAACATGGAATGGCAGGATTCCAAGACCCAGGCTATGTACGACATGGTTGAAAGAATGCTCAGA
>DKWG01000055.1:1436-1622 GCA_002491605.1 Ruminococcus sp. UBA7158
TGAAAGAATGCTCAGAAAGGGCGTTCGAATCGACGGCGTCGGTTTCCAGTCTCACATCGGTCTTGACACTAATATAGACGGCTATCGCAGAAACCTTGAAAAGATTGCAGGTCTTGCCGCTGTCTATGACGAGTGCTTCCCTGAATACAAGGGCAACTTCAGAATCCAGATAACAGAGCTTGATAT
>DKWG01000055.1:1910-3256 GCA_002491605.1 Ruminococcus sp. UBA7158
CCAGATAACAGAGCTTGATATGAACGTTTTCGTCGGTGAAAACAGAGATAAAAACTTCGTACGCTGGACAGATGAGGACTACAAGCAGCACGCAGATAAGTACGCCGAGCTGATGGATTTGTTCCTCGACTACGCTGACAAGGGCGTTTTAGACGCTGTAGTATTCTGGACTCCTGACGACGACCATTCATGGATAAACAGCAACAAAAACGGTCAGCCGTCGTTGTTCGACAAGGAAATGAAGCTCAAGCAATCCTTCTATGCCTTCGCCGCAACATCGTTTAAGCACTGAGCAGCAAAATAAATATGTACATCAGTCTCCGAATGCCGATAGGGTGTTCGGAGACTTTTTGCATACTGCACAAAGTCGTCAAATTAAATTGTTTCATTTACCTATTCAAACCGTCAGAAATTTGTGCTATACTTTTTAAGAAATAATTTTTGAAAGGAAAAACAGTATGACAAAAAAGATTATATCGTTTATTTTAGCCTTTTCTATGCTTTTGAGCCTTTGTGCCTGTGAATCGGGTTCAAAGAATAAAGAGCCTATAGACGCTAAGGCAATACTCACCAACCCGGAAGCCGACTACTCGGCGGCGGCACTGGAAGCTCTTAAGTCCGGAGAACACCGTGTTGATGAATACGACCTCCCCGCTCTTTACAAGTACTTTGAGGGCAGATGCAAAATAGGCGTTGCTTTCGGAGCAAGTCAAGCTCCCGAAGCTGAAGGCGTTATAAACAATACGCTTGTTGACGACGCCGGCGTTATCACCGCCAAGGGAATGCTCAAGCACTACAATATGTATACTCTCGGCAACGAAATGAAGCCCGCTTATATCAACTCAGCCGAAGGTACATTTAATTTCGACGATGCTGATAACTTCGTTGCTTTCGGTAAGGCAGCAAAAGCAGAGTTAAGAGGACACACACTTTTGTGGCACTCTCAAATTCCCGACTGGTGGTTCAAGGCTGACGCTTCCGACACAAGAACTCTTCAAGAGTGCGATGAAGCAGGAGCTTTGGCGTCCAGCGAACAGCTTCAGGACAGAATCACCAAGTATATAACCGAAGTCGTAACAAGATACAAGGACGACATTAAAATCTGGGACGTCTGCAACGAGGTTCTTAACGGCGAATCCATAAGAAGAAAAGCCGATGACTCCTACTGGGCAGATATAATAGGCGACCTTGACGGCAACGGTTTCTACGATGATTACGTTGAAATAGCTGTAAACGCCGCAAGAGCTGCCGATGAGGACGCAATACTCATTATAAACGACTTCAATATGGAATGGCAGACATCGAAAACTCAGGCTATGTATGACATGGTTGAAAGAATGCTCAGA
>DKWG01000055.1:3571-3757 GCA_002491605.1 Ruminococcus sp. UBA7158
TGAAAGAATGCTCAGAAAGGGCGTCAGAATCGATGGCGTTGGCTTCCAGTCTCACATCAGCGTTGACTGCAATGTCAGCTTATACAAGCAGAACATTGAAAAGATTGCAGGACTTTCAGCTATCTATGACGAATGCTTCCCCGAGCACAAGGGCAACTTCAAAATCCAGATAACAGAGCTTGATAT
>DKWG01000055.1:4043-6094 GCA_002491605.1 Ruminococcus sp. UBA7158
CCAGATAACAGAGCTTGATATGAATATGTTCGTCGGAGCAGACGCTGACGGCGGCTTCAAAAAGTGGAGCGCTGAGGACTTCGAGCGTCAGGCAGCGAAGTACAGAGAGCTTATGGATATGTTCCTTGAGTTTGTCGACGACGGATATATCGACGCTATCGTTTTCTGGGGAACAGACGATGAAAACTCCTGGCTCAACTCAACTCCGAAGCTCAGAAGAAATGCTGCGCTCTTGGTCAACAGAGATTCATGGACATTAAAGCCGGCGTTCTATGCCGTTGCAGAGTCGTCCTTCGGTCCTGCCGAGTAATTATAACAAGCCAAAATTAAGCAGTTAATGCCGCATTCAGAAATTTGAGTGCGGCATTCTTTTTTAAGACGAAAAAATAGCTAAAGCAGGTCGGTTGAAAAAGATTGTTTTATGCAAATATACAATATTTTTCGGCGTTATTGACAAATAAAAACGACTTGTATATAATAAAATCACTGATAGAGGCGCAGTGTATCAAAAGTAAGCGGTGTTGTTTAACGTCAGCCAAGACGGATGCCGCCGAAAGGGATAGCTGCCGAGGACGCTCAACGGCAAATGAGTGATCCGGCGATGCGGTTAACAGCCGCCTTGCTGTCGCACAAGTGCGGAGAGCTATCGAACGATAAATGTATTTATTATACTAAAGAGCATCAAGCGGTTTTATATGCTCAAGCTGTATATTTTACTTCTCGTCGGTAGTTGCCTTTTGAGGTAACTGCTTTATTTTTTACTAGGAGATGCAATTAAAATGAAAAAAACTGTTTTCACCGGCGCCGCAACAGCACTCATAACCCCCTTCAAGAACGGCAATATCGATTATTCGGCATACGAAAAAATACTTGAGCAGCAAATATCAGGCGGCATAAGCGCGCTTGTCGTTGCAGGAACAACCGGCGAGGGTTCAACGCTTACCGACGCTGAGCACAGAGACATCATAGACTTCACCGTTGAAAAGGTTGCAAAGCGTGTCCCCGTCATTGCCGGTACAGGCTCAAACGATACAGCATATGCAATTGAGCTTTCAAAGTTTGCAGACAAAGCAGGAGCAGATGCTCTTTTGTTAGTCACTCCGTACTACAACAAGGCCACTCAAAACGGCTTGTATGAAAGCTTCAAGGCTGTTGCAGATTCTGTCAGCATCCCCTGCATAGTCTACAACGTCCCCTCAAGAACAGGCTGCAACATCCAGCCTGCAACCGCTAAAAGGCTCTCTGAGATTGAAAACATAACAGCTATCAAGGAAGCAAGCGGAGACATCTCTCAGGTAGCTAAAATATCTCAGCTCTGCGGTGAAAACTTAGACATCTATTCAGGAAACGACGACCAGATAGTCCCCGTTTTGTCGCTCGGCGGCAAGGGAGTTATCTCGGTTCTTTCAAACATATTGCCTCACGAAACAAATGAAATCTGCACACGCTTCTTTAACGGCGACACAAGCGGAGCGCTGAAGCTACAGCTTGATTATCTTGAGCTGATTTCTGCACTGTTCAGCGAGGTAAATCCTATTCCCGTCAAGGCTGCAATGGCTGCTATGGGAATGTGTGAAAACAGCCTTCGCCTTCCTCTGACTCAGATGGAAGAAAAGAATGCCGAGAAGCTAATCGGCATAATGCGTCAGAAAGGTTTGATTAAATAATGAACTCAATACTTACCGACAACGTCACTGTGCGCAACGGAAAGCTTTACTTCGGTGAAAAAGACGTCACTGAGTTAGCTCAAAAATACGGCACTCCCCTTTACATTATGGACGAGCAGAGAATACGCCGAAACTGCCGTGAATATAAGCAGGCGCTCGACGAATACTTTTCAAACGGCGCAATGGCGGTATACGCCAGCAAGGCGGCAAGCTTCAAAAAAATTTATGAAATCATAAAGGAAGAAGGCTTGGGCGCAGACCTTGTATCGTCAGGCGAAATATACACCGCCCTCAAGGCAGGCTTCCCGATGGAGTTATGCTATTTTCAGGGCAATAACAAAACAGACGACGACATACGCTATGCCATAGACTCAAAAATAGGCT
>DKWG01000055.1:6381-7477 GCA_002491605.1 Ruminococcus sp. UBA7158
ATGCCATAGACTCAAAAATAGGCTATTTTGTCTGCGACAACATTGAAGAGGTCAGGGCAATTTCCGAAATTGCAGGCGAAAAGGGCGTAACTCAAAAGCTTCTTTTAAGACTCACTCCCGGAATAGACCCACACACTTATGCGCAGGTCGCAACCGGCAAGGTCGACTCGAAGTTCGGCACTGCAATTGAAACAGGTCAGGCCGAACAGATTGCCGCTTATACCATGGGTCTGCCCAACATCGAGCTGTGCGGCTTCCACTGCCATGTAGGCTCAATGGTTTTTGATTCGGACACATTTTTGCGCAGTGCCGAGATTATGCTTGAATTTTGTGCGCTGATGAAGAATAAATATGGCTATGTAACAAGAATACTCGACCTCGGCGGCGGCTACGGCGTGAGATACGTCGAGTCCCAGCCTGTCATCAGCATTAAAGATAATATCCGTCAGGTTTCACAGTTTATTAAGGACAAATGCTCAAGCCTTAACATCGCGCTTCCGTCCCTGCGCTTAGAGCCGGGAAGAAGCATAGTTGCTGACGCCGGTATGACTCTTTACACAGTCGGAACGGTTAAACGAATCACAGGCTATAAAAACTACGTCTCAATAGACGGCGGCATGACAGACAATCCGAGATATGCGCTTTACGGCTCGCAGTATACAGTCGTGACTGCAAATAAGGCAGACTGTAATTGCGAATTAAAGGCTGATCTTGTCGGCAGGTGCTGTGAATCCGGAGATATCGTTCAGCCTGACGTTATGTTTCCCGAAAGCATTTGCCGCAAAGATATCGTTGCAGTGTTGACAACAGGCGCATATAACTACTCAATGGCGTCCAACTACAACAGAATCCCCCGCCCTGCCGTTGTCATGATAAACGAAAATGACGATTACTTGGCTGTTAAGCGTGAAACCTTAGAGGATTTAGTTTCAAACGACCTTTAACCTTTTTAAGAAAGTGATGATTGCTTTATGAAATTCACTAAAATGCAGGGTGCAGGAAACGACTACATATATATTAACGGCTTTGAGGAAAAAATTGAAAACCCGAGCGAGCTTTCAATCAAGCTCTCCGACAGGCATTTCGGCATCGGCTC
>DKWG01000055.1:7784-9245 GCA_002491605.1 Ruminococcus sp. UBA7158
CGACAGGCATTTCGGCATCGGCTCGGACGGATTAATACTTATATTGCCGTCGGAAGCTGCGGATTTTCGCATGAGGATGTTCAATGCCGACGGATCTGAGGGCAAAATGTGCGGCAATGCGTCACGTTGCATTGCAAAGTATGTATATGAAAAGGGCTTGACAGACAAGACAGCTGTGACGCTTGAAACCCTTGCAGGAATTAAAGCCCTCAATCTCGACGTTGCAAACGGTAAAGTCACAAGCGTAACAGTCGATATGGGTCGGGCGCAGTTTGCCGCTGAGCAGATTCCTGTCGCCGCTCAAGGACACAGCGAGGTTATAAACTATCCGCTCTCGCTTTCCTGCGGAGCATATAAAATAACCTGCGTTTCTATGGGAAATCCGCATTGTGTCACGTTCGTTGACAATAATGCGGACCTCAAGCTTAATGAGATCGGACCGCTTTTTGAGCAGAACCCCATTTTTCCCGAACGTGTCAACACAGAGTTTATTAAAGTAATCGACTCAAAAACTCTTTCAATGCGGGTTTGGGAAAGAGGAAGCGGCGAAACCTTAGCCTGCGGTACGGGTGCCTGTGCGAGCGTTGCAGCCGCCGTAAAGCTCGGAATATGCCCCGCCGACGAAGAAATAACAGTAAAGCTGTTAGGCGGAGAGCTTAAAATAGTTTGTGACGGCAATTACAGGATAACCATGAAGGGCGGAGCTGAAATTGCGTTTGAAGGAGAGGTCGCCGTATGAAAGTAAATCAGAATTATTCTAAAATAAAAGAAAGCTATTTATTTGCCGAGGTTGCTCAAAGAACCGCAGATTATTCTAAAGCCCACCCCGAAGCAAAGATAATCAAAATGGGTATAGGCGACGTCACCCTCCCTCTTTGTCCTGCTGTTATCACAGCCATGCAAAAGGCAGTTGCCGAAATGGGCGTTAAGGAAACGTTTAAGGGCTACGGCGAATACAGAGGCTATGATTTTCTGTGTGAAAGCATAAAGCGCTATTACGAACGCTTCGGAGTGTCGCTTGATACTGACGAGATATTCGTCTCAGAGGGTGCTAAGAGCGATTTAGGAAACATCTTAGACTTATTCGACATCGACAACACCGTTTTAGTAACAGACCCCGTGTATCCGGTCTACGTTGATACAAACATCTTAGACGGCAGAAAAGTAATATACGCCGCCGCAACTGAGGAAAACGGCTTTTTGCCGCTTCCCGACGAAAGCGTTTCGGCTGACATAATCTATCTTTGCTCGCCGAATAATCCGACAGGCGCCGCCTACAGTCGAAGCCGGCTCAAGACTTGGATAGACTATGCAATTAAAAACGAAGCCGTAATTCTGTACGACTCGGCATATGAAGCGTTTATAACAGACAGCGACGTCCCCCATTCCGCATATGAAGTAAACGGCGCTATGGACTGCGTTATAGAAATCTGCTCTCTTTCAAAGACAGCAGGCTTCACA
>DKWG01000055.1:9558-10119 GCA_002491605.1 Ruminococcus sp. UBA7158
AGGCACACGCTGCGGCTACACAATAGTTCCGAAGTCTCTAAAGTTCAAAGAAAACCTCAATAAGCTTTGGCTTCGCAGACAGTCCACCAAGTTCAACGGCGTTTCATATATAGTCCAGTGCGGTGCAAACGCTGTGTTCACCGATGAAGGCATGGAGCAGATAAAAGAGAACATTGCCTACTATCAGGAAAACGCCGCCGTGATGATGTCGGCTCTTGATGAGTGCGGAATAAAATATTTCGGCGGAAAGAACTCGCCGTATATATGGCTTCGCTGTCCGAACGGCATGGGCTCATGGGAGTTCTTTGATAAGCTTCTGAGTGAAGCTAACGTCGTCGGCACACCGGGCGAGGGCTTCGGCGAAAACGGCAAGGGCTACTTAAGACTCACTTCCTTCTCAACTCACGAAAACACCCGTGAAGCTATGGCAAGGCTCAAAAAGATGATGAATAAGTAAGCTCCCATATGCAAATAATCTTACAAACACTCATGCTCATTTTCGGTTTCGGTGAATATAAATCGAAAATGAGCATGGGCAAAAAATTTTTTTAAAAAAATCAA
>DKWG01000045.1 GCA_002491605.1 Ruminococcus sp. UBA7158
CCCCAACTATTGACATAGAGCCTAATAAAAAAAGTGTTTAAGAACGCCTGAAATCGGCTGCTCTTAAACACTTAAATTTTTATATATCAGTCTATACTGCAAACAGTCCTTGCAGCTTCCATCGGCGTTGCGGCAATGGCTATAGCTCCTGCTTCAATAAGCTCCTCTTTACTTCCGTAGCCGTAGGTGACGCCTATGCACTTAATACCGTTTTGCGCAGCTCCCTTGACGTCATAATCACGGTCGCCGACCATCACAGCAGTATCGGTGTCATCAATGCCGAGTCTTTTAACAGCCATGGCGATAACCTGCGACTTTGTCATTTTCTCATCGTCAAGAGGTATTCCGCAGATATCGGTGAAATATCCGTCCAGATTAAAATGCTCGATGATCTTTTTTGCATAAACCTCAGGCTTGGAGGTTGCGACTCCGAGCGTCAGACCGTGCGTTTTAAGCTCGTCGAGCATATCGGGCACGCCGTCGTAGACTGCGTTTTCAAAAAGCCCTCTGTCCTGAAAATACTCTCGGTAGACCTCTATTGCATTGAGCGACTGCTCATCCGAAAAGCCGAGGAATTTTTTGAAGGACACAGCAAGCGGAGGACCTATAAACTGTCCTAACATCGATTCGTCATAATCCTTGATTTCAAGCTTTTCAAGGGCGTATTTAAGTGAATTGATTATCCCCGGCGCAGACTCCGTGAGCGTGCCGTCCAAGTCGAAAAGAATGTATTTAATCATGATATAACCTGCTCGCTTTCTTTGGCATCAAACCAGCTTTGACCCCTGTTGACCTCTGCCGTGAGCGGTACGCTCAGCTTTACGGCGTTTTGCATCTCTTCCGATAGAATTTTTGCGGCATATACGCTGCAATCCTTTGACGCTTCGACTATAAGCTCGTCGTGAACCTGTAAAATGAGCCTTGCGTCTAAGCCCTCGCTTTTAAGACGGCTGTAAACCTTTATCATGGCGAGCTTTATTATGTCTGCCGCAGTACCCTGAACAGGGGCGTTCATGGCGGCTCGCTTTCCGAAGGCCTTTAGGTTCTTGTTGGAGCTTTTCAGCTCGGGGATGTAGCGTCTTCGTCCGAAGGCTGTGACAACGTATCCGTTTTTCTCGGCGAAGGCAACGGTTTCGTTCATAAACCGCTCGACCGACGGGAAGTTTGCAAGATACGACTTTATATACCTGTCTGCCTGCGCAACGGTGACGTTTATATCCTTAGAAAGGGAGAATGCGCCTATGCCGTAGATAATTCCGAAGTTAACAGCCTTGGCGGCACGTCTCATGTCGGAATCAACAAGCTCCTTCGGTACGCCGAAGACCTGTGCGGCGGTATTGGTGTGTATGTCTGTGCCGGAAAGAAATGTGTTTATCATATTTTCATCTCGGCACATTGCCGCCAAAACTCTCAATTCGATTTGGGAGTAGTCGGCGTCCAAGAGCATATATCCGTCTTTTGCGACAAAGAACCTTCGCATATTCGCCCCGATTTCCTTGCGAACAGGTATGTTTTGCATATTGGGGTTGGCGGAGGAAATCCTGCCTGTGCGAGTCTCTGTCTGCTTAAATTCGCTTCTGACCCTGCCGTCAGGGCAGACGACTTCTAAGAGTCCGTCGACATATGTCGACTTGAGCTTTGTCAGCGTTCTGTAATCCAAGATCAGGTTGATTATCGGATGATAGTTTTTGAGCCCCTCTAAAATCTCTGCGTTTGTGGAGTAGCCGCTCTTTGTCTTTTTGCCCGACGGAAGCCCCAGCTCTTCAAACAAAACCACTCCGAGCTGCTTAGGCGACGATATGTTAAAGCTATGCCCTGCAAGCTCATATATTTCGCCCTCAAGCCGTGATATGTCGCCCGATATTGCTTCGCCGAACGACTTTATGCCCTCTGAGTCGACCGCAACTCCCACCGTTTCCATAGACGCCAAAACCTCGCACAACGGAAGCTCGATATCCTTATAAAGACTTAGCATATCGGTTTTTTCAAGCTCGCTTAAAAGTGTGTCCTTTAGCCTTGTGAGCGATAAAATATCTCCGAATTCCTCATTCTTGCTATACGGGACGTTATAAGCGGAACATAAATTGCTCACTGTATACTCGCTTGACTGCGAATTTAAAAGATATCCTGCCAAATCGCAGGAAAATACAAGATTGTTTACCTGCCTTGAAGCTTTAAACGCAAGCTTATACGCCGTCTTGGCATCAAAGGCAGACTTCGGTGAGGGGCATTCAAGGTAGTCAAGAATCAGCTCGTTTTCGTCGGAGCTGTAAAGAGTATCACCCTGACTGATAAGTATTTTACCGTCATGCGTTAAGATAAACGAGCTTTCTGATTCTGCAATTTTGGCTATATCGCTTTTTGAAAGCTTTTTTTGAACGAAAACGTCGTCCTCAGGCAGAACGGTCTGAGAAGGAGCAGCCGAGGCGTCAAGACCAAGCTTGTCTATGAGCTTAAACATCTCAAGCTCGGTCAGTATTTTTGAGCACTCATATTCCTGAACTTCTCCGAGATGATATTCGTTTATATCCTTGGGAACAGGCGCATTTTGCTCGATGGTTGCAAGCCACTTGCTCGTTTTAGCCGATTCCTCGCCGTTTTCAAGCTTTTTAATTACCCCTGCGCTTAGCTTAGCCGAGGAAAGACTGCTGTAAAGGTTCTCAACTGTTGTATACTCTTTAATCAGCATGAGAGCGGTTTTCTCGCCTATGCCGGCAACGCCGGGGATGTTGTCCGAGCTGTCTCCCATTAGAGCTTTTATGTCTATTAAATTAATCGGCTCGACTCCGTATACCTCAAAGAATTTGTCACGGTCAAATGTAATCGTTTCACGGTTGGTGGCAAGCCTTACCGTTACGTTTTTATCTATTAGCTGCAAAATGTCCCTGTCGCCGGAAAGTATAAAGCTTTCGCCGCCGTTTTCCTTGAACAGCTTTGAAACAGAGCCTAAGATGTCGTCCGCCTCGTAGCCCTCAAGCTCTAAAACACGAACGCCCAAGGTTCTTAAAAGCTCCTTGATCTTAGGCAGCTGCATTGCAAGCTCCTCGGGCATACCGTGGCGGTTAGCCTTGTAGAAATCGCATTTTTGATGGCGGAAGGTGGGCGATTTGAGGTCGAAGGCAGCCGCAACGCAGTCGGGCTTGATAAGGTCAAGCTCCTTTAAATAGATGTTCATAAAGCCTGTTATTGCGTTGGTGTAAAAGCCCTTCGAGGTAGACAGCATTTTTATGCCGTAAAAAGCTCTGTTTAAGATGGAGTTGCCGTCGATGATAAGTAGTCTCATATATAAATCGCTCCTGTATCGGTAAAAGTGAAAGCCTGTGCAAAATAAAACTATTGTATACGGATATTATAACCGTTTATTTTGATTCTGACAAGTGCAAAACCGTAGGTGCGGCAGTATTTGGACTGATTCTCGTTTGAAAATAGTGTAAAGTATCTGACGAATTCATGCAAAGTGATGGTTTATAAATGCTGAAACAGAAAGACCGGATATGTCTTTAAAGCCTTTATCTATAATTATTCTGAGTTGATGTCCAATTCCAAAGGGGAAACCCCTTCCTTGACCTCTCTCCTCCCGGTCGCCGCACTTTTCCATTCTGTGAAGTAGGATTGTTTCAGTACTTGCCGAAGGTTTGGTGACATTGGAAGGTTGGTTAACATCATTTGTGCGATTTATTCAGTGATAGTTGTGGAGAAACTGCTAAGTTGCTTTGCATACTATCACTCAGATTTCTTATATCTTTGAAGCGAATTTTATTTTAAAATTTCTTATTTATGTATGTGCTAAAATGATAA
>DKWG01000069.1 GCA_002491605.1 Ruminococcus sp. UBA7158
GTAAAAGATTAAATACAATCAAATCACTTGAAATTCTTAAGCAAATGTAGTATCATAACTACTATAGCAGACTTCAAAATAGGGGAATGTTTCATTTTATTTGTCGGTGATTTCATTTGAAAGTCGCGGCGATTGCAATGAAACGCAGATTAGTTATCAAACGTTTTAATGTTGTTGATGCTTAATCTATGCAGTATTCCTCTGATTAGTGCTGATAGCTACAATAATAAGGAGTACAATAAAAGATGTCACTGTTTTCATATTTAGATAATCCGACTTCACTTGTTTTAATGATTGGCATCAGGGTCTTAATCATATTTACCATTCTGCCGATACATGAATACGCTCACGCATATGCGGCGAAAAAGATGGGAGACAATACAGCGCTCATATCAGGTCGACTGACAATGAATCCTCTTGCGCACGTCGATATTGTAGGTGCGATATTCCTGCTTGTTTTCGGCTTCGGCTGGGCTAAGCCCGTACCGATTAATCCGAGGAATTTTAAGAATTACAAAAAGGGAATCGCAATAACCGCCGCCGCAGGACCGCTGTCGAATATCCTTTGTGCTGCTATCGGAATCTTTGTAACTCAGATCATATACGGTATACCCTTGAGAAGTGAACAGGCTGTAATAGCTCTTTCATATGTCGATATAGCGCTGTCGTTCTTCATATCGATTAATATATCGCTTGCTGTTTTCAATCTTATCCCTGTTCCTCCGCTCGATGGCTCTAAGATTTTAAGCTCGTTTGCATCCGCAAAAGTAAATATGTTTATGTACAGTCATCAGCAGCTGATTTATATTGCATTTTTAGTTTTGCTGTTTACAAATGTCTTGCAGGTTCCGCTCGGCTTCCTTTCAAATCTGATTTATAAAGGACTTAATTATCTCTTCTTCTGGGTTGAACCGCTGATGAAGCTTATATTCTGATATGAGTGAGATTTTATATAAGCTTGACGGCTTTGAGGGTCCGTTGGATTTACTGCTGTTTTTGATAACAAAGCACAAGCTCGACATTGCAAACATTCAGATATCCGTTCTGCTGGAGCAGTATTTGGAGTATATCGACGGAATTGAAGAGCAGGATTTTGAATACGCCGGCGAATTTTTAGAAATGGCGGCTCGGCTCATACTGATTAAAACCCTTTCCATGCTCCCTAAGCATGAAGAAGCTCATGAAATGAAGCACGAGCTTGAAGGTCGACTTATTGAATATTCGCTCTGCAAGCAGGCGGCGTCGAAGCTGGCTCTTTGCTATGTCGGAGATAAGATATTCGTCAGACAGCAGGCGAAAATTGAGATTGACCGCAGATATGTCGGCGTGCATGATAAGCTCGAGCTTTTGGAAGCATATCGTCTGATTTTTGACAAGCGGAGAAGAAGCCGACCTGTCGAGGCTTCGGTATTCAGACCTATTGTGTCGCATAGGATTGTCTCTGTTGAAGCCGGAATCGTTTGCATTTTGAAAAAGCTTTATAACACAGGGTATTGCAATGTTGATGAGATTTTTTTCGGTATCGACGGAAAGTCAGAAAAGATAGCTGCATTCTTAGCCGTTTTAGAGCTGACAAAGTCAGGACGAATCAGACTCAATGAGGACAACACTCAGATAAGCTTTGCAGATCGTAATAAAGAGGGGAATGATACATAACATATGCAGCTGTCGGACAAGCTCGGAATTATAGAGGCAATTCTTTTTGCCTGCGGAGAGCCTATCAGCTCCGAACGCTTGGCGCAGAGTGCGCAGGTCGAGGAACAGGAGCTTGTAAAGCTCATCAACGTTTTAAATGATAACTACAACGAGCACAGCTCGGCTGTTGAAGTAATAAGGCTCGATGACAGCTTTCAGCTGGTGACGAAAAAGGAATTTGCTCCTTATATAAAAGCGGCACTTGAGACAAAGAAAAACGTTGCTCTTTCTCAGGCTGCAATGGAGGCACTTACAATTATAGCATACAATCAGCCTGTCACGCGAAGCTTTATCGACGACGTAAGAGGGGTAGACAGCGGAGGCGTTGTCACTAACCTTATAGAAAAGGAACTGATTGAAGAGGCTGGGAGACTGGATATTCCGGGCAAGCCTATTCTGTTTAGGACTACCGATAACTTTTTAAGATGCTTCGGACTGTCGTCGATAAATGACCTTGCTCCGTTGCCCAAGGATGAAGAGCAGATAAGCTTTGACGATGTTAAGGGCTGATTCCGGCTGCATATGACTAAAATATTTGTCGTCAGTCAATTATAAATTTACAGCAAAGAAAGAGGGGAAAACGCATGATAATATTTTTGTCCGTGCTGGCGGCTTTGCTGCTTATTATCATCGTTTTGCTCCTTATACCGATAAGAGTGTTTGTTTCATATCGCAATTCAGAGCTTAAGCTTTATGTTAAGTATTTATTTATAAAGATTTTTGACATTGCGGACAAGAATGACAGCACCGAAGCGTCAGGAACTGAGACTGACAGTGCAGTACAAAGTAAAACCGATGAAAACTCAGATTCCGAGCAGGTGACAATATCTGAAATAGGCTCAATAAGCCCCGATGAAAACAATACTGATGAAGATACTGACGATGATGAGTACCTTATGACAGGTAAGCGCAAGGACGAGCACGAGAACAAACCTCTTAAAAAGACAATGAAGTCTGTCAAAAAGGACAAGACGGACGGCGTAAAGGAAGAAAAGCCGTCTCTGTCCGAAAAGTGGGAAAGCATAAAGGTATACATCCCGACGGCGAAAAAAGCGTTTAAAAAGCTTTTGAAGCTGATAAAAATAAGAAATCTTGATATAAGCCTTGTTATAGGCGGATCGGATCCATACTCGGCTGCAATGATTTTTTCAAAGGTCAATCAGGCTTTTTATCCTATGCTCGGGCTGATATGCTGTGCGTTCAGTGTAACAATTAAAGAAACCAACATTGTATGCGATTATGATAACTCCGGCTTCAGCGGCGGCGGAAGCGTTGAGATTGCCGCAACGCCCATGTCGATTCTGTCGCTTGCCGCGTTTGTACTTATTAATTATTTTAAAATTAAATCCGCTGAAAAGCGTGAAAGAAAGAAGGATTTATAATGAGTGAAAAGAGCAGTAACTTAGAAGGCTTGGTTAGAGCCGCAATTGAAAAGATAAAAGAGGTTGTCGATGTTGAAACAGTAGTCGGAAAGCCGATTACCGTTCCGAACGGAACTATAATCATACCTGTTTCTAAGGTGTCGGTTGGCTTTGGCTCAGGTGGTTCAGACCTTCCGGTTAAAAACGAAAAGGATTTGTTCGGAGGCGGAATGGGCGGCGGCGTATCAATTCAGCCGTTGGCATTTATCACTGTCATGCCCGACGGCAATGTCAAGCTTTTGCAGATGACAATTAACGCTCCGAAGGAAAATGCCGCACTTGCGACTTTGCCTGACGTTGTTGATAAAATTACCGGTTTTTTAAATAAAAATAAGCAGGAAGCTTCCAAGGAAGAAACAGTCGATTAATACTGACGTATTTTTTTCAGGTGGGTTCATAGAATAAGCGTATCTATTTGATATAACGCCAAGCTGTTGGCTTGAAAGGATATGCTTTTTATGGATAATTTCAAAAGATTCGCTGTGTGCATAATCAGCCTGATTGTTGTTGCGTCCTGCATTTGTATAAACGCAAGAGCCGTTTCGCAGGAAGCTTTAATTCCGCAAATAACCTCGACCTCACAGTCTGCAAAATATGCAAACGCTCACATGGCCGATGTGCCGAATATTGCGGCAAAGGCGTGCGTACTTATGGATGCCGATACAGGACGGGTGCTGTTTGAAAAAAACAGTGACCAAAGGCTTCAAATGGCAAGTACAACGAAGATTATGACGACGCTTTTGACAATAGAGTCGGGCAACTTAGACGAATACTTTAAAGTAGATGCAGACGCCGTCAGAGTCGAAGGCTCGTCTATGGGGCTTAAGACCGATTCGATTGTGACAAAGAGGATGCTCCTATACGGTATGATGCTGCCGAGCGGAAATGACGCTGCAAATGCTGCCGCTGTCTCAGTTGCAGGAAATATGGCTGACTTTGTCGAGCTTATGAACAAAAAAGCTGATCAGCTGGGTCTTGAAAACACTCACTTTGTAACACCGTCGGGTCTTGATGATTACACAAACGACCACTATTCAACAGCTAAAGATATGGCTAACCTTACAAGGGCGGCGCTTCAAAACGATGTTTTTAAAGAAGTGTGTCAAACACGTTCTATAAAGCTGACATCTGAAAGCGGCGAGGACTATTGGTTGTCTAACACGAATAGACTGCTCTCGTCCTGCGAGGGGGTTATAGGTGTTAAGACCGGATTTACCGACAAAGCAGGACGCTGCTTGGTGTCTGCCTGCTGTCGGGACGGGATGACGCTTATATGCGTTACTCTTTGCGACCCCAATGACTGGTATGACCATACAAATCTTTATGACTACGGCTTCGGACTTTTTCAAAGCTATACCGTACCCGGAATAACAGTAAAGGTTCCGTGCGTCGGCGGTGTGGATGAGTTTGCACAGGCGAGGTCTGAGGACTGCGTTATTTCGATAATGCCCGGTGAGGAAAACGAGCTTGAGAAAACAGTTGTAATGCCAAGGTTTATTTATCTTCCGATGGACGACGGTACGCCGATAGGAAGGGTAATATATAAGCTTCACGGCGAGATAGTCGTAAATAATGAGCTTTTGCTTGAAAATATTAAGGACTGATTACTCCACTATTGAATTGCGATACAATATATCCGTCATAGAACTGTAAAAATAACATCAAAGGAAATGTCAATGGAACAAAGAATTCAAAAGATAATAAGCGACTGCGGAGTGACATCACGCAGAAAAGCCGAGGAAATGATTTCGGCAGGCAGAGTCAAGGTCAACGGCAGACCCGTTAAGCTCGGCGACAAGGCTGACCCCGTTCATGATTTAATCAGCATCGACGGAATTAATCTTAATACTGCCGAAAAAAAGAGCGGTATATATATCATGCTCAACAAGCCAAGAGGCTATGTAACAACAATGAGCGACGAGCTGGGCAGAAAATGTGTAACAGAACTGCTCGGTGATGTGGAGGAAAGAGTATACCCTATAGGACGTCTTGATAAAAACTCCGAAGGTCTTCTTCTTTTCACCAACGACGGCAAGCTCGCCAATCAGATAATGCACCCAAGCTGCCATATTCCGAAAACGTATAGAGTAACAGTGCGTCCGGATATAAGCGAGGAACAGGTTTTAGAGCTTACAGAGGGCGTTGAACTTGAGGACGGAAAAACACTTCCGGCGACAGTTTTGGTTTTAACAAAGGAGCCCGGGCGAGTGGTTTTGCAGATTACCATAAAGGAAGGCAGAAACCGTCAGATAAGAAGAATGTGCGAGTCGGTAGGACTTGAGGTCGCACGTCTTAAGCGCACGAGCGTCGGTCCGATAAAGCTCGGAATGCTCCAGCCCGGGGATCACAGAGACTTGACGTCAGCCGAGCTGACAGCTCTCAGAAACGCTATCCAGAAAGGAGCGTCGGCAAATGCTTCAAATTCTAAAGCAGGAAAGAAAAGAAACGTACGCAGATGAAATAAACAGTCTCGGAATTGACATATCCGACGCCCATGTTTCCGAAGCTGTAGACAGCGGCAAGGTCATCGGCTGGGCTATATATTCAATGTCCGATGATCTGTTGACGATTCACAGCATCTGTCCCGTGGAAGACCTTTTGCTGTTCGACGGAATAATCCGTTCTGTTCTTTTCCTGGCAGAGCAAAAGGGGTTTCAAAAGGCACTTATTGCAAAAGGTATTGCTTCAACCGCTCGCAGGCTGAAATTACTTGAGGACGGCGAAGACATAATCCATCCCATATCCTCGGTTTTCAGCGGCTGCAAGCACTGTAAGGAAAACAAATCTTGATTTATATATTTCCGATGCGCATATAGTTATTATTGATATAGAAAGGTATGATTGTATTATGAATAATGTAAATTATACTATGCTCTTCGACTTTTACGAGCTGACAATGGGCAACGGTTACTTTGAAAAGGGCTACAAGGACAAAATATGCTATTTCGACGTATTTTACCGCCGTGTGCCTGACGACGGAGGATATGTGATCGCCTGCGGTCTTGAGCAGGTCATCGATTACATAGAAAACCTCCATTTCGACGAGGAGGACATAGCATACCTGCGTTCCAAGAAAATTTTCTCCGAGGCTTTCCTTGAGTATTTAAAGGATTTCAAGTTTGAGGGCGATATTTGGGCTGTTTCGGAGGGAACAATAGTATTCCCCAATGTGCCTATGATGACAATTCGTGCCCCTGCCATTCAGGCTCAGCTGATTGAGACATTTGTCTTGCTCACCCTGAACCATCAGTCTCTGATAGCAACAAAGGCTAACCGTATAGTAAGGGCTGCAAACGGCAGAGCTATATCAGAATTTGGCTCAAGACGTGCTCACGGACCTGACGCTGCAATTTTAGGCGCAAGAGCGGCATACATCGGCGGAGCAGCCGGCACAGCCTGCGCATTGACAGACGAGCTGTACGGCGTTCCTGCAACAGGCACTATGGCTCATTCATGGATTCAGATGTTTGACAGCGAGTATGAAGCATTCAAGGCATACTGCGAGGTATACCCTGACAGCGCAACACTTTTGGTTGATACCTATAATGTATTAAAGAGCGGTGTCCCGAATGCAATCAGAGTATTTGATGAGGTTTTAAAGCCCTTGGGCAAGCGTCCGAAGGGAATCAGACTTGACTCCGGAGATATAACATACTTGTCATGCAAGGCAAGAAAGATGCTTGACGATGCCGGATATCCGGATTGCAAGATTGTCGCTTCAAATTCCTTAGATGAATACTTGATCCGTGATATGCTCATTCAGGGCGCACAGGTCGATCTGTACGGCGTCGGTGAAAGACTCATCACTGCAAAGTCGTCTGCTGTTTTAGACGGTGTTTACAAGCTTGTGGCAGTTGAAGATAACGGTGAAATCGTTCCGAAGATAAAGATCTCGGAAAATGTTCAGAAGATTACAAACCCTCATTTCAAGAAGGTATACAGATTGTACGACAACGAAAACTTTAAAGCGGTTGCCGATTATCTCTGCGTTTATGATGAAGCTGTAGACAACTCAAAGCCACTTGAGATTTTCGATCAGGATTACACCTGGAAGCGCCAGACCCTTACCAATTACACAGCAAGAGAGCTGCTCGTTCCTATTTTCAAGGACGGCAAGTGCGTTTACAATAAGCCGAGCTTGAAGGAAATAAGAGAGCATTGCGAGCGTGAGATTCAGACGATGTGGGAATCTGTTTTAAGATTTGAAAATCCTCATATGCACTATGTAGACTTGTCGCAGAAGCTTTGGGATATCAAGCATGAGCTTTTATCCGAGATGTCGGGAAGTGTAAGATAATGCGCAGGGCAAGCTATGCTGTTGCATTCGGCGGCATAATATCGGCTCTTTGCTTGATTTTAGAGTTTTCTATCGGAATTTTACCTTTGTTTTTGTATATATTCCCGCAAATCTGTGCATTACTTATATATATACTCTTAGAAGAGTGTGGGACAAAAACGTCACTGTGCGTGTACATCGGAGTGTCGCTACTTTCACTGTTTTTATGTCCTGACAAGGAGGGGGCGCTGCTGTTTGTCTCCTTCTTTGGATATTATCCGATACTGCGAGTTTATATACACAAGCTTAAATCAAAGCTGTTAAGAATTGCGTCAAAGCTCTCAGTGTTCAATATAGCTATGGTTATAAGATATACAGCGCTCATTTTCCTGTTCGGCATGGCTGACGCTATTGACGAGGCTAAGTGGATTTTTGTCATGACGATAGTGATGGAAAACATCGTCTTTGTCATGTTTGACATTCTTCTGAGCAGACTGTTAGTCTTATATACGATAAAATACAAGGGTAAACTGTTTAAGAGAAAGCACTGATATTTTGAAGGAAGCTTTATGAATAAGGAAGAAAATAGAACAGCGAGAACAGAAAGAATAAAAGAAAAAATTAGAAGTAAAAAAGGTCTGATTAAGGTCATATCAATTGTATTGTTTATCGTTGTTATGACAGTTGTCACAATTGTGTGCATTCCGCTTGTAAAGATGCTCTCAACCGAAGAGGGAAGGGCAGGACTTGAGACATTGGTTGACAATAATCTGGTCTTGGGAGTGGCTGTTTATCTTTTGCTGCAAATTATGCAGGTGGTAATCGCCTTGATCCCGGGCGGCGTGATACAAATACTCGGCGGAGTGCTGTTCGGAAAGTTTTGGGGCACGGTTTTGTGCATCTTGGGACTGCTGCTTGGCGAAATAGTGGTGTTCTCCGTTGTAAGAAAGTTCGGTATGCCTGTTGTGGAAGCGTTTATTGACGGCAAGGGATTGAGAAAGTTTGAGTTTTTGAATGACAGCAAAAAGCTCGAGATGACCATATTCATTCTGTTTTTAATTCCCGGAGTTCCAAAGGACGTTTTGACATATATTGCTCCGCTGACAAAAATAAAGCCGGGTTCATTTTATATTTTGTCTATGATATCAAGGTTCCCGGCTGCAATACTGTCAATAGTTTTCGGAGCAAACCTGAGCGAGGGAAACATTTTGAGTGCGCTTGTCATATTCCTTATTGTAGCGGTTATCGGTGTTCTCGGAATACTATATAAGGACAAGGCTGTTGAGCTTTTAAAGCACAAAAAGGAAGCAAACCACACCGATTCTCAGTGAAACAGCTGAGATTTCTACGGTAATTTTGCGTTTTTACATTGTATTTAATCCGCTAAAAAATAGATAAAAAAATTCTAAAAAACTCTTGACAATTGAATGCTCTGGTGCTATAATAACTATCGTTGCTTGAAGCGACGAACGCGGGTGTAGTTCAATGGTAGAATTCCAGCCTTCCAAGCTGGTCGCGTGGGTTCGATTCCCATCA
>DKWG01000057.1 GCA_002491605.1 Ruminococcus sp. UBA7158
GGGCGTTTTGCTCAGGGCTATATAGTTTTTGAATGGGAGTGTTTGTTTTAGTGGAAGAGTCCAATAAAAAAGCCATATTGGGGTTTTTAGCTCCTGTTGCTGTCGGCACTCTTTGCTTAGAAGCGATTACTGTGCTGGTGTTTGTAATAATTAAGAAGTTCAGTATGGGCGTTATATGGGGGGCACTTTGGGGCACTGCCGTTATGGTGCTTTATTACTTTTTGATGTCCCTTGCTGTTATAAAAGCGGCTTCCGGAAATCCCGAGGATGTAAAAAAGCGCATACAGGCTTCTTATTCAATGCGAATGCTCATGCTTTTAGTGCTGATGGGCATAGGTCTGTATTTGAGCAGCTATTTAAACCTTATGAACTGGATACCGATGCTTTTGGCGTGTATATATCCGAGAATTTCGATTGCTGTTTATTCGGCATTTAAAGCTAAAAAGGACAGTGCCGATAAGACTGCCAACAGCAGTGAAAGTGAAAAGGACGGTGAGATTTAGCCGTGGAAATTGAAGTTACCGGTGCGAAAATACTTTTTGAACTGCCCTTCGGCATAACCATAACCGAAACGCAGGTTAATATGTGGATAGTTATGGCGGTAATAGCCGGTCTGTGTATCTGGCTGACACATGATTTGAAGGTTAAGCCGACATCGAAAAGGCAGATAGTAGCTGAGTTTTTGGTTAAGACGGCTCAGAACTTTGTTGAGGGCAATATGGGCAAGCGATTTGCGTTCTTTACTCCCTATATTGCGGCTTTGTTCTCGCTGGCGCTCGGCTGCTGCTTTGTCTCGCTTTTGGGAATGTATCCTCCGACAAGCGATTTAAACACCACACTCGGCTGGGCGGCGATAACGTTTGTTTTGATAACCTTCTATAAATTCAAGACAAACGGCTTGGGCGGCTATTTAAAGGGGCTTACAGAGCCGATATTTATAATGGCTCCAATGAATGTCATAGGTGAGTTTTCCACTCCTATTTCTATGGCTTTTCGTATGTTCGGAAACGTTGTGTCAGGATCTATTATTTCCGCTTTGGTTTACGCTGCATTGGCGTCTGCCAACTCGGCGCTGTTCGGCTGGCTCCCCGGCTTCTTGGGCGAGTGGGCAAATAATTACCCGATTCTGCAATTGGGCTTACCTGCTGTTTTATCGCTGTATTTTGATATTTTCAGCAGTGTTTTGCAGTCATTTATTTTCTGTATGCTGACAATGCTTTATATAAAGTCGGCTGCGGAAGTTGAATAAATCATAAAATATTGAGCTTTTACTTTTGAAAGGATGGTAAATTATTATGGAAAGAGCTTTAGTTTTAATGGGATGCGCTATCGGCGCAGGTTTATCTATGATAGCAGGTATAGGCCCCGGTATAGGTGAGGGCTACGCAGTAGGTAAAGCCTGCGAGGCTATAGCAAGACAGCCCGAGCAGAAGTCAAGCGTTACAACTACCATGCTTATGGGTTGTGCTGTTGCCGAGACTACCGGTCTTTACGGCTTCATTATGGGTCTTTTGCTCATCCTCTTAGCTCCCGGTATGTTCCTCAAGAAGCTTTGATTACCTATTTATATAAGGATATAAGGGAGTTGTTTTAATATGCTGATGGCAGGAACATCTCTTGAGATTCTCTCCATAAACGTTTGGCACGTTCTTATGGCGATAGGAAATCTCTTGATACTCGTTCTGATTTTAAAGAAGTTCCTCTTCAAACCTGTTCAAAACATACTCAAGCAGCGTGAGGAAGAGGTCGGCAAGATATATTCCGACGCCGATGAAGCCTTGAGCAAAGCCAACGAGGACAAGGCTTTATATGAGCAAAAGCTGATGGACGCTAAGTCCGAAGCCGACAGCCTGATAAAGCTTGCTTCGGAGCAGGCAAAGCGTGAGTCGGGAGACATTGTATCAGCCGCCCGCAAGGAAGCAGAAAGACGTCTTAAAAACGCCGACGACGACATCGAGCTTGCAAAGAAAAAGGCTGCCGAGGATATGATGGATTCTATCTCCGATATGGTTATAGACCTTGCCGAAAAGGTAGTAGAAAAGGAAATAGACAAGGATTCGCATTCTGCCCTTATTGACGATGCTATCAATCGCTTGGGTGACAGCCTATGATGAAGAATTTTTCTTTGGAATACGGAATTGCACTGTTTAAGCTTGCGCAGGAGTCAGGAGCGGAAAAGGAGATTTTCGATGATTTTGACTCGGTGAGCAGGGTTTTTGCAGCTCAGCCGCAGCTTGAAAGACTTCTTTCCAACCCGAGACTGAGCGCCGATGAGCGTGCAAACGTCATTGAGAGCATTTTCGGCGGTAAAGTGAATTTATATTTGCTGAATATGCTTAAAATACTGGCGGAAAAACGCCGCTGTGACATGATAGAAAAGTGCTGGCAGGTTTATAAAAGCCGCTATTGCGAAGCTAACAACATAATGCAGGCGACTGTTTATTCCGCTGCTGAGCTTTCGGATGAGCAAAGAAGCAGGCTTATCGAAACTCTCAGCAAAAAGACAGGCTCCGACATTATTTTGGACTCAAGAATTGATAAGAGCTGCATAGGCGGAATGCGCATTGAATACGACGGAAAGCGTTTTGATTCGAGCGTAAAGCAAAAACTCTCGTCATTTAAAAAATCACTTAAAAGCGGTTATTAAAGCGAAGAGCGGAGTGAAGTTATATGAATATAGATGAAATAAGCAGCCTTATTAAGGCTCAGATAAAGAATTACGAAAAGAAATCGGAACTTTCCGAAACCGGAAGCGTCGTCACTGTCGGCGACGGCATTGCACAGGTCTACGGTCTTGACAACTGTCTTTCAAACGAGCTCGTTGAGTTTTCGAACGGAACATACGGCATGGCATTAAACCTCGAAGAGGAGTTTGTGTCTGTAGTTATGCTCGGCTCGGACGAGGGCGTCAGCGAGGGCGACACTGTTAAGCGCACAGGCTCTGTAGTCTCTGTCCCCGTCGGCGAGGGGCTTATAGGCAGAGTTGTAAATGCGCTCGGTCAGCCTATAGACGGCAAGGGTCCTATTAACTGTGAAAAAATGCTTCCTATCGAGCAAAAGGCGACAGGCATTATCGAAAGAAAGTCTGTAAGCGTGCCTTTGCAGACAGGTATTAAAGCTATCGACTCGATGATTCCTATCGGTCGCGGTCAGCGTGAGCTTATTATAGGCGACCGCCAGACAGGTAAAACCGTTATCGCCACCGATACAATTATAAACCAGAAGGGCAAGAACTGCATTTGTATTTACGTTGCAATAGGTCAGAAGAACTCAACGGTTGTTCAGCTTGTTGACACGCTTACAAGAGCAGGAGCTATGGACTATACAATAGTAGTCAGCTCGACTGCAAGTGAGCTTGCAACCTTGCAGTACATCGCTCCGTATGCCGGATGCACAATGGGCGAATACTTTATGAAGCAGGGTAAGGACGCTTTGATTATCTACGACGACCTTTCAAAGCACGCTGTTGCATACAGAACGCTTTCCCTTCTTATCAGACGTCCGCCGGGACGTGAAGCATACCCCGGAGACGTTTTCTATCTGCACTCAAGACTTTTAGAGCGTGCGGCGAGACTTTCCGATGATTTAGGCGGCGGTTCCTTAACTGCGCTGCCGATAATAGAAACTCAGGCAGGAGACGTTTCTGCGTATATACCCACAAACGTTATTTCAATCACTGACGGTCAGGTATTCCTCGAAACAGAGCTTTTCAATGCGGGAATTATGCCTGCGGTTAACCCCGGTATCTCTGTCAGCCGTGTCGGCGGCGCTGCTCAGCTTAAGGCAATGAAGCAGGTTTCGGGAACGTTGAAGCTCTTGTATTCACAGTATCGTGAGCTGCAATCCTTTGCGCAGTTCGGTTCAGATCTTGATAAGGACACAAAGGAGCGTTTGGCTCAGGGTGAGAGAATCGTTGAGGTATTGAAGCAGGACAGAAATACTCCTGTTCCGGTTGAGCTTCAGGTGTGCATTATCTACGCTGTTGTAAATAACTACTTGAAGGATATTCCGGTTTCACTCGTCAAGAAGTATGAAAAGGATTTGTATTTTGAGATGAGCTCATATCAGCGAGAAATGCTCGATACAATTGCCTCCGGAGCGTCTTTGACCGGCGAGCTTAAGGAGCGTTTGGATACAGCAGTTAATGACTTCACTCAAAAGTTTATCAGTCTGAACTGACAAAGGTAACTTCGATTAATTGATGAAGGGAGGGCTTTAAAACGGCTTCAATGAAGGAGATTAATCTCCGAATTAAAAGTATAACCGGCACAAAGCAGATAACAAAAGCCATGGAGCTTGTCGCCATTTCAAAGCTCACCAAGGCGATGGACAGAATAACAAGGTGCCGTCCTTTTTACACAGAGCTGTATGCTCAGCTTTGTGATATAGCGGCTTCAAGCACGGCAGGGGAGTCGCACTTCTTTGCCAAGCGTGAGGTCAAAAAAACCTGCCTTGTGGTTATTGCAGGCGACCGAGGTCTTGCAGGCGGATATAACAATAACATCTTTAAATATTGCGATGAGAATTTCGGCGGAAAAGATGTATGCGTTTTGCCGATCGGAAAGCGCTCTTTGGATCACTTTGAGCGTCGGGGATATGAGATAGTGTCTGACGATTTTGCTTCCGTTGAGGATATAGACGTCGGAGATACCTTTGAAATAAGCCGAATGCTCACTGATATGTACTCAAGCGGCGATTTTGATGAACTCTACTGCGTTTACACCAACTTCGCTTCAATGCTGTCGCAGAATCCCGGGTCGCTGAAGCTGCTGCCGTTGGATGAAAGCATAAGCTCGCACAAGGTTGAGTTAAAAAGATTTTTGCTGATAGAGCCGTCGCCGGAGTCGGTATTTGACCATATAGTTCCTGACGGAGTTGCAGGGCTTATATGGGGAGCGGTGTGCGAATCGTATGCCAGTGAGCTTGCTGCGAGACGAGTTGCGATGGAATCGGCGACATCGAACGCCGAGGACATTATCGCAGACCTGCAGCTTAAGTATAACAAGGCAAGAAAGAGTGCGATAACTCAGCAGATAACAGAAATTGTTTCCGGTTCTCAGACGGAATAATAAATAATCCGAAAGGAATAATTCTATGGACAATTTGAATAAAAATGTCGGCACGGTGACTCAGATCATAGGTCCTGTTCTTGATATAAGATTTGACGACGGAAAGCTGCCTGAGCTGAATAACGCCGTCACCATAGACTATGATTCAAGGCATATAGTTTTAGAGGTCGCTCAGCACGTCGGCGATAACGTTGTAAGATGTATTGCAATGAGTTCAACTGACGGTTTGCCGAGGGGCATAGAGGCTGTTGACACCGGTGCGCCGATAAGTGTGCCTGTCGGCGAGGCGACATTGGGAAGAGTATTCAACCTTTTGGGCGAAGCTGTCGACAATCAGCCTACCCCCGAAACACCCGAGCGCTGGCCTATTCACAGACCTGCTCCGAAGTTTGACGAACAGCAGACAAGAACCGAAATCCTTGAAACGGGAATAAAGGTTGTCGACCTCATCTGCCCGTATGCAAAGGGCGGTAAGATCGGTTTGTTCGGCGGTGCAGGCGTCGGTAAGACGGTTTTGATTCAGGAGCTTATAAATAACGTTGCAAAAGAGCACGGCGGTATCTCAGTCTTCACCGGAGTAGGCGAAAGGACCCGTGAAGGCAATGACCTTTACAATGAAATGAAGGAATCAGGAGTTCTATCCAAGACCGCCTTGGTTTACGGTCAGATGAACGAGCCTCCGGGAGCGAGAATGAGAGTAGGTTTGACGGGGCTTACAATGGCTGAGTACTTCAGAGACCGTGAGCACCAGGACGTTCTATTGTTCATTGACAACATATTCCGCTTTACACAGGCAGGCTCCGAGGTTTCGGCACTTTTGGGCAGAATGCCCTCAGAGGTTGGCTACCAGCCGACACTTGCAACCGAAATGGGAGCTTTGCAGGAGAGAATAACCTCGACTAAAAACGGTTCTATTACCTCGGTTCAGGCAGTATATGTCCCTGCCGACGATTTGACAGACCCGGCACCGGCGACAACGTTTGCGCACCTTGACGCTACAACGGTTTTGTCCCGTGCGATATCTTCCTTGGGTATTTATCCTGCCGTTGACCCACTTGATTCTACATCAAGAATACTGACTCCTGACGTTGTCGGTGAGGAGCATTACAAGGTTGCCCGTGACGTTCAGAAAATTCTTCAAAGATATAAAGAGCTTCAGGATATAATCGCCATTATGGGTATGGATGAGCTTTCCGAAGAGGATAAGCTCACCGTTGCAAGAGCGAGAAAGGTTCAAAGATTCCTTTCACAGCCGTTTACGGTTGCCGAGCAGTTCACAGGCTACACCGGAAAGTACGTCCCTGTTGAGGAAACTGTAAGAGGCTTTAGGGAAATCATCGAGGGCAAGCATGACGATTTGCCTGAATCGGCGTTCTTGTTTGTCGGAACTATTGACGAAGCTGTTGAAAAAGCAAACGCTTCAAAGTAATAATAAATATGTCGTTATTTAAAAAGGAGCGTGTGTAAGATGAGCAGCTTTAAGCTGAAAATAATGTCTCCGGATGGTATTTTCTACGACGGCGACGCATATCAGCTCTCCCTGCGCTCTGTCGACGGAGAGGTGTCGATACTTGCAGGACATATACCGTATCTTACAGCAGTCGGAATAGGCGAGTGCAGGCTATATGAACAATCCGGCGAAAAGCCAAGGCGTGCCGCTTGCTGCGGAGGTATGCTTTCTGTCGATGACGAAGGAGTTCTTTTAGCGCCGACAACCTTTGAATGGGCTAAGGATATTGATATAGAGCGTGCCAAAGCGGCAAAGACAAAAGCGGAGCAAAGATTGGCTGAGCCGACAAGCAGTGCAAAGAAGGGCATGGCTAAGCTTAAGCTTCAAAGAGCTAATCTCAGAATCAGCATAGCTGAAAAGGAAAAGTCATAAATCATTTTTCCTATAGAAATACTAAAACCACTTAAAACAACGGATTGACCGACGTTTTAAGTGGTTTTTTATAATGCTGATGAACAAACCTCACACTATCCAAGCATTTGACCCATTCGACAAATCTTTTTTGACTGCAATCTTCCTGTCTATTCTTTCTTTCAGAGCTTCGACGTGCGATATAATGCCGACAAGCCTGTTTGAATTGCCGAGACTTATAAGTGCGTCCATTGCGCTTTGCAGGGACTTTTCATCCAGCGAGCCAAAGCCCTCGTCTACAAACATACAGTCGAGCGATACACCTCCGGCACTTGACATTACCTCGTCCGACAAACCAAGCGCTAATGCCAGCGACGCCTTAAACGATTCTCCGCCGGAAAGTGAGCGCACGCTTCTGTCAGAACCGATATAGTGGTCCGTGACGTCCAGTTCAAGCCCTGTTTGGCTTCTCTTGTTTGCGGCTTCTGAGCTTCTTTTTAGCTCATACTGACCGTTTGTCATTGCCATGAGGTGGACGTTTGCACGGCGAATGATTCTGTCAAAATACCTTGCCTGAACATAGGCTTCAAGGCTAACCTTTTCCTTGCCGGACAGACAGCCGTTCGCAGTGTCAGAAAGGGACTTTACAGCAGCTGCCTGATTTTCGGCGGTTTTCAACTCATCTGCCATACCGACAACCTGCTCCCTTACGCGGCTGTTGATGTTGATTCGCTCTGAAACAGTCTGAATGATCTTCTGTGTTTCTGCTATGTACTCGTTCACTCTTTCGTGCTCGGCATTCAATTTCTCAAAGTCATCACTGTTGTAGCCCTTCAGATGCTCGCACAGCGATTCAATTGAAGATTTGAGCGCTGAATACTCCTCATTGCATTTTGCGTGCTCAGAGCTTATCGAGTCAATTTTACCTGCGAGTGTTTTCTCATCTCTTTGCAGCTGCTCTATATGAGCAAGTGCCTTTGCTTTGGTGTCGAACGTCAGCTTCTCTGCGCTTTCCTTAATTCTAAGCGTAAGTGCGCACAGCTCACCGTTGCCCTTGGCGATTTCGTTTTCGCATTCGGATATTTTTTCCGTCAGCTTTTTAATGTCGCCTTCAAGACTCGGGAGCATCGCCAGCTTTTCCTCACGCTCTTTTATTTTCTTTTCGGCAATAACAAGTTCTCGCTTAACCTGCGCCGATTCCTGCTCAAGCTTATGCTCTTCTCGGACGATTATCGGCGATATGCCTTCGGGTTTTGACGCTCCTAAGACCTCAAAGCACGTATTCTTAGCTTGGCTGTAAAGCTCCTTGAAGCTTCCGTTCAGACTGTTTGCGTTTTGTGCGGACTTGCTTCTTTGCTGCTCGAGCCTTTTGACCTGTGCTGTCTTTTGGTTCAGAACCGCTTCGTCGACTGATTCTTCAACTCTTTGGGCAGGGCTTGGATGGCTTGTAGCTCCGCAAACAGGGCAGGGGACGCCGTCCTTGAGCGTTGCCGCCAAAAGTCCTGCTCTGTCGCTAAGGTAAGTTCTTGTCATTTCTTCGAGCAGTGAGTTTTCTTTGGAATACTCGGCGTCGGCAGATATAAACTCCTTTTGAGCTGATTTTAGGGCGGAGTACAAGGCATTCAGTCTTGACACAAGCTGTTTTAGCTCTGAAAGCTGCTTTTTTCGTTGATTAAGCTTGTCCTCAGACGCTTCAAGCTCGGCTATTTCAGCCATTAAGCCCTCGCCGTCTGAGATTATCTGACGAACCCTATCAGCTTCTTTTTGCTTCTTGTCGCATTCGGATTTCATCTGTGCAAGGCTGTTTTGTGCTGTGCTGATAAGTTTTTTCTTGGCGTCGGCAGAGACTGACAGCTTATCGTGCTCGTCATACAGGCTCAGAGAGTTTTCTAATGTCAAGCGTTTTTTAAGTATTTCGGATTGCAGGCTTGAGTACTCATCAATTTTACCAAGTTCCGACGTTAGCTTATTGAGTTGCTGCTCTTTTTGAACGAGCAGAGCTTTTCGCTTTTTGACCTCACAGTCGATTCTGTTAAGCTCCTGCTGAGCGCCGAGCTTGGCGGCAATATCCCGATATTTGTCCTTATATTCCTTTTGCTGCGAAGACAGCTTGTTGTATTCTTCATTATCAAGCGATATGCTGTCGCTTATCATCCGGCATATTGTGTCAAAATCCTCAATCAGCGCAGCCCTGCTGATGGCGTCCGAATCTACTCCCACGGCAGTGCTTACCTGCTGTGAGACTACAGCTAAGAGACGTTTGCATTCTGAGGATTTCTCGCTGTACAGTCTTTTTAGATTCTCCTGAAAATCCTGATATATATTTGTTGAGAATATCTTGCGGAAGATTGCCGAGCGTTCCTGAGTCGATGCTAAAAGCAGTCTTAAAAAATCCCCCTGAGCTATCATGGCAATCGAGACAAATTGATTTCTGTCGATTCCGACAATACTCTCTATTTCCTTTGTGACCTCTCTTGACTTTGTTATCGGCGGTCTGTCGTCAGGAAAGTACAGCTCGGCTTCGGCAGGAGCGGTTGTATATCCTCCTCCGCGTTTGGGTCGGAGCTGTTCGGGGCATCGCCTGACTGTGTACACCTTTTGTCGGCAGGAAAATGTCAGCTCGACATATGTTTTTTCGGAGTGATCCGAATACTTGCTTACAAGCATAGAGGCATCGCTTCTGCGGTCGGAGCCGGCTTCGCCGTATAACGCATAACAAATGGCGTCAAAAATTGTTGTTTTGCCTGAACCGGTGTCGCCGGTTATTAAATATATTCCCTTTTCGCCCAGCTCCGACATATTCAGTGTTACCGTTGACGCATAAGGACCGTAGGCGTTCATAGTGAGCTTAAGTGGTCGCATTTATGTACATCCTTTGCAATTATTATTGACTGCTGTATCAGTCAGGCAGAAGGCTCTTGACAATTTCTGCTTGATAGTCGCTCAGCCTTTGGTTGTTTTGCTGATAGTAAAACGCTTCTATAAGCTCAGTCGGGGAAATCTCATCGTCATTATATATTTCCATAGACTTATTTTCACGGGTTCTTTTGTTGTCGTAGGAAAGACTCATGATATTTGGGTATATAGAGCGAAGCTTTGATATGGCATTCGGGATGTCCTCTTCGTCGGTGAGGGTTATGTGAACGTAGTCGGAGGTATTTTGACGCTTATAGTTTTCCAGCAAGGTGACATCATTATAGCTTCCTTGGATTTTTCGCATATCACGCATGGGGCTGAGCGGGTGAAGCGTAATATTTATGTCACCCTTGCTGCGGACATCTACCACGACGACGCTTTTAACATGGTTTGTCTCTGAAAACGAGTACTTAAGAGGCGAGCCGCTGTATCTGATGTTATCGCTTATTACCTTCTGAGGGGAGTGGAGGTGTCCGAGGGCTGTATAGTCAAATTGTGCAAAGACATCAGCGCCGACGCCTGTTGACCCGCCGGCAGAAAGCTCCTCGGAGTCGCATACGCTTGAGCCTGCCGCAAACTGATGTGCAACTAAGATGTTTCGCTTGTCGGTGTTTATGTTCATCATGCCGACAATTTCTCTCACCGCTTCGTCGGTGGTTTGAGGTTCACAGCCTTCTATTGCCGCCTTGACGTGTGCAGGCTTTATAAACGGCAATAAGTATAAGTTTATCTCTCCGTACTCGTCATGCAGGACTATCGGCGACGGCACGCCGCTGAAAACAGCGTTGATATAAACGCCCGACGGCTGCATGAGCTTAGCACCGAACTGTAAACGCTCCATCGAGTCGTGGTTTCCGCTGATTATGAATACCTTAATACCTAAGTCGGTGAGCATATTCAAAAAATTATCGAACACGGCAACGGCTTCTGCGGTCGGAACGGATTTGTCGTAGACATCTCCGGCAATCAAAACAGCGTCTGCGGACAAAGATTTTGCAATGCCGGAGATTTCGTTTAGAATATATTTTTGATCCTCCAGCATAGAGAACTCGAATATTCGCTTGCCGAGGTGAAGGTCGGAAATATGTAAAAACCGCAACGGGTTCACTCCTTATCAGTTTGATATCTATATTATAGTATAGAAAATCGATATTTTCAAGAAATTTTCCTTGCCTTTTTAAGGGTGGTGTGATACAATGATTTGGAACTTACGTTCCAAATCTGAAAGAATCGCTCTCACGG
>DKWG01000020.1:0-24785 GCA_002491605.1 Ruminococcus sp. UBA7158
CGTGCAAAGATTGTCCCGGGTATGTTCAAGAGGATTGAAGGTCTTGAGCATTTGGATAAGATAATAAATATAGATCAGTCGCCGATAGGAAGAACACCCCGTTCGAACCCTGCCACATATACAGGAGTTTTCAACGACATAAGAGAGCTGTTTTCCATGACTCCCGATGCAAAGGCAAGGGGATACACCCAAGGCAGGTTTTCCTTCAACATGAGAGGCGGACGGTGCGAAGCCTGCGAGGGAGACGGCATTATAAAGATTGAGATGCACTTCCTGCCCGACGTTTATGTGCCCTGCGAGGTCTGCAAGGGCAAAAGATATAACCGTGAAACCCTTGAGGTTAAGTATAAGGACAAGAGCATAGCCGACGTTCTGGACATGACAATTGAAGAAGCCTGCCGCTTCTTTGAGAATATGCCCAAGATTTATCGCAAGATAAAAACTCTTAACGAGGTGGGACTGGGCTATTTAAAGCTCGGTCAGCCGTCGACAACTCTTTCAGGCGGCGAAGCGCAGAGAGTTAAGCTTGCAACCGAGCTATCTCGCAGAGCCACAGGAAGAACTATATACGTCTTGGATGAGCCGACAACAGGATTGCACACCGACGACGTTCAAAAGCTCATAGATATGCTTATGCAGCTGTGTGACAGCGGAAATACCGTCCTTGTTATTGAGCACAACCTTGACGTTATAAAGTGCGCTGACCATATAATCGACCTCGGACCCGAAGGTGGAGTAAGAGGCGGAACCGTTGTTGCAACGGGAACTCCTGAAGAAGTCGCTCAGAACCCCAACTCGTTTACAGGTCAGTATCTTAAAAAATCGCTATAAAGCGTCATAATCACTTATTGCCGCAGCCTTAAAAGGTATGCGGCAAATTTATAAAAAAGCTTTATAGATTTTTTATAATCTTTCAACCTTTCATATGCCTTAATGTATCTATATTGCAGTAGCCGCTACAAAAGCAAAGACAATACCAAAAAAGGAAAGCTGTGTGAACGACATGAATGGAGTAATAATCGAATACAAGGAGCTGGCAACAGAAAACCTTGTGCTGATGACTATTGCAGGCGACCAGAATGCATATGAAGCTTTGGTTGTGCGGTATCAGCGCAGTGTCATTGCTTCGGCAAGAGCAATTGTGCGCAGTGAATATATGGCGCAGGACGCCGCACAGGATGCCTTTGTTACCGCATGGTTAAGGCTTGATACCCTTGCCAGCCCTGATAAGTTCGGCCCTTGGGTAACGAGAATTGCGAAGAATTCAGCATTAAGAATGCTTCAGAAATTCAGGGAGTATTTAGACATTGATTCGTTTACCGGCTTTGAAAGCTATTTTGCAGTTCCGTTTGAGGATTCCTTAACAACCGGCGACGACTATTCTGAGCTTCACAAAAGCATTAATTCGTTGACTGAAAAGGTGAAAAAGGTTATCTGTCTATACTATTTCGAGGGTCTTTCAATTGCTCAGATAGCCGCATCAATGTGTGTTAATGTCGGAACGGTAAAACGTCAGCTGCACGATGGCAGACAGAAAATCAGAAAGGATTTGTGTTCTATGAATGAAAGATTAGACGATACTTTAGTCCAAAAGGTAATGAAGAAGATTGAAGAGCTGAGAATAACTCTTCAAAATGACAAAAGCGTTTTTGAAAAGTCCTATAAGCCGCTTCTTGAAGAGGTTGAGGCTTTGCCTGAATCGGCATCGAAGAACTATGCTTTGGCTGAAGTTTTGCAGCTCGGATGGTGGTATTCCGAAAATAAAAGTGATGAAGCCTTGGCAAGATTAAAGGAAGCCGCTGTAAACGGCAATAATGAGAGAGTAATGATGACGGTTATGGCTATTGAACATGAGAAGCTCTCCGGAAAAGATAAAATTGAGTTTATGCAGACTGTTCAACTGCCTTATCTTGAAGAACTGGGCTTTGTTGAAACTCAGGCCTATGTCTGGTTTTGGATGGGCTACACTTATATCAGCAACGATGAGCCTGTGAATGTTGAAAAGGCAAAAGAAGCTTTTGGCAAAGCCTTAGAGCTTTCTGAGCCGTGCGACAATTACTGCTCTTGTGCAATAGCTGCATTAAAGCTCTGTGACTTCCTTGCGAAAAATCCCGAAGACAAATCATGTCTTCATGCAGTCGCGTACGAATACAGAATGATAAATGGCAGCCAGCAGCTATACGCTCAGCCGGGATTCAGTATTAAGAACAATGGCATTATCAGTAATATTTTATATTATGCTACAGAATCAGTAAATATATTGGACTGCAAAGCAAACGTCGGTGAAACTGTATCTAAGGGTGAGTGGAGCGCAACACTTCTTAGCATCACAGAAACTGTTGAAACTCCGGCAGGACGCTTTGACAACTGCGAGCTTTGGAGCAAAAACGGCTATTTGTTCTATATCAAGCCCCAAATAGGCATTGTTAAATGTGTTTCTGACGGAAGAGGATATATCGGAGCCGTTGTGCTTGGCGAGTACGAGATAAAGTCGGGAGATAAAAAGATGCCTTTTGGCGTTGGCAACAGATGGGTATATGTCAGCGCAGAGCCTGAGCAAATAAGCTTCTATGAGGATTATGAGGTTATATACTCAAAGACCGGCGATAAAGTTATCATAACAAGCTATACCAATACATCAAGAATCAGATATAATGAAACCGTCTGGGATGAAATAAAACAAAAGCTGAATGACGACTACTACACTATGTCTGATCATATTGATGCTTCTGAGTACAGCCCAAATATGTGTGAAGATGTTTTAAACGACATTTCAAAGCTTAAAGAGCTTGCCGATACTCCATATAAAAAGCTGTTCGTTAGCTATGCAGAATCAGCAATGATGAGAATGCTCACCAGTAACCCCAACATGACAGATGTCTGCAACTGCTTAGTGCCTAACAGCAAAGAGGTTGGCATATGGAACTTCTTTAATGAATATGCAGTTGAAGCTAAGGACGGCATTAAGCGTTTTTATCCGAATCATGAATATCATTTCGAGTGGAAATGGTATTATGGCGGCGGATATGCACTCTTGCACAACTTCATGCTTGAAGAGCTTAATAACTGCGGAGCATTATGGAGCGATGAGTGGAAGGCAGGCTATAGTGGTGAAAAAACATATTTTGACTATGGTTCAAGCATAAAAGCAATAATTAACTGTTCTGAAGGCGGTACTATAACCACTGCGGCAGGAACATTTGAAAACTGCCTTAAGGTTACCATTGAATACTCAGGATATTCTGAGGGCTACAATTATATGAGCGGCAAGAAGGAATACTTCTTTGCATATGGCATCGGAATTGTTAAGTGCACTCATCATATCGGCTGGGCTGTATTTGAGCTTAATAGCTATGAGGGAACAGGCGAAGGCTATATGCCGCTTGAGGACGGCATATCAAGGCACTATGTCGGCGTAGATTTCCCATACGGAACAAGAGGCGAGGTTAGATTTGCCTGCGCAACCGATGAAAGGGGTTTGCTTGCAGTTATTGTTGACCAGATAGGTCAGCAGAACAGGGAAGACTGGAATAATTCCGACCAGCCGGATAAAATGCTTGCAAAGGTCGAGCCTGTAGTTGCGAGGTAGCCGCCGACAAGTCCTACCAAGAAGCCGGGGCGGTCTGCAATACTCTTGCCGATGTAGCCTGCAAGAACAGGTACCATAAAGTTAAACGCAAAGCCGCCTATTGTTTTAAAGAATTCCGCAGCTGCCGTGTGAGTACCGAAGCTTGCGTCCTGCGGTGCTCCGGCAATAGTGTCGATAAGGAACGCAAGTGCAATGAAGATACCGCCTGCCACTGTGAACGGAAGCATATTTGATACGCCGTTCATAAGGTGCTTGTAAATTTTTCTGCCGAAGCTTTCGCCCTCTGCGGATGACTCGGACGCAGCTACGCCTGTGTGGTGATAAACGGGTGCGTCGCCTGCTTCAATGCGGTTAATAAGCTCTTCGGGGATTTTAATTCCGTCGGAAACCTTTGTGATGATTACCTTTTTGCCGTCGAAGCGAGACATTTCAACATTTTTGTCAGCAGCGACTATAATTCCGTCGCAAGCTTCAATTTCTGCCTTGGTAAGCACATTTTTTTGCGCCGCCTGAGCCGTTTGTCTCAACTTTAATTGGGACGCCGAGCTTATTTCCGGCTTTTTCAAGAGCCTCGGCAACCATATAAGTATGAGCGATGCCGGTCGGGCAGGCGGTGACAGCAAGCACCTTGATTTTGCCCTCAGAATCGCCTACCGCCGTTACCTGCGGCTCGTCGGGGTATTTTTCGGTTTCCATATCGTCGATTATTTTTAAGAAATCGTTCTTGTCATTGGCGGCAAGAAGCCTTGTACGGAAGTCCTCGTCCATTAAAATTGTCATGAGACGGGCAAGTACGTCGAGGTGGACATCTCCTCCGTTTTCAGGAGCGGCTATCATAAACAAAATGTTTGACGGCTCGTCATCCAGAGCTTCGTAATCAACGCCGTTCGGGACGGTCATTGCCGCAAGCGACGGAGCTTTTACACCCTTGTTCTTTGCGTGCGGAATAGCAATTCCTTCGCCGACAGCCGTTGAGCCGAGCTCTTCACGAGCGATGATTCCTCCTTGTCGGAAATGCTTCCTCCCTTCACCTGCAGATCCACAAGCATATCAATTGCTTCGGATTTATTCTTCGGAGCTGCATTCAATTGGATACTTTCTTTTTTCAGTAAATCAACTATGCGCATAAAAATACCTCCTGTCAAATTTATATCAAAGCTGCTTAAGAAGTTCGTCTATCAATGCCTTTTCCGCAAGACCGTTTGAAAAAGCCGTAGCACCGCCTGCGGCAGTTCCGAGCTTTAAGGCGTATTCATAATCGCCGTTTTCAGAGCCTGCAACAAAGCCTGCCACCATTGAGTCTCCTGCGCCTACGGAGTTTTTTACTGTTCCCTTGCATACGCCGCAGACGTGAGTTTTTCCGTTCTCGTCAATAAGAAGCGCACCGTCGCTCGCCATGGAGACAAGCACATTTTTCGCGCCCATTTCCTTTAGTTTACGTGCGTATTTTTCAATTTCTTCGTTGGTCTTAAGCGTTACTCCGAACATTTCGCCGAGCTCATGATTATTGGGCTTTATAAGGAACGGTTTGTATTTCAGCACGTTTATGAGCAGGTCTTTGGTAGCGTCGACAACAGCCTTAATCTTTTTGCCCTGCAAGCGCTCTAAAATCTTTTCGTAAATATCAGCCGGCATACTGTCGGGAATGCTTCCTGCAAGTACGATAGTGTCGCCGTCAGAAAGACTGTCAAGCTTTTCATACAGCCTTCCGAGAGCATTGCCGTCTATTTTCGGACCTTGACCGTTAAGCTCTGTTTCTGTGCATGACTTTGACTTGTTTTCGGACTTTATCTTCACATTTATACGGGAAAAGCCGTCGTCAAGGTGAACGAAATCCGTTTCAATACCCTTTGCGGTGATGCCTTTTTCGATGGCGTCGCCTGTAAAGCCTGCTACAAAGCCTAAGGCCTTTGACTTGACATTCAGCTCGCTTAAAACCATTGAAACGTTAATGCCCTTTCCGCCGAAATAAATCTCCTCGCTCTTGGAACGGTTGACGCATCCCACAGAAATCTCGTCTGTGTGTACTATATAGTCTACAGCAGGGTTGAACGTTACTGTGTATACCATTATAATACCTCCTTTATAGATGCTTCTGTAAGATATTTTTTATCCGGAACCTTGTCGGTTATTATCTTGCACCGATTGAGCTCGGAAAATTTAACAGAAGTAATTTTGCCGAATTTTGAGTGATCGCCGAGAATGAATACTTCCTTGCTTCGTGATATTGCCGTCGCCTTCACGGAAGCTTCGCTTTTATCGGGAGTAGACAGTCCGCCCTTTATTGAAATACCGTTCACACCCATAAAGCACTTTGTGAAGTTGTAGCGCATGAGAGCCATAATAGCCTCAGAGCCTATGATGGCTTCCGTGGACGCTTTTACTTCTCCCTCAAGGATAATCACCTTGAAGCCACTTTGCGCTAACTTCTTGGCGTTAATAAAAGCATTTGTAACAAATGTGACGGATTTTGACGGGATAAAATCTATCAGCTTTTCCGTTGTAGTTCCTGCGTCAATGTAGACAAAATCGCCGTCCTCAATCAAGGTCGCCGCATATCTTGCAATAGCCTCCTTTTCCTCCATGAAAAGTTCGGCTTTTTCTTCAACGTTAGGCTCTGCCGATGTAAAGCTGTCGTCCTGTACTATGGATATTGCGCCGCCTCGAACCTTTGTCAGCAGACCCTTTTCGTCGAGAATGCTTAGGTCACGGCGAACCGTGGACTCCGATGTGTTCAGCAGCTCGCAAAGCTCGGTGAGTCCTGCGCTTTTTTGCTTATTTACAGTGTTGAGAATAATTGAGTGTCGCTTTTCTGTAAGCAATACTTTTCACCTCGTTTGAATGAATTTGAAGCTTTTTGATTTATCTTAATGAGATTATAGCATTGAAAAATTATAATTGCAATAGTTTTCAATCAAAACCTTTCAAAACGCTTCGATTTCGTGCTTCGAATATATATGACGTCTTTATCATGTGCAATTTAACCAAATCTTTTTATATGTATTGCTGACATAAAAAATCAAAACCACCATTGAAGCAGTGATTTTGATTTTTGAACAATATACTTTCAGTTATAGGTATTAATCTATATTACGTCCGTCTACATAACACCGTTTACTATCTCGCCGATATCGGATGAGTTTACACTTATGTCAAGCCCGTTCTTTGAAAGTATGACCTTATCGTCGCACCGAATAACGGTTAGACCGCCGACCGTTACGATATAGTTTTCGGCTTCGGCTGTAGGCAAAGCTTCAGACGATATCATCAGCAGATCATATGCTGCTTTAATGCTTATACACTTGTCGCCGCAGTAGGTAATTTCAACGCCGAAGGCATCGATTGTTGTACCGTCCGTAAGGGTAAGCAACTCGGCATCGACGCCGTAGGCGTTGTCGGCGTCCGAGAAAATCATTTTATCTGGCTTGACTGATGTGTTCATATAGCCGGTGTATTCAGCCGTACCGTTGTCTAAAAGTATTACAGCGCTTGTATTTGACATTCCTTCTTCTCTGATAATCTTCTCAAAATCCTTGTGGCGGCTTCCTTCGGAATCGATAACTATACAGTCGCTGTTTTGACTGACAACGCACAAATATCCGCTGTCGTACGTCAATATTCGTATATGAGTTTTGTCTGTATCGACTGCGTATGCGGCAAATACCATGACTGCCGTTGAACACCATATGCCAAAACAGGTCAGTATGAATTTACGGGTATTTTTCGTCATCAACAGTATCAAAACAGCTATGATAAACAAAGTAAAAACTATCGGTGCAATAAAGCTGAACTTGATCGGCATATAGGTGAAGCTTAGTGACGATATTCGGCGGCATATTTGCATTACACCGCTGACTGTAAGCCCTGCAAGCTTGACGAGAAACGAGAGTATATTGGGTCCGCCGAAGATTGCAAATATCATACATAAGCATAATGCCGCCGTGCAGAAGGGGACAACTATTGTATTTGTTATCGCAGATACAATTGATATTTCGTCAAACATGAACAGGCAGACGGGGAGAGAGCATACAGAAGCTGACATGGCAGTTATCACGGATTTTGCAAGCCTGCTTTTGACATTGAACTCTGCTATGACCGCCGGCGCAGCCGTACCCACGCCCAAAACGCCTGCGATTGAAAGCAGAAATGACGAATTTGCAGCTATGTACGGATTAACAGCAAGCATGATTATAACGCAGGTTGAAAGTGCGGCAAGGCTGTCGTATTCACGCATGATGAGCTTTGATATGTAGTATATGCTCATCATTATCAATGCTCTGACAGCAGAAGAACGCATACCTGAGAATATGCAAAACAAAACCATTGTCCCTTCTGCCAACGCAAATGTTATAAATCTGTGAACACCGAGAATGCGCATCAGCTTTTCAATGAACATTGAAAGTATAGCAACGTGAATGCCTGAAACTACCAGTATGTGTCCGATTCCGGAACGGTTAGCCGCAAGTGAAATATCGCTCGGAAGCTCTGATGAGCGACCTGCAAGCATTCCCGACAGGAATCGTCCTTCCTCTAAGCCTGCGTATTGACACAGCTTAGTCGTAATTCTGTCACGGAAGCTTCTTATGAATCCGTATACGGCGTTAAGCCCGGAAGCCTTGGTAACGGTTATATCAGAAGGGGATGATGCCGTTACAAACACTCCGTTTGAGTAGTAATAATCTCTTGCGTTGAACAAGGCAGTGTTTTCAATCTGTTTAACCGTTGCGGTCATGCTCACAGTGTCGCCGGGGCTTATGCTTGAATCCCTGATGTATATATTTATTTTGCCGTGAACTCCTCCGATGTCGCCTTTAACAGTCACACTTGATGAATCGGAATCCTTGCAGTCTGTTACAATGCCGCTAATGGGAACAGCCTCACCTGTCATAGAGGTGAGGCTGTCAATATTCACTGCCGTAAAAACTATATTATACACGACCGATATCAAAGCGAACACAAGTATCACAAATGTGCATTTTTTAATCATTCCGCTCAGCATTTTAAGCGAAAGCAATATCAATACTGCAATGACTGCGAGCAATATCAGCTTTTGATGAAAGCTCGCATAGAAGCACAACAGCAATCCGGATAACATTCCGAAAGCAACGCATGGCGCTTTGTATATCATAATAATGACCGTTCCTTTTACACGGAGTCAAGCTCTTTAAACCTTAGTGACGTCAATATGCCCGTCATTAATGCTTGACATTGATTGTCTGCTTATTTTTCTGAAGAGTAAATCTCAACCTCCGCAATGTTACAAAGATAATTTTCATTTGTTACATTTGATTTTCCTTCGGGGACATCGTATCTTATATATCTGAAGCTGTATTCCTTATCCAAGAATCCATAGTTAATGCCCGATGAAGGAGAAGCGGTGATTGTGTAAAGCTCGGTCCATTTTTTGCCGTCCTTTGAGCCGTAAAATCTGCCGCCCGCCATTCTTCCTTCGAAGCCTGTTCTGGGGGCATATGCTATTACGTCAAAGGTTAGAGTTTCACCTAAGTCAATTTCAAGCCAGCCGTTCTGGACTCCGTCGAAGAAGGTTTGGGTGTTGCCGTCTATGACGTTGTCAGCAGTGTCAGAACCGTTGTTCCACGGTGCTGAACCGGTAACAGCTGCCTTATCCATTGAAAGCTTATTCAGCTTAATTTCAGACATCTCAACGTTTTCTACAACGAAGGTAGTGACGGAATTGCCCTTTATGTCTGCTACAAAGCCCTTGCCGTAGGTGTAGATATCATCGAGCGGTGACCAGTGCTCGCCGTTTTCCATGCTGCCGCTGGTTCTTGTAGCATGAACGGTGTCGCCGACGCTGTCAAACTGCGAAAGGCTTATGTTGGCTTTTTTGTCCTTGTCCGATTTATTGATGACAACTATTGACAGGCTCTTATCCTTGGGGTTATATGCAGCAAGTGAATCGCCGCCGCAGTGGATAATTGTCGAGCCGGGACGAATGTATTTTGTAAACTGACCGAAGGCATAGTACTTCTGTGTCAGCACAACATCGCAGTTGTCGTGGTCGGCTACTGCCGTTCCCCAGAAGCCCTGAGTTATATCGATCATTCCCGAATCCTGTCTGCCCTTGTAGCCTTCCTCGCATATATGCTTGTCAATAACCTGCCACAAAACCCATGCAGACGGTGAGAGGGCATTGATATCGCCGATGATTTTTTCGCTGAGCCAAAGTGCGGCTCCCATTTCTCCGGCATTTGTTCCTGCCGTTCCGTTGCCGTCGACCTCGCTCATCCACATATTAAAGCCTTCATCCTTGGCGAGCTGACCCAGCTCTCCGATCCTTGACGGATTATATGTATGAGTGTTGATTCGACCTATAGCGGCTTTTGCCTTGTCGGAATAGCTTAAGTATTCGTTTATCTGAAGCTCAGTGCTTGTTTCATCGCTTGCGGAAACTATAACGTTGGGTAAATCGTATTTTTTTAGAGCCTCATATGTCAGCTCAATTATTTTTGACTGACTCTCGCCTGCGTCAAAGTGGCAGCCTTCCTGCTTATTGCTTCCGTACCACCAGAAATTGGTGTTAGGCTCATTCATAGGCGCAACGCTTGCGACCTTTATACCCATTTCATTTTGAATGTAATCAGTGACGTGCGCAAGGTATTCGGCGAAGTCCTCATAGCAATCGTCCTTGAGGTTGTTGACGTTTCCGTCCCTTCCGCCGGAAGAACAGCCGCTCTTTGTCATGAAGTACGGCGGTGAATTTGAGAAGACCTCAACAATTGCATCGTCTCCGGCTGCCTTGACAGCTCTTTTCAAAACGTTCAGCTGATCCTTATCAGCTTTATAGTCGTAAACATATTCGCCCTTTTTCTCATTCCATACCAGCCATCCGGGAACGTCCGAGTCGGTTCTTGTTATATGGTTATGAGACGGGTCGTCTCCTCCGCCGATGTTGTAGCGCATGATATTCAAGCCCAGTCCGTCCTCGCTGAAGAATAGATCTGCTGTTTTCTGCGCCAGCTTGTCAGAATAGCCGACTCTGTTTGCCCACCAGCAAAGGCTTGTTCCCCAGCCCTCAAATTTGCCTGAATTCATCTTTGAAGCGTTGAGAGGGGATATGCTGATTGTCAAATCAATACTTACATCTTCGGGCTTAACGATAACTCTTTCTTCCTTCGGTACGTTCGATGCGGATAAATCCTTATCGGTGCCGGACGACTTGCTGTCGCCTGCGCCGGACGCACATCCGACAAGCGAGAATGTCATTCCTGCGCATAGGGCTAAGGATATAATTCGCATAAATTTCCTATTCATATAATCCCCCAAATCGTAGTTATATAGTTGTTTCTAAATTATAACTTATTTTCACACGAATTACAATCCGATTCATCAACAAGCGAATTACTTATTGTACTTTTTATAAAATACACAAGCGGCAGCAGCGCATATTGCGATAGCAAGCAGGAAGGGGACAGCGAAAATAAATGCGGTGCTTGCAGGTGCACTGTAGGCAGCATTTTTCATTTCGCAGTAGTTATATGCAACAAAAGCGCACATAGCATCGGACAGCAAAACGCCGAGCGCAGTGAAAATGAAAAACAAACGCTTATATTTTTTCATAAGAATAATCATGCCCCTCATTTAAAATTTTCGTTGAGACAGAGAAATATGCTCATATAAATACATCTATTGACCTAATCGAAAAAAGCAAAAATTACAATCCCTGCTCATTAATAATTTCGCCGACTTCGAACGATGAAATAGTATATCCGATGTCGCTCTTTTTTACATTGCAAATCATAATCTTTTCCGCTGACGTGTCGCTCGATATCCAGTTGGTAACGGGAGTTCTGTAGCTTACGGACAGCTTATAGCCGTCAGATGTCTGCTCTATGCTGTCGACCTTGGGGTAGTATGCAATTAAGCGAGGAGCGCAGGGGATTTTATACATTCCGGTGCTTTGGTCATATGAAAACATAAGCTCCTCATCGCCGACTGTCCCGTGCTCATATTGAAGCCCTTTGCCGAAAAGCATTGTAATTCTTTGATCCAGCTCAAGATAGGATATTTTGTAATATCCGTTTTCAACGTTATATGTTGCAGAAGGGGACAGAATAATGTCCCAGCAGGCAGCTGTGAGCAAAACGTCACGGTTGAGTGAGGAAACATCGTCAAACGTAGGCGTATCGCTTGCTGCAAGCGGAATTACAAGCCGTTCAAAAGACGATATAAGCTTAGAATTATCATTTTTAGCGTCTACATATGTTTTAATCTGATGACCGGTAAAAATCATTCCGACGATTGCAAAGGCAAGTATTATAACTCCGAATGCAATTGTAAGCGCCTGCGAAAAGCTTACGCTTGACTCCTGGTTCACAGCTTCGTCGGTTATGCCTAAGTCATCTGTGTTTTCATCGAGGGCGTCGTCGATTATTTCTTTAACCTGGTCGTCCAATTCGCTTATAGCGAATTTTCGCTGCTTTTTTTCGCTCTTATCCTTTTTAACACTCGGTTTTTTCTCGTTGCCGTCAAGCATTTCACCGGGTATCTCAATTATGCCGGTTGCATCGGCAAGCTTTGTCACCGATGCTGTAAAGTCCTCACCCGATAAACCCTCGCCGTCGGTCTCTGAGCTCTTTACAACAGGGACGTCCTTTTCAACTATCTCGGCGTCTACTCTTTTCGCACGATTTTTCTTTTTATTTGCCATGTGAATTACCTTTCAAGTGGATTCTCAATAAAAGATAACTGCTTATCTTATCTGACCTGACCGTTGCCGTTTATCAGGTATTTGTAGGTCGTAAGCTCATGCAGACCCATCGGACCTCTTGCGTGAAGCTTCTGCGTAGAGATTCCTATTTCTGCACCCAAGCCAAACTCAAAGCCGTCTGTAAAGCGTGTCGAAGCGTTGACATATACTGCTGCGGCGTCTATTTTTCTTTGGAACTCCTCAGCGGCGGCTATATTGTCGGTGACAATGCACTCTGAGTGACCGGTTGAATACTTTTCAATGTGTTCGATTGCTTCATAAATGCTGTCGACCACCTTGACGGCAAGTATATAGTCTAAAAACTCTACTTCGTAGTCGTTTTCGGTCGCAGAGACGATTGTTCTTCCCAAAATCATCTTTGTCAGCTCGCAGCCCCTTATTTCAACGTTTGACTTGTCTAAGCGGCGCTTTAGCTGCGGCAAAAATTCTTCGGCAATGCTTTTGTGAACCAAAAGCGTTTCGGCGGCGTTGCACACACCCGGACGTGAGGTTTTGGCATTGTCAACAATATCTACAGCCATGGGAATATTAGCAGCGGAGTCGACATATATATGGCAGTTTCCGACGCCTGTTTGAATGACCGGCACGGTTGCATTTGCAACGACGGAATTGATAAGTCCTGCTCCGCCTCTGGGAATGAGCAAATCCAATGCGTCGTTTGCGCGCATCATCTTCATTGTCGTATCTCTCGAGGTGTCTGTTACTAACTGCACGCAATCGGCAGGAAGTCCTGCTTCTTCAAGGGCGTCACGCATGATTGCACATATGATTGTGTTAGAATAAATGGCTTCCTTGCCGCCCTTTAAGATAACGGCATTTCCGGACTTTATGCAAAGAGCAGCAGCGTCAGCAGTTACATTGGGTCTTGCTTCATAGATTATTCCTATTGTGCCCATCGGAACACGAAGCTTAGTTATTTTTAAGCCGTTGGGACGAATCTCACCGCCGTCGATTATGCCGATAGGGTCGGGAAGGCTTATGATTTTTCTGACACCCTCGGCAATGTCCGAAATGCGCTTTTCGTTCAGATAAAGTCTGTCGACTAAGGAAGACTTTATGCCTGCGTCCTCTGCGTTCTTGATATCAATTCTGTTCTGGTCGATAATTGCTCTTTTATTTTTTTCAAGAGAGCTTGCTATGTTTTCAAGTGCTGCATTGCGTACGGTAATGCTTGAAACACTGATGACCCGTTTAGCCGCACCTGCCTGTTTCTTAATCGTTTCAAAATCAGTCATGTAATACTCTTTCCTTGAGTTCCGTTCGGAAATCAAAATTTATTTCTCTGCTGCAAAAAGCGTTCCGATTATATTGCCGTCAAAGACATCGTATAAATTCTTCGGTCGATTGCCGTTGATTATCAGCATATCGATTCCATTTCGTGTTGCGAGCTTAGCGGCTTTAATCTTTGTTGCCATTCCGCCTGTGCCAAGCTCAGAGCCTGCGCCCTTAGCAGAGTTGACGATTTCATCGGTTATTTTATCAACCCTTGAAATAAGCTTTGCATTCGGATTGCTCCTCGGGTCACAGTCGTAAAGTCCGTCGATGTCGGACATAATAATCAGCAAATCAGCATTAATAAGGCAGGCGACCATAGCGGCAAGCGAGTCGTTTTCACCGACTTCAAGCTCAAGCTCGTCTATAGCGACAACGTCGTTTTCGTTTACGATCGGAATAGCGCCCTTCTCCAAAAGCTTTTCAAGAGAGTTTTCAACGTTTTCCTTTCGTTCGTCAGACAAAACATATTTAGTTAAAAGCACCTGCGCCGCTATAATGTTATATTCGTTAAAGAGCTTATCATACATATTCATCAGCTCACACTGTCCGACAGCTGCGCACGCCTGCTTTGTCGGCGTGTCCTTAGGACGCTCTCTTAAACCGAGCTTTGCCGCGCCCAAGCCGATAGCTCCCGATGATACAAGGGCAATCTCGTATCCTGCATTCTTGATGTCTGAGATTACCTTGACAAGGTCCTCGACAAGCCTTATGTTAAGCTGCCCCGAGGGGTGAGCTAATGTTGATGTTCCGACCTTGATTACAACTCTTCTTTTGTTGGGTATTGTATATGACATAGTTAATTTCCCTTTTCTTATTAATTGAGCGCTGCAACGTTGTTAATAGGATTTCCCGATAGATATGCCGAAATGTTTTCGGCAACCATATCGATAAGCCTGACTCTTGTTTCAAGAGGTGCCCATGCTATATGAGGAGTAAAGCAGCAATTCTTTGCTCCGATCAACGGACAGTCCTTGCTCATCGGCTCAGTTGTTAAAACGTCAAGTCCGGCGTACGAAATAACATTGTTGTTTAACGCATCAGCAAGATCCTTTTCACATATTACTCCGCCCCGTGACGTGTTGATTAAGACGGCGCTCGGCTTCATGAGCTTAAGAGTCGATGAGTTTATCAGCTCTTTTGTCCCGTCGTTAAGCGGACAGTGCAGCGTTACTATATCCGACCTGCTTAAAAGCTCGTTCAATCCGACAACCTCAATCCCTTCACAATCGGCAGGGACGGTTCTTGTATAAACAAGCACCTTCATTCCGAAAGCTGAAGCGATTTTTTTAACAGCCTTCCCGATAGCACCGTATCCGATTATTCCGATAGCTTTTCCGTTCAGCTCAAAAAACGGCATATTAAAATAAGTGAAAAGCTTAGATACCTGCCAGTCGCCGCGCTTGACCGATATGTCATACTGCGCAATATTTGAATAGTAGTTGAGTATGAGCGCAAATGTGTGCTGTGCGACAGAATTTGTTGAATATCCCGGCACATTAGCAACCACACAGCCGTGCTTCTCGGCACAAACAGTATCAATATTGTTGTAGCCGGTTGCAAAAAGACCTATAAACTTAATGTTCGGACACTTTTCGAAAACCTCGGCAGTTATTCTGCATTTGTTAGTTAAAACTATTTCCGCATCGGCAATTCTTTCGGCTATGTCGGCGTAATCGGTATGACCGTAAATCCTTGTATCGACAAGGCTTGTAATAGGCGACAGCGAGACGTCCCCCGATGTGACGGTATCGGCGTCTAAAATAACGGCTTTTGTCATGCTTGTTAACGCACCTTTCTTAATTAACGTCGGTGTAGTTATCACTTGGTATCATTGTTGTCAAACGCCTGAGTTATAACGTCGTCCTTTACATCGCTTGCAATCTTGGAACGCTCGGATTTAACTGCGTTCTCGATGTCCTTAAGGCATTCGTCGCATTTAGCGTCAATTTCTTTTTCCTTCTTTTTATCCGAAAGATATAAAACAAATATGCTGACAAAAAGCGCAACCTCGCATATGCCGATCACAAGCGCAGTGATCTTATCGTTGTAAAACTGCAAAACAAGCAGCATATCGCAGGCTACCATCCACAACAGATTAGACACCTTGCGAGTTCTGAAATAAATTGCAAGAAAGACTATCGTTGCAATAACGCAAAAGACAATGTGAAGCGACTTCGGAAATGGCGCAAATCTTGATTGAAGCTCAGTAAATGAAAATAAATTCTGCATATCAATATATCCATCTGTTTTGTTGTACAGATGTTCCTTTCTTATAATCTTAAGGTATCGCCGGCTAACGATGCGGTCAAACAGCTTTGAGCCGACACAGCTGCGGCTCTCGATAATAAAGAGCCTGCAATTGCACAAGCTAAGCCTGCCGCAAAGCAATCGGCAATCCGATAGAATTAGTATTATTATATCACTTAAATACAAAGATTTCAAGGACAGAAGATTGATATATATTAATTGTAGTAAAAATAGACAAAATCATTTCTTGATTTTCGACAAATTTATAATATGAATATAATAATTTATCGGTTGACAATCTTAATAATGTGTTGTACCATGAAGAAGTAATGTAATTTGTGAAAATTGCGTTATAAAACTGCGAACAATATGGGAAAAGAGCTTTTTCAATCGATAAAAAAGCCCTTAGCCGATGTTGTAAGCGTAAATGAAAGGAAAGGTAAAAATATGGACAAATTTTTCAAGATTTCCGAGCGTGGTTCTACCGTAAGAGCTGAAATTATCGGTGGACTCACAACCTTCTTTGCAATGGCATACATCATATTTGTCAACCCTAATCAGGTTGCCGCAGAAGGTGCAAACGGCTGGCTCGTGGGCGCAGGCGCTGACTCAGTTATCATGGGTCAGATTTGGAACGCTGTTTTCGTAGCTTCAGTCTTGGTTGCATTCATTGGAACACTTTTGTATGCTCTTTATGCAAATCTTCCTTATGCACAGGCTTGCGGAATGGGACTCAACGCATTCTTCTGCACCTGCTTCGTTGCAGGCGCTCACTTTGCAGGGGTAAACGTTATTGAGGGCTATCATTCAGGATTGGTTATTGTATTCCTGTCCGGTGTTATTTTCTTGATTCTTTCGATAACAGGCGCAAGAGAGTACGTTGCTAAGGCTATGCCTGACTGCCTCAAGAAGGCAATCCCTGCCGGCATCGGTCTTTTCATAGCTTTCATCGGATTCCAGAATGTCGGCATCATTCAGACAAACCAGTATACATTGGTTCAGTTTGTCGATATCCACGGCGCTATTGCAAACGGCACCTTCAAGGAAACCGCACTTCCTGCACTCTTGGCTCTTCTCGGCTTCATCATTATTGCTGTTTTGGCTAAGTACAAGGTTAAGGGCAATGTTTTGATCGGTATCCTTGCAACAACAGTTTTGTACTACGTCTGCACACTTCAGGTTCCTTCATTCGACCTCGGCGCTATCGGTCAGTCGTTTAAGGACTTCGGCACAGTAGGTGTAACCGGATTGTTCAGTGCTGATTCTTGGAAGAACGCTTTCACCGGCGCTCATATCGGCGGCGTGTTCAGCGCAATCATTCTTATCATAACCTTCTGCTTGGTTGATATGTTCGACACCATCGGCACTCTCTACGGCACAGCTTCCGAAGCTAATATGCTCGATAAGAACGGTGACCCGATTGATGTCAACAAGGCTATGTCCTGCGACTCTATCGCTACAGTTGCCGGCTCAGTACTCGGTACATCAACCTGCACAACCTTCGTTGAATCTTCTGCCGGCGTTGCTGCAGGAGCAAGAACCGGTCTTTCAAGCTTGGTAACATCACTTTGCTTCTTGGTTGCTTTGTTCCTGACTCCTTTGGCAGGAATTGTTCCCAGCTGCGCAACAGCTCCAGCACTCATCTATGTCGGAGTTTTGATGCTCAAGAGCTTCGGCAAGGTTGATATGGCAGACGTAAGAAGTGCAGTTCCTGCATTCTTGGCGCTCATTATGATGCCCTTGACATATTCAATTGCTAACGGTATCGGTATCGGCGCAATTTCTTATGTTTTGATCACTCTCTTCACAGGAAACTACAAGAAGAAGGATATCGTTGTTACAATAATTGCTGTACTCTTCGTATTCAAGTTCCTTACAGTTACAATGTAATAACCTGATAGCTTCAAAATAGTAAAGCTTAATGAGCGTCTCTTCGATTCGTCGCAGGGACGCTCGTTTTTTAATACTGAGATTGCTTTTTGAGCAAAAGTTTGATACAATTATATCGATATATTTTGAAAGGAACGTTTATATGGATAGATTGACAGAGCTTATGCCGAAGTCCTGTTCGAGCGACCTGATACTTGCTTGCGGCGGCAGAAGCGAGCGAATGGGGGAAAACAAGCTTTTAATGGATATCGGCGGCAAGCCGTGCATATTAAGAGCCTGCGAGGCGTTTGATAAATGCAAATACATCGAAAGAATAATCGTCTCCGCCCCGACGGATATGCAAAATATATACGGCACGGCGCTGCGTGAAATAAATAAGCCAGTTATTTTTGTTGAATCGGGTGCAACAAGGCAGGAGTCTGTTTTAAACGCCGTCAAAGCTTCAAATGCGGAAATAATATGTATTCACGACGGAGCAAGACCGCTTATTTCCGTTGCGGAGATTGAGAAGTCGATTGAGGACGCTTATACCTACGGCAGCTCGATAATGTGTGTTCCCGTAAAGGAGACCGTGCGCCTTGAAAGTAAGGATGAGTCGTATTCTCCGCCCAGAGACTTGCTGTATCAAATTAAAACACCTCAGAGCTTTTCTATGCGTCTTTATTTATATGCCGTGTCGATGGCAAAGGGAGATTATACCGACGACGCTCAGCTTTTAGACGCCGCAGGAATACGTCCGCACATGACCCTTGGTGCATACTCAAATATCAAGCTGACAACAATGGAGGATTATTATATGATAAACGGTCTGCTGCATTCTAAAATCAGAGTCGGTCATGGCTATGACGTTCATCGCCTTACTGACAACAGACGGCTTATTCTCGGCGGAGTTGATATTCCGTATGAAAAGGGACTTTTAGGTCATTCCGATGCCGATGTTTTAACCCATGCTGTCATGGATTCACTGCTCGGCGCAGCTGCCATGGGCGACATCGGAAAGCTCTTTCCCGACAGTTCGCCGAAATACGAGGGGGCAAACAGCATAGGACTTTTGAAGGAAGTAGTAAAAGCTCTGCACGAGAATAAATGTGACGTTGTTAATATAGACGCAACGGTCATTGCACAGGCACCGAAGCTTTCTCCTTATATTGATGAAATGAGAAAAAAATTAGCTGATGCAATGCAGATTGATGTCAGCGATGTATCCGTCAAGGCAACAACGGAAGAAAAGCTTGGGTTTACAGGCTCAGGAGATGGAATAGCTGCGCACTGTGTTGCGCTGATTGAAAGACATATTTAAAAACCTCTGCGTTATTTACTGCGATTATAAATTAATACTGCTGCTGTTCGGCGAAGACCTTTGTTGGTCTTCGCCTTTAGCTTTAATTGTCAAAGCATATCCGTAAATCATATATTGTCATAGTGGAAAAATAATATTTTGTTTTGAGGTGCTCTATGACATATACACTTATCGCCGTTTCCTCCATAACCTATGCTATGAAGGCGAAACGGCTTTTAAACAACATGGGATATTACTGCGAGGTTGAAAAAACTCCGAAGAATATGTCGACAGGCTGCGGATATTCAATCCGTGTAAAAGACGATCCTGAAATGATATCCGGAATACTTACAAAAAACGGAATAACAAATAAAGATCGAATGACAATTCAAAGATGAAGTCTTCATATGAGAAAGGAGATGGTCAGAATTGAAAACAGTATACTTTGACAATGCAGCAACAACTTATCCAAAGCCTCCGTCGGTCAAAAATGCGCTGGTAAATGCCGTAGACAGGTACGGCGGAAACCCGGGAAGGGGAGGACATATCTACTCCTACAACGCAGCCGAGATGGTGTATACAGTAAGAAGCCTTGCGGCAGATATGTTTTCTGCAAGCCCTGAAAACGTTGTCTTTACACAAAACTGCACTCACGCCTTAAACCTTTGCATAAAAGGAATGCTGAAGCCGAAAGACAGGCTGATTATATCCTCAATGGAACACAACTCTGTTGCAAGACCTGCCTATGCGCTGTCAAAAAACGGAGTAAGAGTGGATGTGGCGACTGTGGGAAAGTCCGACCGAGAGACACTTGAAAGCTTCTCAAAGCTAATGACATCATCTGTAAAATGTGTCGTATGTACAGCCGCAAGCAACGTCACGGGCAGGGTTATGCCTATAAGGGAAATCGGTGAAATGTGCAAAAAGCGCGGCGTGTGCTTTATTGTTGACGGCGCACAGGCGTGCGGTATAATACCGATAAAGCTTTCAGACGGCATTAATTTCATCTGTACGGCAGGTCACAAGGGCTTATACGGAACAACAGGAACGGGTCTATTAATCTCAGACGGCGCATATACGCCGTCAACGATTATAGAGGGCGGAACTGGTGCGACGTCGGCTGAGCTTGAGCAGACAGGCGTAATGCCGGAGCTTTTGGAGAGCGGAACTGTTAACACCGTCGGAATTGCATCGCTCGGAGCTGGAATCAGGTATGTCAATCAGATGGGCATGGATAATATCTTTTCTCACGAGGAGGAGCTGTGCAGGATTATGGTTGACGGCTTGTCAAAAATCGAAGGAGTCACTGTTTACAGGCGTGGCGAACGCTTTGTGCCGATTGTGTCGTTTAATATTGAGGGAATACCTGCTCCGTCGCTGGCAGAAGCACTGTCACAAAAGGGATTCGCATTAAGAGGAGGTCTGCATTGTGCATTCCTGTCTCACAGAACCCTGAATACTCTTCCCGACGGAACAGTGAGGTTTTCGCCTTCTGTTTTCAACAGTGAAAAGGAGGTTGTGTCGCTTATCGATACTGTAAAAAAATTTTCAAAAGATGGTCTTTAACTATTGTATTTTTGATGGTATGCTGTTAAAATAGTATTTGAAATATGCTGATTTCGGACGGAGTTTTTTAAGCTCGGTTTCTTTTAAGAAAAAAGGAAATTTGACTTTAGGCACTCTGTATATTCGGTGGTACAGCCGTGCAAATCAGAATGATAGATGAAAAATTTTCGAGTAGTTTGATACTCTTTTGTTTAAGCATCAGGGAAGGGGAAAAGCGAAATTGATAAGCGATTTGACTTCGAGACTGTTCAGCACTCTCGGCTCCATCAATTATAAAGATATCATTGATATGATTCTTTTAACCTATGTAATATACAAGGGCATAAAGCTTGTTCGTGAAACAAAGGCTCAGCAGCTTATTATCGGTATATGTATAATAGCGGCTGTGTATCTTATTTCCGCAGGACTTGAGCTTAAGGCAATGTCGTATTTGCTTCAAAACTTCTTCCAGGTGGGAATACTTGCGCTGGTTATAGTATTCCAGCCTGAGCTGAGAAGAATTTTAGAGCGTGTCGGAAGAACTAATGTTAAATCTTTAAATGTTTTTAACGACGGCTACAAGGCAGATAACGTTCAGCAAAACTGGAACGACGCCATCGATGCCATCGGTGAAGCTGTCAGCCAGCTTTCGGAGACGACAACCGGCGCTCTGATAGTTATCGAGCGAAAAATCAGACTCGGTGAACAGATAGATACAGGAACGGTTTTAGACTGTATCCCGAGCGTTGCAACCTTGGGCAGCATCTTCTTCCCGAAAACACCGCTTCACGACGGTGCGGTTATCATAAGAAACGCAAGGATAATTGCCGCAGGCTGCTTTTTGCCGACTCCTCAAAAGGAAGAGCGAATCAACAAGCAGCTCGGCTCACGTCACCGTGCGGCAATAGGAATGAGTGAAAACTCCGATGCAATAATAGTTGTTGTGTCAGAGGAAACAGGCACTATTTCAATAGCTGAAAACGGTGAGCTGACACGAGGATATACAAAGGAAAGGCTTATTAAATACCTTAAGTCTCAGATAGTTCCCGAGAAGTCGTCTCAGGACAATAAGGTGTTCGGAAAGCTGTTTGGCAGAAAGGAACCGATCGATGGCGGAAGAAAAAATAAAGAAGATTAAAATTCGCAAGAACAGCAACTTAATGCTTATACTGTTTTCGGCAGTCGTTGCTTTTGTTCTTTGGATATTTTTAGCTATGACTGCTTTTCCCGAACAAACAGTTACAATCAAGGATATTCCGATTGACTTTTCGCTTGACGGATCGTTTGCAAGCGTAGCTAACATCTCGGTTATGAAAACTTCGGTCGAAACCGTCAACGTCAGGTTCACGGGAAAGAGATTTCAGGTCGGCGGTTACGGTAAAGACGATATTCATGTAGGTGTGAACTTAGACCCCGTCAGAGCTACCGGCTCATATGACCTATCGCTCATAGTTACAAGCGTGAACGGCGACCCTATTGAGGATATTCTCGTTGAGCCGTCAACTGTTAAGGTCGACTTTGACTATATGGTGACAAAGAGATTTTCAGTTGAGGACGGTACGCTTACAGCGGATATTTCAAAAATTTCCGCAGCAGCCGGATATGTCATAGACCCAAGCGAGGTAATTATTAATCCGTCCTATATCGAGCTGTACGGACCGAGAGACTATATGGATCAGATAACATCGTGCGCTATTACTGCGACTAATCCCTCGACAGTTCAAAAAACCGTTGTCACATCAAATACAAGTATTGTTATGTACAACAAGGACAACGACGTTGCCAACGAAAGCCTGACGGAAAATATCCAGTTTCCGTCCGACGCCTATGAGCTGACAGTGCCTGTTTACTTCAAGAAGGATTTGAAGCTCAATATCGGAATAACAAAGATGTTTGATTCCTTTGACCTTTCATCCTTGAAGTATCGAATCGAGCCTGAAAGCATAACGGTGAGAAGTCAGAATGAAAATATTAAAAACATCAACGACATCACCCTTGATTATATTGATTTGAACAGCATCAATATCGGAACAATGCTGACGCTTAATATAAACGATAACAGCAACTACACAAATATCTCGGGAAATGACAGCGCAACTGTTTATTTCGACCTTGAAGGCTATTCATCGAAAAAGGTCACTATTAGAGGCTCGCAGATATATATCATCAATAAGCCTGCTGATATGCGAGTCAACATTGAACAGGATAAGATTAGAAATGTAACGCTTGTAGGACCGTCTGAGATAATTGAAAGCATTGATTCAACCGATGTTGTCGCTCAGATTGATATGCTTGACTACAGAAACACAGATAACGGCTACGCTATGTTCTACCTGACGATTTTTGTTCCCAAGTACAACAATGTATGGTGCTACGGAACCTATCCTGTTTACTGTAATGTTGAGCACAACATTGAGAATTTAAACGTCGGCGAATAAAAGGTAATCAATATATTATTGTGGAGCAAGAAGGGTTTCTTGCTCCATTTTAAAACGTGTCAAAATTAATGCCATGAATGATTAGGAGCAAGACCAATGCCTATTATAGTTATGAACATCCAAACACCGCCCTCGGCGACTAACGAGGATAAGATAGACGCTGCACTCAAAGCAGTATCACTCAGTCAGTCCGACATTGAAAACGCAGGGATATACAAATCATCGATTGACGCAAGAAAGAGAACGGATATTCACTTTGTCAGCTCGGTTATGCTGACGCTTAAGTCAAAAGCACTTGAGGAGAAATTGTGCAGACGATATAAAAACGTCAAATATGTTGAAGAGCTTCATCTGAATCCGACAATATCAAAAGAAAAGCGTTCCGGAAGGGTAGTGATATCCGGCTTCGGACCGTGCGGTATGTTTTGCGCACTTTTGTTGTCAGAATACGGATATAAGCCTATTGTTTTAGAGCGTGGAGCGGATGTTGATGAAAGAGTAAAGGCTGTTGAGGGCTTTTGGGGCGGCAAAGAGCTTGACGAGCGCACAAACGTTCAGTTCGGCGAGGGCGGCGCAGGAACCTTTTCCGACGGCAAGCTCACCACAAGAATAAACGATCCGCTTATAAGATATGTCCTGAAAAGATTCTGCGAATTCGGCGCACCGAAGGAAATTTTGTATGAAGCAAAGCCCCATCTGGGAACTGACAATCTTCGCGGGATAGTAAAAGGGATACGTCAAAGAATTATTGCCAACGGCGGTGAGATTAGGTTTAAAACTAAGCTTACTGATTTTACTCTTCAAAACGGACAGCTTAGGTCAGTTGCGACTGAACACGACAGCATAGAAGCATCTGCATTAGTTTTGGCAATAGGACATTCTGCAAGAGATACCTTTGAAATGCTCTTAAATAAGGGCATGATTTTAGCTCCGAAGCCGTTTTCGGTCGGAGCAAGAATAGAGCATACGCAAAAAAGCGTTGATGAAAGCCTTTACGGTAGCTTTTCGGGAAGTGCAGGCTTGCCTAAAGGTGAGTATCAGCTTTCGCTCAGAAAGCCCGACGGCCGAGCGGTCTATACTTTTTGTATGTGCCCGGGAGGAAGCGTTGTGGCAGCGCAAAGCGAGCTGAACACAGTTGTGACAAACGGAATGAGCGAGCACTCAAGAGACAAGGAAAATGCAAACTCCGCACTCGTTGTGTCGGTGTCGCCAAATGATTTCGGTTCGAATCCGCTTGACGGTGTGAAATTTGCACGTAAGATAGAACAGCGTGCGTTTGCGCTTTCAGGCGGATACCGTGCTCCTGCGTCTACGGTAGGAGATTTCATAGGCGACAGCTCAAAGCCGTCGGTAACAGCAAGCTACAAGCCCGGCGTTGTACCGTGCAATTTGAACAAGCTGTTTCCTAAGCTTGTGTCTGATATGATGAAGGAGGGCATACATAAGTTTTCGTCGGAGATGAAATGCTTTGCTGATAAAGGAGCAATGCTTACCGCCCCCGAGACAAGAACGTCCTCGCCCGTTCGCATAACAAGGGATGATAATATGTGCGCTTTGGGAGTGTCAAATATCTATCCTGCCGGGGAAGGAGCAGGGTATGCAGGAGGAATAATGTCGGCGGCGGTAGACGGTCTTAAGGCTGCAATGGCGATTATGGCGAGCTTTGCACCGAATGTGTGACACTGATAAATATCTGCATTAAAGTTTTGTAAAATAATACGGCTAATGTATGTGCTAAAATGATAAGACCCAACAAAAAAGAGAAATGCCAAACGAGATATGGTATAATAA